>SIAQ01000130.1 GCA_009697105.1 Gemmataceae bacterium | reverse complement strand
CATGCAGCACCTTGAGTCGATCACGTTCTTGCTGGCTCATCTCGATCCGGTCTTTCTGTTGCACGCTCATAGCTGTCCTCCTTGCCCAAGGGCGAAAGAGGACATTCCTATTGCGTTATGACCGGACATTTCTATTTTAGTTCAACAGTAGCGCTGTCGTACTACATCCTGTAGCAGACGACGAGCCATAACCAATGCCTCCTTGCAACGAGATCAGGAGGCAATACCTTACCTTGAATCCTCTACCCAACCAATCGCAGATTCTAGCAAAGTAGCGGGTCATTGATGAAAAAGCTGCTGTCAATGATAAATCTGGGAATTATTTTGGAATATTGCTGAAACACCCCCACCAATCGCTGCGCTCATGGTGGGGCTTGGGGTGTTTTTTTCGTTATCGTAACATGCTGGCGGATAGGACTGCAAAGTCGGTTGCGAGGCTTTTTTCGTTTATTGCCAAAATAAGCTGCATGCAGTTGCCCCCTCACTCTTGGTTTCGTGGCCAACACTCCAAAAAACCGAAAAAAAGACCGAAATCGCTTGGCCACCCCCAGGAATCGCTGCGCTCATCCTGGGGCTTGAGGAGGAAGTTGCACGCTTTTCGTAATCGCTTTATCGCCGATGTCTTTGCGGTAGAAGCCGCCGGGGAAGCTGATTTTGGCGATGGCTTCGTAGGCGCGGGCCTTGGCGTCGGCGAGGGTGTCGCCGATCGCGGTGACGCCGAGGACGCGGCCGCCGTCGGTGGTGACCATACCGCCGGGTTCGAGTTTCGTGCCGGCATGGAAGACTTTGACATCGGGAACCTTGGCGGCATCCTCGAGGCCCTGGATCATTTTGCCGCGGACGTACGGGCCGGGGTAGCCGCCGCTCGCCATAACGACGCAGATGGCGGGGCGCGGGTCCCAGACGATTTGTTCGGGCGTGAAGTCGCCGAGCGTGTCGTCAACGACGGCTTCGAGCAGTTCGCAGAGGTCGCTCTTGAGCCGCATGAGAACCGGCTGCGTTTCGGGATCGCCGAGCCGACAGTTGTACTCGAGGATGCGCGGGCCCTGATTGGTGACGAGCACGCCGGCGTAGAGGAGGCCGCGGAAGGGGGTTCGCGCCCGCTTCATGGCATGTACGATGGGGATGAATCCTTGCGTTTCGATTTCGCCGAGCAGCTCGGGTGTGGCGAGCGGGGCAGGGGAGTAGGCGCCCATGCCGCCGGTGTTGGGCCCGGTGTCGCCGTCGAAAGCTCGTTTGTGATCCTGTGCCGGCGCGAGCGGCACGATCGTTCGGCCAGCGACCAAGGCGAGAACGCTGACTTCTTCGCCATCGAGTCGCTTTTCGACGACGATCTGTCGGCCCGCGGCTTGGCCAAATTCCTCGCGCACCATGATGCGGTTGACGGCCTCGATCGCTTCCTCTTTTGTGCTGCAAACGATGACGCCCTTGCCCGCGGCCAATCCATCTGCCTTGACGACGACGGGATACTCCCGGGATTCGATCCAGGCCCGCGCTGGCTCCGGATGATCGAATAGTTTAAACTCGGCCGTCGGCACGTCAGCGTGACGCATCATTTTTTTTGCGAAGACCTTGCTGCCTTCGAGTTTGGCCGCGGATTTGGCAGGGCCGAAGATGCGCAGCCCATGAGCCTGAAACGCATCGACGATGCCATTGCAGAGCGGGTCTTCGGGACCGACAACGGTCAGGCCGATCTCCTCTTTTTTGGTAAAGCGGAGGAGCGACTCGAAGTCGTTGGGATCAATCGGCACGTTGACACCGTCGATACCCGTGCCAGCATTGCCCGGAGCGCAGAAGACCTGATCGACGCGCGGCGACTGGGCCAGTTTCCAGACCAAAGCGTGCTCGCGCCCGCCTTTACCAATAACGAGGACTTTCATGAAAACCCGCCAAGCCCAGGGGTGAGGTACTCCGAACCCCTGGGGTGAACTTATTCCAACGATTGAGGGCAGGGGTTCGGAGTACCTCACCCCTGCCGCTTGTGCTTAATCTATTTTTTTTTCGCCGCCCGATTCCACAATAGCGTAATCGACGAAGCCGATCATCATTTCTTCCCAGGTCTGTTCGCCCCAGAAAACGTAGGCTTTCGGATTGGGATTGTTCGGGTTCTTCGGCGAGTTGTCGAACTTAGCCGTGCATTCGATGCGCGTGCCGGCGGGCAATCGCAGCGGCTTTTCGAGGATGTAGTTCGACTGCCAACCGAAATCGTAGTGCGGCACGTTGAGCAGCACTTCACGGCGATTGTCGGGATAGATCGCCTCGAAACTGAAACTCTTACCGCGCAGATGCATGTGTGGGAACAGGCTGTAGAGTACGGCGTCCTTGGCAAACGTCGTCGCGCTGACGACTTTGTGATCGCCGGCGTTGGGCGGGATCATGAAGAGTTGCTGGGTGATGGCGCGGGTTCGGACTTCGTTTTCGGGCGGCTTCTTGGCGAAGATCAGGCCGATGGACGATTTGTCGGTTTGCTCAGTTCCAGTCGGCGTGTAGTGCATTTGCAATACGATCTCCGCGCCTTTGGGCAGTTTCTTGGCGCCGCCCGCCGGGAAGATCGAGCCGAGATCGCCAGGAGCATAGGCGACGAGCATGCCGCTGCCGATGCCGTCGGATGCGCTCTTCAAACGCTTCCCGCCCTGGGCGATGTAAGCGATGATATGGTGCACGACCTCATAATTGCCGGGCCTGGCTTCGACGGCTTGAATCCAGCGATCCTCGGCGAAGTTCGTGGGAATCCGCATATGCTTGTACGGTATCGAATTCCGCACCGATTTCGCGGGCACGGTGAAGGCTTGCGGCATTGTCAGAACGACATCGGGTTGGCCAATCGACCAGCCTTGCACAAACCTGCGAGGTTCGGGCAGGTCCTTGGCGTCGCCTTCGGGGCAACCGGCGTCGATCCAGGCGAGGAATGTCGCGCGGTCGGATTCCGAAAGCCGGCGGTCGTTCCTGAATTTGCCATGTTTCGGATCGGCATGCCACGGTGGCATTCGTTGCTCGTCGATCACTTCGCGGATCATCAGTGACCACGACGCTACGTCGTCATACGTCAACAACGGCATCGGCCCGATCTGGCCGGCGCGATGGCATTCCTGGCAGCGATTCTGCACGATGCGCGATACTTCCTTGGTATAAGTCACGTCCGACTTCTTCTTTGCCGATGGCACGCGCGTGATGAAGCATCCCTGCACCGACGTCGATGCGGTCGTCACGTCCTTGCCCGCGAGCACCTCGTCGATGGCGAGGGCAAGATCGCGCCGCGTCGGCGCCGGCTTGGTGTAGCCGATGCCGAATTGATCGTCGATGCGGCCTTGGTAGCGGATCATGTGCTTGTCATCGAGCAGATACACGATGGGATGCCGTTCCGCCTGGAAGCGATTCGCAACAACGTGTTTGTCGTCGCGGAGCACGGGAAACGTCAGCTTATACTTGCTCGCGTGTTTGGTAACGCTATCGAGCGAATCGTGTTCGTTGGAATTGATCGCGACAAACTGCACCCCCTTGTCGCGATACTTGGTTTCGAGTTCGACGAGCCGTGGCATGTAGGCGTTGTTGATCGGGCATTGCGTGCCGATGAAAGCAATGACGATCGCCTTGTTCTTGCAAGCGGCGAGCGACCAGTCCTTGCCAGTGACATCTCTGAGCGTGAAGTCGGCGACGGTCCTGGCGGGCGGATCGTTCTGTGCTAACGCCTGATTCAACGATCCAAGGGCCAAGACTACCAGTAAGAACGAACGACGCATCGGACCTTCCTCGAATTCATTGGACATATTCGGCAATGCGTATTATACCGGATTGGAACGGGCGTGGTTTCAATAATAGTACTTAGGTTCACGGAGCAATGCGTTATGACGACAATTAGCACAATCACTCGGCGAAGTTTTCTCGCGACCGCCTCCGCTGGAATCGCGGCACCGCTCATCCTCGATGGCCAGTTGCTTGGCCAAAACGCTCAAGCGCCGAGCAATCGCATCAACCTTGGCTTCATTGGCATCGGCATGATGGGCCGCGGGCATCTCGGCGGGTTCCTTGGTAACCGTCAGACGCAGGTCGTCGCCATTTGCGATGTGCATCGCGTTCGCCGGGAGGACGCTATCGAGCGAGTCCACCGCGCCTATGCCACGGAACGCAAGGCCGGCACGTATCGCGGCTGCGCGGCGTATGTCGATTTCCGCGAGATGCTTCAGCGTCGTGACATCGACGCCGTCGTTATCAGTACGCCAGACCATTGGCATGCGATCCCCGCGATTCTCGCCGCCCGCGCCCGCAAGGACATCTACTGTGAAAAGCCGCTCTCGCTGACGATTGCTGAGTCTCGCGCGATGGTGACGGCGGCACGCGAGAACAACGTCGTCTTCCAAACCGGCAGCCAGCAACGCACGGAGTTCGGCGGCAAATTCCGCCAGGCAGTCGAGCTGGTCCGCAACGGTCGCATTGGCCGAGTGCGCACGGTTCGCATCGGCGTCGGCGCTCCCAATCGGCCCTGCGACTTGGCGAACGAAGCGACACCCGATGGCGTGAACTGGGATCTCTGGAATGGCCCATCACCGGCGAGGGCGTTCAATCACGTGCTTTGCCCGTTCAATATCCACTCGCACTTCCCGGCCTGGCGCAACTATCGCGAATACGCCGGCGGCATGCTGGCTGATATGGGCGCGCATCACTTTGATATCGCTCAATGGGCGCTCGACATGGACGCCAGCGGGCCGACCGAAATCCACCCGCCCGAACGCGGCGACACCGGCCTTCGCTACGTCTACGCCAACGGCATCGAGATGTTCCACGGCGGCCCAAGCGGCTGCACGTTTGAAGGGGCCGACGGCACGATCTACGTCGATCGCAGCGTCATCCGCTCGACGCCGGCGAGCATCCTGACAACGCCGCTCGGCGCACGCGATTTTCGTTTGCCTGTTGTCGGCAACAGCCATCGGCAGGATTGGCTCGACTGCATCCGGTCTCGCCAACGGCCCGTCGCCGACGTCGAGATCGGCGCACGCACCTCGCAAGTCTGTCAGCTTGGCAACATCGGTTACCAGCTCCGTCGCCGACTGACGTGGGATCCGGTGCGTGAAGAGTTCCGCAACGACGCCGAGGCGAACCGCCTCCGCAGCCGCGAAAACCGGGCTCCGTGGGCGACGATTTAGTCTTGCGTATTGCCGCTTGCGGCTTAGCATCCACGTAACGTCGCGCGAGCGCTAAGCTGTAAGCGGTAAAAGGCGTTGGGCCTGTTCGCATGAACGAACAGGCCCAACGATATCGAAGGTTATACGTACTCGCTATTCAACGCTGGCCCAGTCGATCGGTTGCTCGTCGGCCCGTTGGCAGATGCTGCGGAAGACCGCAGGGTCCACGCCCCAGCGAACGCTGCGGACGGAGCTGTCGCCGAGGAGGGCCGCCATGCCTCCTTCATGCGAGCCGCCGAAATGCCAAACCCAGGGTGCCGGCGAGGCGGTGGAGGGGGTGGAGTCGATGAGGTCCTTGCCCGGCGCGATCCAGCTGCCGCCGGAAGGCACGGCGACGCGAATGACGTCGGCGTCGTATTGTGGTCGGCAGTAGGGTTCGTTGTCGCCCCAGTCGTTGGTGCCGCTGGGGTTGTCGATGAAAGCAATATTGATGCGGCGTTCGCCGAGGAGGAGCGTGTTCGAGGTTCCATCGGTAATACTCTGCATCGTAAGCTTGCCGGTTCCCGTGCGAATGATGACGCCGTCGGTACCGCTGCCGGAATTCGTGCCACCGTTGCCGGCGTAATCGCAAATGGCCTGATTGTGGTACTGCCGAACCGTTCGTCTCACATTGCAGTAATACGTCGCGACGGGAACGGTATCGACCTGCGCGACGATATTGGTTGTTCCGACCGAATCGAACAGTGGCGTCTGGTCCATGAACGGGAGAATCTTGTAGGCCCAGCTAAAGTCGGCAACGACCGTCGCTGGGTTTCCGGACCCGTTGCCGCTGCCCGTAGGCAACTGCTTGTTCGCGTCGTGATACGAATGAATGGCGATGCCCAGCTGCCTCAGGTTATTGCCGCACTGCATGGTAGCGGCAGCGGTTCGAACTTTCTGCACCGCAGGGACAAGTAGGCTGATCAGGATTGCGATGATGGCGATCACTACCAGCAATTCAATGAGCGTGAAACCATCGCGCGATTTTTTCATGACGGTGCCTCGAAGTAAGACGGGATAAATAAGACCTACCTTCATTCCCAGCAGCCGATACCTCGACAAAAGAAAATTAATCGCGTGGCAACGACGTGCAAACCGGAACCCACTCCTAAGAAAAAGGTATGAGTTTGGCTTCCTGATAAGGTTTCATTTATTGGTGGATTTGTCAAGTGCAAATCACAAATTTGGTGTGATTTGTTGGGAGCACGCCCGCATTTGTCGATTGTCGAGAACCAATATTAACGACAGATAACACCGAAGTTGCGGGCGGGAAATTCCGTGCAAACCAGATCCCGATAATCGCCGGTCACGGTGACTTGGGGATTGAGAAATTGAACGTATTATCGCCGCCCTTTACCTCGGCATCGAGTTTGGTCTGCGCGACGTTGCTATATTCCGCGGGAATCAATTCCTGCAGTCGGCTTTGCTCACGGGCGATTTCGCCTTCCGGTCCCTGTGGTATTCTACCATCGGGCATGACCATCTTGCTGACGATTACTTTATATTTCCCCAAAGGCAAACCCCTGCCGGTGTGGCCATTCATTTTGTAATCGCCGTCAGGCGCTGTATTGGAATTGATCGGAGATTGTTTCGGGTTAGTTAAGCTGATGAATACGATCGAAGCCTGATTGAGCGGTTGGTCGCCGAATTGGACTTTGCCCTTTACATTCCCGAGCGATGGTTGGGAGAAGATGGCAAAATATAAGAAAACGAGGCCGACGACCGCGAGGACGCCGGCGCCGGAAACGAGGAGCACCAACCGCTTGGGGTTGCCGTCCTCCTCATCGTCGTCGTGACGATGTGACGGTGCCGGTTTGGGTTTCGGTGTTTCGCGTTTTGGCTCACTCCGCGGTGGGGGGGGCATCGGTTCAGAGGACATGGCGTCATCGACAGGTACGGGTTTCTTCTTGACGGGAATGGGCTTTGTCGCGGCAACCGGCGATGTGTTGCTACTCGTGGTTTTCTTCGCCGATGTTGTCTTGGCAGGGGCGACGACCGGTTTGGCAGCTGTCATCGGAGTCTTCACGGCCGCCGTCGCTCCGCCTTTCGCTCCAGACTTGAGAGTCGTCATAGCGGGAACGACTGCGCTGGCGGGTATAATCGTCACCTTCACCTTGTGGGCGCAATGGGGGCATTTCACGAACTTATCAACTAACTTGTCAGCTGCGCGAATTTTCTTTTTGCAGCCAGCGCACGTAACTACGATCGGCATGAAATGCACTCCGGATTCATAGGCCACCAATCCACCCTGACGAAGTGCGCTTGGAAGTAAGCAGCGTCAGCGTGGAAAAACGGATCTACGAGGGACCACCGTGGAAGTTGAATAAATATTAATCCTTAACACGACACTTGTAAAGCGCGAATTGTGCGAAAATAAATCCCGCCCGGTAAACGTGCAAAAATACGCCTGAATTCCCACCGGATGCGAATACATTCCTTACATACTCGATTTCCCTCCAGTCACCTGCTTGGAGTTTTCGTATGCAGCAAATCAGGCTCGGGTTGGTCTGTGTCGTCGTTCTCGTTTGTCCATCCCTCAGCTATGGGCAAACCGCCAAGAAAAAGAACGTGCTCCTCATCATTTCCGACGATCTCAACAATCGCCTTGGCTGCTATGGCGATCCGCTTGCGAAGTCGCCAAATATCGATCGGCTCGCCAAGCGCGGTATGCGTTTCAACCGCGCCTACTGCCAATTCCCGCTATGCAATCCGAGCCGTGCGTCATTTATGTCGGGCCGTAGGCCGGATGGCACAAAGGTCCATGAAAACGCGACGCACTTTCGCCAGAACCTGCCCGATGCGATTACGATGTCGCAACTGTTTCGTCGCGCGGGCTACTTTGTAATGCGAATCGGCAAGATCTACCATTACGGTGTGCCCGCGCAGATCGGTACCAACGGACTCGACGACGATAAATCGTGGGACAAGGTCATCAATCCCATCGGTGTGGATCGCAAAGAGGAGAACCTGCTCAAAAACTATACGCCGAAGAAGGGCAATGCCCTCGGCGCCGCGCTTGCCTGGCATGCCTCGGAAGGGACCGACGACGCTCACACCGACGGCATCGCGGCGACGGAAGCCATCAAGGTGCTCCAGCAGAAACGCGAGCAGCCGTTTTTCCTCGCCGTAGGCTTCTATCGGCCTCATGTACCGTGGATTGCGCCGAAGAAATATTTCGATCCATTCTCACTCGACAAGATCAAGATTCCGGTCGAACCTGCGAAACTCCGCAATGGCGTGCCGCCAGCAGCGTTTGCGATCAACCCCGCGAACTATGGCCTGAATGACGAGGAGTGCCGTAATTCGATCCGTGCCTATTATGCGTCGGTCGCCTACATGGATGCGCAGGTCGGGCGACTGCTGGCCGCGCTCGATCGGCACAACCTCTGGGACGACACGATCGTCATTTTCATCAGCGATCACGGTTGGCTGCTGGGCGAGCATGGCTGCTGGCAGAAGATGCATCTGTTCGAGGAATCAGCCCGCGTGCCGATGATTATCGCCGCCCCGAATAGCAGAACGCCGGGCAAGGCGTGCGATCGCGTCGCCGAGCTGATCGACATTTATCCGACGGCAGCCGACCTGGCGGGCGTGAAGCTGGCGCATCCGGTGGACGGCATGAGCTTGGCCAAGCTTCTCGACGATCCGACGCTGCCCTTCAAGAAAGGCGCCTACACTCAGGTGACGCGCGGGGGCGGGAAAGACAAAGGCTTCATGGGCTACTCTGTCCGCACCGAACGCTGGCGCTATAACGAGTGGGACGAAGGCGAGAAAGGCATCGAACTCTACGATCACCAAAACGATCCACGCGAACACAAGAACCTCGCCAAGGATCCGAACCAGGCCAAGGTGATCGAGGAACTACGGATGTTGCTGCGTGAGCCTCGGCAGAATCGATCGCCGCTCGGAAAACGGCACGACAAAGAGTGACCGACATGACGACTCTACAATTTGTCTTCACAGCGCTGGCAGCGATAATGATCGGTAGTTGGTTCAGCGTGGACTTCGTTGGTCGAGCAAAGATCGACGCTAAAGGAATCATCGCCGAGTTGAGATACGGGCGAGTCCTTCGCATCACGGCAATGTGCTTCGCTCTGACGCCGCCGACGCTCTTGTGCGTCTTGATCTGGCGTTTACAATGGCGCGATGAACGGATGCTGATGATTGCCGGCAGTTCGATGCTATGCCTCGGCCTCGTGCCTGGGCTTTTGTTGATCGAGGTTGCTCGCGTTCGGGTGATACTCACAGAAACCAGCGTCATCCGTATTTCGCCGTGGCGGGCAACCGTCACGTTCGCCTGGAACGACATCGAGCGTGTGCGATATTCCGCGCTGAATCGATTGTATGAGCTGCGCGCAGGCGACCGGGCGATTCGTGTATCGCGGCTTCTCGATGGTGTGCACAAATTCGTCGAGTCAGCGAAGGCGAAGATTCCGCTTGAACGCCAGGGCGATCTCGTTTGACGACTCGCCTTCGGCGACTGGCTAACAACGGCGTACCTTACAAACCCATCTTGACGTCGGGCAGTTTTCCGGGCATTGGCAGCGGTGCCGACGGCATGGACTTAGTGGCGCTCCGGCGAATCCACGGCGACCGACTTGAGCAGTAGTCGTCGTATTCGCAGTCGCAAATGCCGTACGTATGCGCCCTAGGCGAGCGTGCTTTTCCACCGGTTTCGCATCCGGTGCTACAACCGATTTCTCTGCCGCAACTTCCCGTGTTGCTATGACTTGTGCTACGGCAGCCCGCCAAGACGCTTGAGAGTAGGACGATTGCAACAACCGACATTAACCGACGCATGGGATGTTCCTTTCCTGTTTACTCACGCCAATAATAGTAAACTAATGTTCAGATACGAAATCGTAATTTCGGGGTTATCGAGCATGTTCGTGAGAGGCGGTAAGTTCGTAGTTTTCATCGTCCCCGCTAGACTGGTCGCTTGAGGATTTTTTAACCGAAAACACAAGATTGCTAATCTCGGCATTTCTGGTTAAGTTGATAAACTCGATCTAAGTGGAATTGCATCGCCGCTTACGGCCTAGCGCTCGCGTCAAATCTTGCGAGCACTGAGCTGCAACTGGAAGACACGGAAGAAAGGACTCCCGACATGGACGCCGTTTTGCTCGCCGCTGGTCTTGGCACTCGCCTCAGACCGCACACCGAGACAACGCCCAAGCCGCTGCTCAATGTTCAAGGCCGGCCGATCCTCGATTGGACGCTCAGCGCTCTGCCGGCATCGGTCGAACGGCTCGTCGTCGTCGTGCACTATCTCGCCGAGCAGGTCGAAGCCTATCTGCAACGGCAAACGCATTTCAAGAACTGGGTCATCGTTCCACAAGGCACGCCGCGAGGCACGGGCGACGCGCTGCGGAAATGCCAGGCGCACATCCGCTCGGAACGCTTTCTCGTGCTCAACGGCGACGACCTGTTCGGTGCCGCCGATCTCGCGAAATTGGCGGAATGTCCCGGCGGCGGTGTGATCGTTCAGGAGGTCAACGAGCCGAAAAGGTTCGGCATCGCCTATCTGAAGGCGGACGGCACGCTGGAGAAGCTCGTCGAGAAACCCGACCTGTTGCCGCCCCAGCTGGCGAACACCGGCGCGTATGCGTTTCCGCGGTCCGTGTTTCGCTTCGAGATCGGCTTGTCGCCTCGCAACGAATACGAGATTACCGATTACGTCAGTCAAGTCGCTGCTGTCGAACCGTTCCATGTCGTGCGTTCGACGTTCTGGTTCCCGATCGGCACCGAGGAAACCTGGAACGAGGCCAAGCGGATGGATTTGTCGCGTGTGTTATCCGGACGCCATTAAAAGGAAAAAAATATGCTTCACATTGCATTCATCATCGCCCTATCACTCGGCGGCGCCGACGCGCCGAAAATGACAACGCTCGCCGGCACGGGCGAACGTGGCTTCACCGGCGACGGCGGCCCCGCCAGCAAGGCCACGCTCAGCGAGCCGTTTCACTGCGAAGCCGACGGCAAGGGTAATCTTTACGTCGCCGAGTCGATGAATCATTGCATCCGCAAAGTCGATCTCAAGACCGGTACGATCACCACCGTCGCGGGCAACGGCAAGAAGGGCTACACCGGCGACGGCGGTAAAGCGATCGACGCCACCTTCAACGAACCCTATGCCGTCGTTGTCGACAAAGCTGACAACCTGTTCATCGTCGATCGCCTCAATGCCGTCGTACGCAAAATTGATGCCAAGACCGGTATCATCACCACACTCGCCGGCACAGGCAAGAAAGGCTACTCAGGCGACGGCGGTCCGGCCAACAAAGCGGCGATGGTCGAACCGAACGACTGCATCCTCGACAGCAAAGGCGGCCTGCTCATCGCCGACGTCGGCGACTGGCGCATCCGCCGTGTCGATTTGGCGACGGGACTCATGTCAACATTCGCTGGCACGGGCCGTGCCAAGGTCAAAGCACGGACCAAACTCGATCGCCCCGACGACGGCGGGCAGGCGAGCAAGGCTGTCATCGTCGGCGCTCGCGCGGTCTGCGTTGATGGTAAAGGAAACACCTATATCTGCGAACGCGAAGGCAGCGCCATCCGCAAGGTTGACACGAAGGGCATCATCACTACGATCTCAGGCACCGGCGAATGGGCCTACCACGGCGACGGCGGCGACGCCAAAACCGCCATCTTCGCCGGGCCGAAAGGCATCCGCTGCGACGCCGACGGGCATATCTATGTCGTCGATTGCGAGAACCATTGCATTCGCAAGATCGATGTGCAGACATCGAAAATCGCGACCATCGCCGGCGGCCAAAAAGGCAAGGCAGGCGACGCCGGCCTCGCCACCAAGGCCGGCATGGATCGCCCGCACGGCTGCTGCGCCGACTCGAGCGGCGTCCTCTACATCGCCGACAGCAACAACCATCGCGTCCGCATGGTGCGGCTGCGATGAACACCTGCGGATTTCAGATTGCCGCTTAGCGCATAGAGGATTCCGTGCGAGCGCTAAGCGGCAAACAGTCAAGCAACAATCGCCCTTTTTCAAGGAGAAATAATCATGCGAATCTGGATCGCGTCCATCATCACCCTCACGATCACCTCCATGCTCCGCGCCGACGATTGGCCCGGCTGGATGGGGCCACAGCGTGACAACGTCTGGCGGGAAAAGAACATCATCGACGCCTTTCCCAAAGGCGGGCCAAAGATCCTCTGGCGGGCCAAAGTCGCCAACGGCTACTCCGGACCTGCCGTCGCGGGCGGATTGGTGTTCGTCACCGATTTCGTACCCGATCAGGACGTGCAGAAGGACAACTTCGACCGCGAGAAATTCAAAGGCAAAGAACGTGTACTCTGCCTCGACGCCAAGACGGGCGACGTGAAATGGAAGCACGAAACCGCCTGCGTCTACAACGTCTCCTACCCCAACGGCCCACGCTGCACGCCCAACGTTGACGGCGGCAAAGTCTACACGCTCGGCGCCGTCGGCAACCTTTTCTGCTTCGACGCCAAGACCGGCAAAGTCGAATGGTCACGCGATTTTCAGAAAGACTACGGCGTGCCCGCGCCGCTCTGGGGCTTCGCCGCTCATCCGCTCATCGACGGCGATCGCCTCATCTGCCTCGTCGGCGGTCAGGGCAGCGTTGCCGTCGCCTTCGACAAGAACACCGGCAAGGAGATATGGAAGAACCTCACTGCTGGCGAACCAGGCTACAGCCCGCCGATGATCGTCACCGCCGCGGGTAAACGCCAGCTTCTCGTCTGGCATCCCGAGTCGATCAACGGCCTCAACCCCGAAACCGGCAAGTCCTACTGGTCGGTCAAACAAGAGACCGTCAATGGCACCTCGATCATGGCGCCGCGCATGCTCGACAACCATATCTTCCTCGGCGCCTGGCAACGCAAAGGTGGTATGTTCAAATTTGATGCCGGCGCAATCAGCGTCAAAATGGTCTGGAAAGGCAACCGCGATAACTCCATCTATCCCGTCAATAACACGCCGTTCCTCGAAGCCAGCCACATCTATGGCGTCTGCTCCGACGGCGAACTGCGCTGCGTCGACATGAAGTCCGGCGACCGCGTTTGGGAAACCTATGCCCCCGTCACAGGCAAAAACGCCGGCAGTGGCACGGCCCATCTCGTCAAGCACGAAGACCGCTTCTTCATCGCCGCCGAGACCGGCGACCTCATCATCGCCAAGCTCACACCCAAGAAGTATGAGGAAGTCAGCCGTTGGCATATGCTCGATGCCACCAGCAAGGCGTTTGGCCGTGAGGTGACCTGGTCGCATCCCGCGTTCGCCCAGCAATGCGTCTTCGCCCGCAACGACCGCGAACTGATCTGCGTCCCGCTGGCGAAGTGATGCGGTTTCGTTTAGCCGCGACGCGCCAGCGGAGAGCGTGACGCCATTAGGCTCTGCTACACGTCGCGGCTACCCGCGCGACATCCGCACCAGTTCGCGATAGGTCGTTCGCAGCGACTTGTGCAAATACCGAGCGAACGAACTGTTGAGCCGATTGCAGACGATCAACTCAACGACATCCGCATAGTCCTTATGCGTGCGGCGAAGATTGCCCATGCCACACGCGATTTTCGATTCGATCAACTTCGCCAACGTCAACACGGGCAGGCCTTCGATGGTAGTCGTGACCTTGGCATCGCTCGGATCGGGCAGCATGACCTAGCTTGTCAGGCCAGCGCGATCGCCGGCGAGCAAGAACTGAATGGCGATGCCGTCGTCGGCACGAAACTCCTTCTTCCTCTTGTCCCAGACGAATCCTTCGATTTCAAGCGTCTCGCGAACAGCGTCCGAATCGTCTGGACGAATCAGCACATCGACATCGACCGTGTTACGCTGATATCCGTGCAAGCAGACCGCGACGCCACCGATCACGGCGTGGGCAATCGAGGCATCGGCCAGCGTGTGATGGCAGCGCATCGCCGCGTTCCAGAGCGATTCGTTGTCGAGCATTGCGTAGACCTTTTTGGCGGTAACCATCATTTGGCTCGTTCGTGAGAGGCGATGTAGGTAACATAGCACGCCGCGTGCGGATTGGCGAAAACAGGCCGAGAGGCGAGGTACGATATTGTTCTTGCCTCGCCTCCCTTGTCTTTTGTTCACGTAAACGCCGACGGATGTTGAAAAAATCCTTGACAGGCGGCTGCATTGTCGGTTTAATTCTACCTAGAAGAGTGATCGGAGGGTTTCGCCTCTCGCTCTTCCAACGGAGTAGCGTTCATGACGCGCATGACGAAAGAATTCAGTCTGGTACTACTAGGCTCCGGACTGTTGACGACGGGTTATTTCCTTTGGCCCGAGGATAACCTGGATAAAAAGGCGAACGAACAGGCCGCGCAGCAGGCTGGCGGGGCTCGCTATCGCCATCGCGGTTTCATTCCCATCTTCATAACGACGCCGCGGTTTGCCGGCGCGCCGATGACGAGTTCCAGCGTATCGCGCAGCGGGTTTGGCACGACCGGTAGAGGCTTTTCCGGTATCAGCTGATATCGATCGACTTTCCATATTGCATTTGCCGCTTGCTGCTTATCGCTCGGAATCTCCCACGCGAACGCCAGGCTGCAAGCTGTACTCAGAAAAGGCAGTGGCACAGCGAGAGGCCAGCCCATGAAACGCATCCCCATGCAACCGCGACCCGACTGGCAGAAACAGATGGAAGACCTGGGGGTGTTCTTCCATACGTTGAACGGAGAACCCTATTGGAACGAAGCCGCCGCCTACCAATTTTCCACGCATGAAGTCGACCTGCTCGAATTGGCCACGAATAAGCTGCACCAAATGTGCATGCTGATCGTCGAACAGGTAATTGAGGAAAACCTCTTCCATCTCTTTCGCATTCCGCGCGACTTTCAACCGATGATCATTCGCAGTTGGGAACGCCGCGATCTCTCCCTCTATGGCCGCTTCGACTTGGCCTACCGTCCTGGCGATACGCCACGCATGCTGGAGTATAACGCCGACACGCCGACTGCACTGGTCGAGGCCTCCGTGGCGCAGTGGTTTTGGCTGAAAGACATCGATCCCAACGGCGATCAATTCAACAGCATCCACGAACGCCTCATCGCCGCCTGGAAGAAAATCCGCGAGCTGGACGATCGCCCGACGCACTTTGCCGCATTGCGCGGCCAAATCGAGGATTACGTAACGGTCGAATATCTGCGTGACACGGCGATGCAGGCCGGACTGAACACGCACTATCTCGATATCGAACGCGTCGGCTATGAGCGGGAGAGCCGATTTTTCGTGGATGATCGCGACACGCTCATCTTTCGCATGTTCAAGTTGTATCCCTGGGAATGGATGATGCGGGAGTCGTTCGGCCCACACCTGGCGGCGTCGCCGACGACCTGGATCGAACCGCCATGGAAGATGATACTGAGTTGCAAGGCGATCCTGCCGCTCTTGTACGAACGTTTCCCTAAAAGCCCATTCCTGGTGCCGGCGTCGTTCGAGCCGTTGCCTGGCGATTACCTCAAGAAGCCGATCCACGCCCGAGAAGGCAGCAACATCAGCGTCGTCATCGACGGCCGTACCGTGCTTCAAACCGACGGCCCCTACACCGATGGGCCATTCATCTATCAACAGCTGGCACCTGTCTATCGCGAAAACGACTTGACGGCAGTCATCGGCAGTTGGATCATCGATGGCGAATCGTGCGGCATCGGCATCCGCGAGGCGAATTCGCTCATCACTCAGAACACCAGCTTGTTTGTTCCCCATCAAATGATCGACGTGCCCGGCGAAAAGCCGCACCCGCTCGTTATCGCGAACGATGAGGTTCCTGAAGAAGAAACGGGTTTCACCACGCAACCCCTCGCCAACATGGGGCGAGGGAAAAGCGATTCCTCGGAGGCGATTCGTGTCTAAGAAAACTTACCTGGTCTCGGAGTTGGACGAACGCTCTCGCCAGTATCTCGTCGCGGTGCGCCGGACCGGCGGCCAAAACATGGCCGGCATCTATCTCTCAGCCGGTTCGCCGGCAGCCACCTGGGGCTTTCCGCTGACGGGGATCATCATCCTGGGCGTGGTGTTGTACCTCGTCGTGCCGCCGCTCAATGATCCCACCCACCAGGCGATGCTCCTGACGGCCGGCCTGCTGCTGGGTGGTTGGTTGATTCTTGCCGGCATCCGCATTATGGTCGCGCTCTCGCTAGGCGCCAACCTCGGAACGTTCATCTATGCCGATCCAAAGCAAATATGGGAAGTCGACCATTCCGTAGTGAAGCGTTGCTCGTTGAAAAACCTACAGAGCTTCACCGTGAACGGCACAGAGTTGGTGCTCGCTTATCCCGATGGCGTGGAAAAAGTCCAGGTACCCTTCGAAATCGGCATCCTCGAAATCGCTGTCTATCTCGACTATTGGCTGCAAGCGCGTGGCGAAGGCAAACTCGATCAAGAACTTATCGATGCGCATGCTGGTAACGCTCGGGCGGCGGCCTTTGGCGAAGAACTCGATAGCCAACCCAGCTTTTCCACCGACATCCCGATTCCCAAGC
The DNA here is from genome assembly GCA_009697105.1 of Gemmataceae bacterium. Classification (GTDB taxonomy): domain Bacteria; phylum Planctomycetota; class Planctomycetia; order Gemmatales; family Gemmataceae; genus SIAQ01. The sequence continues at coordinate 922 of SIAQ01000130.1, read as the reverse complement.
CCAACGAAAACGCCACCGGCAAATCGCGCGATTGGCCGATGCTGTTGGGTATTATCTTCTTCGCGATTGCCTTATACATCGTCGTCTACTGGATCGTTATCGTTTGGCACGATTACGCGGTCTACGATTGGGTTCGCACCAAAACTCCCACGCACTGGCGTGCGTACCTGCTGGACGATCGCAATACGATGTTCCGCGACGCTGTACAGAAGATGCTGCGCGACCGCTACCAACAGAAAGCCGACAACCTGAAAGCCGAAGTCCTTGCCGTCGGCGAGCCTGGTTTTCAGGGCAGCGAAAACGCCATGCCGCAATTACTACTCGCCCTGGCCGAGGCGCCGCAGCCCATCGTCACGCTGCGCATCCAAAACACCACTGAAGGCGACAATCTGCCCCTGAACAATCCGGTTGACCCAGTACACTTGCAAATCATGGCCCAAACCGATCTTATCGACAGCCTATATCACGCCATTGGCCAGGACCTGATTACGCTCGTGCAACCGCCCGAAGACGTCCCAGCCCTGGTCGAACTCCGATTCAAATTCATTCGGGATAACAACCAATCACGCCTGGAGTGGACTCTTGCCGTTCGCAAAGACCCGGAAGGCGAACCGCACTACAACACCTCGTGGACCACGAACCTCCCCGTGTTCATGAATCCAACCGACGCATTCCACGCCGACCTGCGACGAATCAGGAGTTCATTGGTCGGCAACGCGCCATGATCGACCGACGCCGGCCCCACGGACCTGTCAACTCTGCCTTTTCGGACTTGTCGCACCGCAATAGAAATGTCCCCATTTTCGTTGCATTAGAAATGTCCGCATACATTTCTCTATGCTTTCTTCTTGAACCCTTTTCGCCATGGGTGATTCGTGGCTGGGCGCCATGGGATTTTTTGGGTAGTCTCGCCCTTGCCAAC
>SIAQ01000012.1 GCA_009697105.1 Gemmataceae bacterium | reverse complement strand
AGCGGCGACGCGCCAGCCGTTGTCCGTCGTCGGCTCGAAGCGCAACGGCGGACTTGCGGCTTGCCCGAACGTCAACATCGCGATGCCAAGGAGCGGGATCATTTGCGGCCTCGATCGGATTTTCGGTTGTGTTGCGCAAGCCCGCAGGCGACAAAGGCGCCTGCGCGGATCGAACCCCGCAGGCTCCTTCGTCGCCTGCGGGCTTGGCAAATCTTTGCAGTCGTGTCTATCACGGCAAGTTGAGCACGCGCAGGCTCAAACCACCTTTGTCATCACGCAAAACGAGAGCGCGATCGCCATCGAGTTTGTCCATGTGGTGGACGCCGAAAAATTCGGTCGCAACCACGGCGCGATCATTTTTCGACTTCGACGGATCGCCGCCCTTGGCCACGCGCCACAGGGCGTCTTCGTTGATCGCCTTGGTCTCCTGCAACAGCGTGTAATCGATTTTGGCGACCCAATACGGGCTGGGGCCAACTTTCTGCGTGTTGTACTTGCGGAACGTGCTGACGAGGATGAATTTCTTGCCGCCCTTTTCGTAGGTGAACATGCTGCGCGGCTGGTTGCCCGTGCCAAGTTCGACGACGCTCGTGCCCTTGACTTTGGCACCTTCCGTCATGTCGTCGAGCGAGTATTTTACGATCGGCGTGCAGGTGAACGAGCCGACAACGTACGGTTTGCCGTTCTCTTCATAGGGCATGATCGTCAGGATCGGGGCCTTGGTTTCCCACTTGCCATGCCCGACGTGATACGTCTCGGTGGCGATGCATTTCGTGTCGCCCTTGCCCGGCGTGATGGTGAAGACGCGCGAGGCAAACGTGTCGCTCGCTTGAGCCGCGACGACGATTTTGCCGCCGGCGTAGACGACGTCGGTGATCTTGACGACGGCTTTGTCGGTGGTCAGGGCATAGCGGTTGTACTTGACATTATCGAGCGCGAACTCGGCGACTTTGCCCGAGCCGTCGATTGTCAGGATCGCGTCTTGCTTCGCTTTCATCGAGCGGACGGCGACGTAGACTTTCCGCGACATCGGATTGACGGCCATCTTCTGGATTTGTAGGTCCGCCGCCATCAGGCCAAGCTTGCCCGCGAGTAGACTGTCGATTCCTGCGACTTCGGTCGTCGTCCATTTCGTCTCGGCCAGATCGCCGGTGTCGATGGTCACGACGGCGGCGCCTTTGCTATCGCCGACGATGAGCATGCCGTCGGGACCGAAGCGGATGACTTCGATCGATTGCAACTTCGGATTGCCTTGCTCCGCATGCACAAACGTCGCGACGCTGCACAGAACGAGGGCGCTGAGTAAGAAACGCTTCATGGATGTAGCTCCTGCAAGTGATGGGTGAAAATGAAATCATACCAAGCCCAGGGGTGAGGTACTCCGAACCCCTGGGATACGAACCCGCGAGCGTATATCCCAGGGGCTCGGAGTACCTCACCCCTGGGCTTGCATTTTTATCACGGCAACAGCAGCGTGCGCAGCGTCAGCCCGTCTTTTTCTTCGCGGATGACAACCGCGCTGGTGTTGTCCAGTTTGTCCATGAACTGCACGCCGAAATATTCCGGCGCGATGTTAGCACGGTCGGTCACGTCCTTGTCGGCTTTGCCTTTGACGCGCCAGATTGCCTTGTCGTTGATGTTGGTCGTTTCCTTGAGCAGATCGTAATCGACGCGGGCGGCCCAGTACTGGTTCGGGCCGGCGGGGTTGTTCTTGTGGTGGAAGCGGATCGTGCTGACGAGAATGTGTTTCTTGCCGCCCTTTTCGTAAACGAACATATCGCGTGGCGTGTTGCCCGAGCCGAGTTCGATGATGCTGGCGCCCTTGACCTTGGCGTTGGCTTGCATGTCGTCGAGCGAGAATTTCACGATCGGCGTGCAGGTGAACGCGCCGATGAGATAGCGTTTGCCGTTCTCCTCGTAAGGGATGATGGTGCTAATCGGTGCATTCGTTTCCCACCGTTGATGCGCGACATGGTAGGTATCCGTGGCAAAGCAGGTTGCCGTGCCGTCGCCCTTGGGTAGCACCGAGAAGATGCGTGCGGCGAATTTGTCCGCCGCCTGAACTGCGACTAGGATGCGATCGCCTGCCCACGTGACATCGGTGATCTTGGTGACGTTTTTCTTTTCGACGCTGAGCGGATAACGGCTGAACTTGACGTTCTCAAGCGAGAACTCCGCAATCTTGCCGGCACCGTCGATGGTCAACAGCACGTCCTGCTTGGCCTTCATCGAGCGGACGGAGATAAACGCCTTGTGCGAAGCGGGGTTGACGGCGAGCTTCAGAATCTGAATGTCCTTGGCCATGACGCCGAGCTTGCCCGCGAGGGCCTGATCGATGTTGGCGACTTCCTTGCCGGTCCATTTCGTCTCGGCAAGATCGCCGGTCTCGACGGTGACGACCGCCGACCCGCGGCTATCGCCGATGACGAGCAGGCCATCAGGGCCGAAGGTGATGACGTCGATCGACTTGACGTTTGGATTGCCCTGCTCGGCGAATACCGAGCCAACCGACGCGAACAGCACAAAAACGGCGATGAGAATGCGTTTCATTGCGAGTTTCCTCCAGTGAAAAATGGCGTGAATTTGGGGAAAGGTTATCGTAAGATGTAGACGCCGAGATGCCACCCGAAATTCGGGTATTTTGCAGAGGCAAGACGATTCCAATGAGCGACGAGTTTTCGCGCGAACCGATGCCGCCACGTGTGAAACCTTCGGAAACCGGTTTCAGTGAGGACGTTATCGGGCGGCCTCATTGGCGCGACGACATTCCAGGCGAATTGCCGTTCGAGGCGGTTACGAAATCGCCGCAATTGACGGCGGAAACCGATGCGCTCCTGAAACGTGCGGCCAGCGCGCACGAGATTCCCGCCACTGTGCAACTGCCGCCGGATGTCGTCGCGCGTGTTGGTAATCATGGCACTGCGTTGCTGCTCACGAAGATCGTTTACGAATGGCGATTCGTGGGATGGTTTCTCAAGGCTCTCGGCACGTTTATGCTGCTGCTCGCCGCATTCATGTTTATTATGTCCCTTATCTTCTGGATTGTAGAAGGGAGAATTCGGGAGAAAGGCGAAGAAGAATCGGTCTTCGTGATTATTTTCATGTTTATTTTTGCTGGCGGTTTCGGTTACGGCGGGTTCTGGTTTGTCTTCCTTCGTCAAGCTCCGTCAGCACTTCGCGTCTGGTTCGTCAGGAACGGAATTGTCTGGCATTTCAACGATACCGCCTACTTTTTGCCCTGGAACGGCTTCGAATTACTCAGTAAACGACACTATTTCCACATTGACCTTGGATTGCTCCTTCCGTTTGGAAACGAACGGACCTGGTTCTGGGTGTTCAATACTCCCGCCAACCGCAACGCCGTCGCTTCGATTGAAGTCATAGCGTCGGCAGCAAGACTCCCGCAGGCCATCCATTACTTGGCCTGCGGACGGGCACTGGTGTTCGGCAAATGGTCAATCAGCGCGACCGAGTTCATGCCGTGGGCCGATCCCATGAAATGGGACGATATCGAAGGAATCGAGAAAAGCGGGAATACGATCATCCTCCTCCGCCGCGGTCAGGGCAACGTGAAGATCAACGTCAGCGCATTACCGTTTCCGAGCTTATACTTGGCGCTGACACGCGGGTTGATAGCTTACTGGAAATCGCAGAGTTCAAACCATGAGACGACCGATTCCAATATCAAAAAGGCAGGAGACAAGCCATGACCATCGCCATCCAGTTCACTGCCAAGCAAGAGTTGCGTGCGTTGCCGATCATCATCACGCATTCGCCCGGCATGATGTTGCCGAAGCGGACGTATCTGTTGCATCGGGATGTCGTCGAGGAGTTGCGAAAGAAGCGGATTGGGTTCAAGTTGATTGGGCGAATCCCCGTTTAGCGCCCGCTGGGTGCCTGCGTGAAGCGAGCGCTAAACGGTGAAATTGCGCTTACAGCGTCCCCGCCTTCGCCTTGGCGTAGCGTTCGCCGATGGCGGACCAGTTGACGACGGCCCACCAGGCGTCGAGGTAGTCGGGGCGTTTGTTTTGGTACTTCAGGTAGTAGGCGTGTTCCCACACATCGACGCCCATGATCGGCGATTGGCCGGCCATGTACGGGCTGTCTTGATTGGCGCTGCTGAGGATTTTGAGCTTGCCATCCGCCAACACCAGCCAGGCCCAGCCGCTGCCGAAGCGTGTGATGCCGGCTTGTTTGACTTGGGCTTTGAAGGTCGCGAAGTCGGTAAAGCTGGCCTTGATGTCGTCGGCGAGAGGCCCGGTCGGTTCGCCGCCCGCGCCGCCGGCCATGATCTCCCAGAACATCGAATGGTTCGCATGCCCGCCGCCGTTGTTGATGACGGCCTGCCGAATCGCCTCGGGAACCTGGCTGATTTCGCGCAGTAGTTGGCAGATCGGCTTGGCCAGCAGTATCGGTTGGCCGTCGAGCGCCTTGTTGAGGTTATCGACATACGCCTTGTGATGGCGACCATGATGGATTTCCATCGTCATCGTGTCAATGGCCGGCTCGAGCGCGTTCGTGGCGTAGGGCAGGTTCGGTAGGGTAAATGACAAAGTATTCTCCTATAGGTAAATGTTCCTAGATGCGTCCTTTGCCGACCGCGAACTTTGAAAACCGAAATCGCTGCCGGCGGAAAAATCGTACTCAACTGGTAGTGTATCTGCGTTTCCGATCCCGGCAACGGAACATATATCAGTCGGCGTATTCCGCTTGCGGCTTAGCGCTCGCTCGAACTGACCTGAAGCAATCGCTATGCCGCAAGCGGTGGAGCCGTTTGGTCAAGTCCCCTGGAGAAGTCATCATGTCACTTGCCGAATTCCTGTTCCTCACAAGCCTCACCCTCGGCGGCGATACCGTCGAAGCAACCCGCAAGGACAAAGCCTCGCTGCAGGGCGTCTGGAAGGTCACGTCTTCCGTCAGCAAAGGCGAGAAAAGCACCGCCGAGGAGATCAAGGATCTCGCCCTCATCTTCCGCAGCGACGGCATCGCTGTACGCGAAGGCGGGCAGACACACGACAACTTCAATTACCTGCTCGATCCGACCAAAAAAATCAAAGAGATCGATCTAATCCTCAAAGCCGGTCCGCAAAAGGGCCGAATCGATCGCGGCATCTATCGGCTCGACGGCGACACATTGACAATCTGTATCCAATCCGACAAAGATGCGCCCCGGCCCAGAGAATTTCAAAGCCCGGTAAGTAGCCAATTGTGGCTTGTCGTGTTGCAACGGACGAAAGAATAATAGGTCGGTCCACGCAACCTTCAACCCGAACGCACACACCATGAAAAAACTCGCTGCATTGCTGGCCCTATTCTTCACCGTCCTCGTGGTCGCCGCTGCAGGCGATGCCGTTGCCGAGTTGCAAAAATTCCAGGGTAATTGGACGATCTTGTCATTAATCGAGAAGGGCAAGGCCGTGCCTGCAGAGGAGCTTGCGATCTTAGAATTACACATCGAAAAAAATGTGCTCACGGTAAAAGAAAAAGGCGAAACCGTCGTGCAATATAATTTCAAACTCGACCCGACGAAAACGCCCAGGGCGATCGATTTCACTCACACAATCGGCGAAAACAAAGGCAAAACGGAGTTTGGCATTTACGCCTTTGACGGCAAACAACTTAAGATGGTGCTGGATGAGGAACGCAAAGGCCGTCCCACAACCTTTGACGGCAAGGAGACGGCCAACTATAGCGTGATGACTTTGAAACAGAAATGACAGGCAAGGTATGTTTAGCCGCTCGCCACTGGCGAGCGCGTACTGCAATTCTCCAGTCCGCGCTCGCCAGTGGCGAGCGGCTAAACATTTCACGCTTCCGGATTCGTATCCTCAACGGCAGGCGGTACGGCCGTCGGATCGTGCATCTCGCCTTGCACGGCCTGAGTGTCAACAGTCGCCATACCGCCGTCGCGATCGGTGGCCACGTCTTCGTATTCCGCGGTTTCAAGAATCCGATTCAACGCCTTGCGTTCGATCAGCTGCGCGGCCAGCGTTTCGAGTTGGCCGTCGCGTTCCAGTTGAGCGCGAATACGGCGTGGCGATTCTTTATAGACCTCGGCAATGCGGTCAATTTCCTGGTCAACATCTCCGTGGTCGATTTCCAATTTTTCCTGCTCCGCAATTTTCTGCAAGACGAAATGCTCTTTCATCGACTGAGCAGTCGTGGAGAGTACGTCGCGCTCAAGCATGCGTTGGCGACCCTTGATCTCGTCTTCGGAAATGCCCGATTCTTTCATTTCCATGACGCGGCGCGACAAGGCGTTGCGGGCCTGGCGTCGCAAAAGGTCTTGAGGCAATTCCCAGGTTGCCGACGATGTGATCAACGCAAGCACCTGTTCGCGGATCGATTGGCGCTGGGCGTATTCCAGTCGGCGATCAAGTACCAGCCGAATTTTTTCGCGGAACTGGTCGATAGTTTTGCATTCGTAGCGTTCGAGGAACAAGTCATCCATCTCGGGCAGACGCAGTCGTTTTACGTCCTTGATATCGAGCGCCGCCAGAATGGTTTGACCCTTGAGTTGGGGATTGGAAACCGATTCCGTCATCGAAATATCAACGTTGCGTTTCTCGCCGGCCTTGACACCAATGACCTGCTCGCCAAACTTGGTGGCCACGCCGTCTTTGAACGACATGGTATCGTCGATGCGAAGCGTAATTTCCGGTGCCTCACCGACTTTTTCGCCGGCGAAAGTGGTGACCATGTCAACGACGATGTAATCGCCGCGTTCGGCCGGGCCGTCCTTGGGTACTAGTTGGCCTTCTTGCGACAGGATTTTCTTTTGTTCTTCGTCAATGTCCGCTTCAGAGAACGTGCGGATCGGCCTGCGAAGTTTCAGACTCTTGTACTCAGGCAGATCGAAGTGGGGGCGTACTTCGACATCAAATTCATAAACGAAGTCGCCTTCTTCAGGAATGAACAGGTTCGCCGGATCGAGATTCGGCGGGCTAAGCGGGGCGACGTCAAAGTCCTCCGCTAGCTGATCGAGACTTGAGAGTAGGATTTCGCCTTTGACCTTATCGAAGACATCCTTGCGAAATCGCTGCGTGACGATCTTCCGCGGTGCCTTGCCTGGACGGAAGCCGGGAATCGACGATTCGCCGACAAGTTCCTTATACTTTTCCTGAATGTTCTTCTCGATGTCCTCGCGCAGCACAGTGACCTTGATGTGCTTCTTGCACGGGCCAATGTCCTGAATGTCCACGGACTGCTTGATCTTCTTTTTCGCTTCGGGAGCGTCGCCGCTGGCACCTTCTTCGATAACCGGAGCATCTGGAGTCATAGTGGCCGATTCATCGGTCATGATGCGACACCTTTCACAGGGAGAAAAACGATGCCAGGAACCTTTTTCGGAGAGAAAAAAGGAACCTGACATCGTTTTTTCGAGCAGGAAATTCAACGGCCCACGAAACGTGAGCACGGTATCATTGCGAGACGCGGTATCCAACAAAAAAGCGGGTGATGGGGCTCGAACCCACGACATTCACGTTGGCAACGTGACGCTCTACCACTGAGCTACACCCGCGCTAATTAGCCTCAAGAAAGGCGCATGTTTCGATTATAAAGGACACCAAAACATTTTCAAGGGTTCACCTCTTTTCCGTGCCAAAAAAGACCGCCAACCCGTTCAGCACCGCCACCCGTCGCAACGCCCGAGCGGAGACGGCAATTGGTGCTGCCTCGGCAGCATTACTTATAGGTAATATTTCTTATTCAATAACCATCCCGGTGTGGCGAATGTCAACTTCGACATGTGTGAACCAAAATCGATTGCAACGATGGTGACGCGGAAAATCATTCCGAATCGTCGGCATGGAAGGGAACATGCCTCACCCTTCAGGGGCCAGGTTGCGGTAAGCTCTGGCTGCTCGCTGACAACTCGAACCCGACGACGGCTCTGCCGCCTATTGAGTGGCCGCATGCAGCCAGGCTGACCACTGTTTCTTGTAGCGCCGATAATTCCACTTTGGTGCTGTTTGGCTTTACCGAACCTAAATTCTCACCGGTGACACTGTGCAGAAGCCACGACACTCTGCCGGCGACCGTGAATAAATCATCGTCAACGACCCAGCCGTGCCCGTAGAAATGCAGATCAATCGTCATAATACGCTCAAAAATAATGAGGTCAGCCGAGTTATTCAAGCCGACAAATGACTTGTCCTCCAGTTTTTCAATAAGCCATGGGATGACGGTCGAAGGATTTTCTCCACACCAAAATCGAATTCGAAAAAGATGCTGAAAGTCTTTGCTTTTGACAATTTGTTGCCTTGCCAGAGCCAAATCATAGGCAATGACTTTTCTTCGTTCCTGTTTGGTGCGAAACAATCGTACAAAATCAGCGTGAAGTCCTGCGCGCGCCTCGCGCATGCAGGCAGATTCCCTGATTTTAGGCTGAACCGGTTCGTCGTTTTGGTGTAGCTTCTTTTCGGACTTCGTTCCTGCGTCGCCAATAATCGCAAGCTGGAGGAGAACAATGCAGAACGATACAAATATCGCCTTCATGGTTGGCATTCCCAAAAGAGGGGTGAAGAAATCCAGCGAACTCGGTTGAACTCTGCCCTCGAACGTTACGGCTCAACTGCCGGGGTCGCTGCAAATATACGGCTTCAAACGAACCGAAAACGGCAGCGACATTCCATCACAACCGATCAACCTTGCTGCGATTGCGTGGGCTCCGTGGCCGAATGCTCGCAATAATTCTCGTGCGCGCTACAACAAGGCCATTGAACCAAACCTCGGCCGCTGTGTCAAGTTTTTTCGCGTTCGGTGTTTGGATAATTATTTTGTAGGTCAGCAGCCCCATTGATCGCTGCTCTCCTCGTGGGGCTCGCGGTTCTTGTCATCGTAACGCGCGGGTGAATGGGGTGTCAAAGTCGGTTGTGGAAAAATCGGGAGCGATTGCATGGCGTGGCGCGGGCGCTAAACGGTGAGAGGCAATTTGCATGCACTCCACCCTCTCTCTCGGCTTTGTGGCCAACACCACCCAAAAATGCAAAAACGGCCGAAAAAGTGCCAAATCGCTCGGCCACCGGCCGATGGCCAAGCGCCCCCTGGCCAAGCGGCGTTGGACCCAGGGCTATTGGCTCGCCCGGGGCATTGGGATCTTACGGCATCGCCAAAATTCGTATCGACTCGTTTCGGCGAATTCGTTAGACTGGGTGAAACATGGATGCCCGGGCACGAGGACCTGGGATGAGCCGTCTCATGCAACATCAATCGAGACGAGGAGTTACGAACATGACGCGACGATTTCGTTTGGCCGGTTTGGTGATGGTAGCAATCGCAGGTTTCGCGTGGAGCCAAACGCCGCAACCGACCCCGCAGATAGATCCGCCGCCGACACGCGACAAAATCGCCGCGATTGTCAATGGCCAGGCCATCAGCGAATTGGCGGTCTACCGTGGCTCGATGCGCGTGCCGCCCGCCAAGCGTGACGAGGCACGCAAGGAAATCCTCAATTTCCTGATCGAGAACGCCGTCGTCGATCAATATCTGCTTCAACTCAAGCTCCAGGCCGATGTCAAGGAGATCGATGAGCACATCAGCAAGATCAAGGCGGAAGCATCAAACTCGAAGCCCATGCAAGATTACAAAGAAATGTTGAAGAAACTCCACATTGAAGAGGACGAGCTACGCTCTGAAATCACCAGTGCGCTCCGCTGGGACAAATTTGTCCTTCAGCAGGGCTCCGACAAAGTCCTCCGCGACATGTTCGCCAAGAATGTCGAAATGTTTAACGGCGCCGAGACCAAGGCTCGGCATATTCTTATTCCGATTGCCGATGGCAAGAACGAACTGGCCTATGCCAAGATCGTTGGCATCAAGAAAAAGATCGACGACCTCGTCAGTCAGGAATTCGCAAAGGTGCCGGCGACAGCCGACGCCATAACGCGCGAAAAAGCCCGCGCCGCCGCCATTGACAAGGCATTTGCTGAGCAGGCGATTGCCGAATCGACCTGCCCGTCAAAGAAGAGCGGCGGCGATCTCGGCTACTTCCCGCGCGTCGGCGCCATGGTCGAGCCGTTCGCGCGGGCCGCCTTCTCGCTCAAGCCGTTCCAGATGAGCGACCCGGTATCCACCGAGTTCGGCTGGCATTTGATTCTGCCCATCGACGCCAAGCCGGGCAAAGAGGTCAAGTTTGAAGCGGTCAAGCCATTCGTGCAAGAAGTCTATGGCGAAAAACTGCGTGATGCGGTGTTGACGGCGTATCGTACTAAAGCCACGATCGAAATCGTGAGTAAGAAGAAGTGAAATAATTTGTTTAGCCAATCGCCTGTGGCGAGCGCGTCCAACCCCGCGCTCGCCACAGGCAATCGGCTAACCAATTCCCATCATTTCGGCAACAGCGCCGACAACGCCGACAACGCCGACATCAACTGTTTCAACGCATCCGGACTCGGCATCGGCAGCTTCAAGAACGGCTCGCCCGTCTTTTCGTCGCGTGCCACGAGCGGACTGCTGGACGCCGTTGACGTTGTGCCTGATCCCATAGTCGGGCTCGCAATCGCGCTAAGGCTCTGCAAGAACGCCAGCCCCGTCTGCACCAAACCCGCGAGCGGATCGTTCGATGGCGTTGCCGGCGTCTGCAAAGGCGTTGCCGGTTCGAGGTTCACTTCTGCTTTTTCACCCGCCTTCGAGTCGTCAAACTCGAATTCGCCCTGATGCGACATTCCAACAACTGCCGGGATCGATTGCGTCGTCTGCTCGACAGCCTCGATGAACTTGGTCAGCCGGCTGCCGCCGAGTTTGATCTCTGCTTCACCGCCGTCCAACACACCGGCGAAGAGCGACTTCTTGAACTTGAGGACCGACAGCATCCCTTCCTCGATCGAGCCACGGGCAACGAAATTAACCACCTGTACCCGCCGCGTCTGGCCGAGGCGATACACTCGGCCAATGCGTTGCTCCAACACCGCAGGATTCCACGGCAGGTCCATGTTGAGCACGACCGACGCGAACTGCAGGTTCAACCCGACTGAGCCGGCGTCCGTCGCCAGGAACAGTCGGCAATCCGGATCGTTGCGGAACTTATCGACTAGGTCCTGGCGTTTCGCGCTCGGCACGCCGCCGTGGAAGAGCACGTGGCCCCAGCCCTTGTCGTTGAACTTTTTCACCAGCAATTCGTGCATCCGAAGCCACTGGCTGAAGATGACAACTTTGACCGGTTCCTCGGCGAATACTTCTTCGAGTTGGGCGGTCGCCTCGCCGACCTTGAAGCCCTCGTTGGTGGTCGGATCGAGCAGGTACGAGCTATCACACGACATACGCATGCACTGCATCGCGGCCATCAGTTTTTGTTTGTCGATCTCGGACAGATACTGGTAGCGGCGCCATTTCTGCACGATGCGTGCGACGATCAAGGCGTTTTCGTTGTGTTGCTCCATCTGTAGTTCTGACATCGGTACAAACAGGTTCTTGTCGAGCCGTTCGGGAAGCTGATCGAGCACTTCGGACTTTCGGCGGCGGAGCAACACCGGTTCGAGCGTCTTGCCGATTTGGCCGAGGTTCTTGTAGCCGATGACCTTGCCGGCTTCGTCGCGGTCCTGATGATTTTCGAGCATGCGGAAGGTGGGGCCGAGCCGATTGCGATCGACGAATTGCACGATGGAGATCAACTCTTCGAGCCGATTTTCCAACGGCGTGCCGGTCAACACGACGGCGTAGGGGCAGTCGATCTTCTTCACGCTGCGGGCGACGCGCGTGTTCCAGTTTTTGATGCGCTGGGCTTCGTCGAGAATGACGAGATCGGGCGCCCAAGCGCTGATGCGATCGAGGTCGGCATGGATCGTGTCATAGTTCATAATCTTGATCGCCGTGGTCTCGCGGAATTGAGCGGCGCGCACAGCCTGGCCGCCGTTAATGATCTGCGAGGCGCGGTCGCTGAAGCGTTCGATCTCGCGTTGCCATTGGTGCTTGAGCGAAGTCGGGCAGACGATGAGCACACGTTCGACGCCGAAATGGCGTGCCATCAACTCGATGGCGGCGATCGCCTGGATCGTTTTGCCCAGGCCCATTTCATCGCCGATAAGGCATCGCCCGGCGCGGGCGGCGAAGAGAGCGCCTTCCGCCTGGTAGTCGAACATGGGGACCTTCAACAGCTTCTTCAGGGCTGCGCTTTTCGCTCCACGCGGATATTCGCGATTCAGAATCTCCTCGCGTTCCAGGACATCCCGTTTCTCGGCAAGCGATGGCGCGACATCGTCCTGCACCCGCAGTTCGTGTTCAAAGGTGCGAGCACGATCGAGGAACTCGTCGAACTTCTCGGCGACATCGGCGCGGAGCACGCCCTCGTCCGAGAAATACTCGCGCGCAACACGATCCAGCTCCCGCGAACAATCCGTGCCGGGTCGAAAGATCACTTCACGCTGGTTGCCATAACGGAGATAGATTTCGCTGTAGTCGGCGGCTCGGCCTTCATCGAGCGCTTTGCGGCCACCGCGTTTGTTTTCGAGTTGCGCCAGCGTGTACTCGATATGTTTGCACGTGCCGAGAGTGTTGGTCAGGAAGTCGCCGCAAGTGCAGGAGTTGTCGCCGAGCTTGGCACCGCGAATGACGACGCGATAGGAGCTATGGCTTTGCGGATTGCGAACGGTGAACTCGGAAAAGATCGGCGAGTCGCCGACGTTTTGAATGTGGAAGTTCTGCTTGCGGCCATGATCTTTTCGCAGCGCGATCTGCCATTCTTCGAGCGACATGCCTTCGGGCCGTTTGGCGCGATTGAGCTTGGGCGTGGCGTTGCCGAGTTTTTTCTTTTTCTTCACCGAGTCGCTGGCCATTGTGGTACCTCGTGTAGTGTATTTGCTTTTGTTTAGCCGCTCACCTTGGGCGAGCGCGTCCGGGCTTCGCATGGAAACCAGTTCGCGCTCGCCAAAAGCGAGCGGCTAAACCTCGATCCGATATTTGAATTTTGTTAAGGATATAACCCGCGCCGGCGTTTTTCGAGCGCGACCTTTTGGACGCCGAGGCTGAGTGCGGCCATCCGCATCGGAATCCTCTTTTCCTTGGCGAGCGAGCGGACCTGATGGAATGCCTTCAACATCAGCTGTTCGAGCTTTTGATTCACCTGAGCTTCGTCCCAGAAGAATTGCTGCATATCCTGCACCCACTCGAAGTAGGACACGGTTACGCCGCCAGCGTTGCAGAGCACGTCGGGGATGATGAAGATGTCGCTGCGGTTCAGAATGATGTCGGCCTCCGGCGTGGTCGGGCCATTGGCAGCCTCGGCCAAGATGCGGCATTGCAGTTTGCCGGCGTTGTCTGCCGTGATCTGCCTTTCCAGTGCCGCGGGAACGCAGATTGTACAAGGGAGCGTCAGGATTTCGTTCGGGTCCGTTGGCGAAGCGCCAGGAAAATCCTTGACCATCTTCCCGGAGTTGACATGTTGATTGAGCGCGGCAATGTCGATGCCTGCGGGATTGGCAATTGCGCCATAGCGATCACTGACGGCAATCGTCTTGACGCCGCGTAATGCGAGTTCCGTGCAAGTGACCGAGCCGACGTTGCCAAAACCCTGGACGACGGCCGTGGCATTGGCAGGCGCGATATTCAGTTCGTGAAGCGCCTGCATGATGCAATAGACGACGCCGCGACCTGTCGCTTCCTTGCGTCCGATGCAGCCTCCGAGTTCGATCGGTTTGCCGGTGACGATCTCGGGGCAGGCATAGCCGACGGACATGCTGTAGGTGTCCATGATCCAGGCCATGGTCTGCTCGTCGGTGCCGAGGTCCGGCGCGGGCACGTCCATGCGCGGCCCGAGGATGGGGAAGATTTCCTCGGTAAATCGCCGGGTCAGGCGTTCCTTTTCACCCATGGACATTTTGTCAGGATCGCAGGCGATTCCGCCTTTGGCGCCGCCAAACGGGAGGTTCATGATCGCGCATTTCCACGACATCCACATTGCAAGTGCAGCGACTTCGCCAAGATCAACGCTCGGGTGATAGCGCAACCCACCCTTGGATGGACCGCTCGTCAGGCTGTGCTGCACGCGGTAGCCGATAAACTGGTGCGTGCGGCCATCGTCCATGCGGATTGGTACGGCGACGATAAGCGCACGCTTGGGCGTTTTCAATCGCTCAAAGATATTCGGATCGAGTTGGATGATCTCAGCGACGGTTTCGAGCTGCTTGACCGCCATCCGAAAAGTGGCTGAATCATCATAAACGGGTCGCGGAACGAGCTGCGGGGTGTTAGCATCCATGTCGCAATATCCGTGATGAGTTGAGGGACGAATCCTTGGCCCGGCGTTTGATGCGCCGTCGGCTCCTGCTGACACTGTAGCGGAGCAAGTGCGCGTCGGCCAGCCGCACTCGGCCCGCTTTCCATTTTACCGCAGCGCGAAGCGGAGCGCGATGTCGTCACCTCCACCCTCCGCTTCACGCCCCAGGTTAACCGACATCGGTATCATCCAGCGGCGCCTCCGCGACGCGACGGAATGGCGTACTGGCTCGGTAGAGCCCAAGCCTTGAAGCGAAGTCGGCTATCTGATTTGCCGAAGCGCCTTCCATCGCTTTCGTTTGCAGTTCAATCGCCCTGGCGAAATCACCAACCTCGGCGCACGCGGCGGCAAGAGAGTCGATGTAGTCATGGTCCTGCCAGTTCGTTTTCTCGCACGCCTTGGTAGCGTGCCTTAGTGCACCGGCGCCATCTCGAAAGTCTGGCGACGGACTGGTCGCAGTTAGCCAGGCGATGAGATTATTGACATGAGTGTCATCGGGAGCGAGAAGGAACGCCGCATCCATATCTCGCCGCGCGAGAGCGATTCGGCCGAATCTCTCGTGAAAATCGGCTCGAATCGCCAGATATTCCGCCTGGTTCTTCGGCTCCACCTTCACGGCCTCGTCGATATCAGCGAGCGCTTTGGAGTAGTAGCGGCGATGCGCCCAGGTTCGCGCACGTTGTCTGTGAAGCCAGCCAAGGCTACGGTCCATGTCGATCGCCGTCGTGAAATCGGCTATCGCATTTTCGTATTGTTTAGCAAAGTAATAGGTCATTCCGCGTTCGCCATACACCCAGGCTTTCACTTGGCCGAGTTCGATAGCTGTCGTCAAATCCGCTATTGCAACCGGGTAGTCGCCTTTCTGCCGATGGGCGATTCCGCGTTGCGCGAGCCCCCAGATTTTGTCGGTGCCGATCTCAAGAAACGCGGCGAACGCGGCGATGGCTGCGTCATACTGGTTGTTCAAGCGAAGCGCATAGGCAAGTTGACTGCGAAACCAGGCGTCGTTATTGCTCAGTTCATTCGCTCGGGTCAGGTCAGCGACAGCTTCCGCGTACTGTTTTTTCGCGATATGTGTCTCGCCGCGATATCCGTACGGCCAGCTGTCGTCCGGGTCGATCGCTATCTGTGCCGTGAAATCGGCGATGGCGTGGCCGAACTGATCGGATCGACGATAGGCAAGGCCACGCGCACCAAAAACCCAGGCTTCATTCTTGCCAAGTTCGATTGCGTGCGTGAGGTCCGAAACCGCCTGGGCGAACTCACCCTTCTCTCGGTAGGCAATGCCGCGCTGAGCGAATGCCCAACCGCTGTCCGGGTCGACATGGATATGGGCGTTCAGATCGGCGATGGCGTCGTCGTATTGTTTGATAAGCCGATAGCAGAGTCCGCGTTCACCGACGACCCATCCTTCGCGCATACCCAATTCAATCGCACGGGTGTAATCGCTGATGGCCTTGGCCTGGTCTTTCTTCTCGCGGTAGGATACCGCCCGCTGGGCATGTGCCCAGCCACTGGCGGGATTGCCTTCGATCTGCGCGTTGAAATCGACGATCGCCTCGTCCCATTGCTTATTAAGCCGATAGGCGAAGCCACGTTCGCCCAACACCCATGATTCGTTTTTGCCGAGTTCGATCGCGAGGGAAAGCTCGCTGACGGCCTTGGCAAGTTCTTTCTTCTCGCGGTAGGCGATGCCACGTTGAGCCAAGACCCAGGCATCGCTTGGGTCTGCCTCCAATGCTGCCGTCAAATCGGCGATTGCGTCATCGTGCTTTCCATACACCCGATAGGCAAGCCCGCGCTGGCTCCGTGCCCAGGTGTAATTCGGATTGATCGCCAATGCTCTAGTGAGGTCGGCAATGGCCGCATCGTACTGCTTCAGGTGATATTGCGAAACGCCGCGCCACGCCCACGCCAGCGACTCATCGGGCTCCAGTCCCAACGATCGCGTGAAATCGGCGACGGCCTCGACGTACTTGCCGAGCATGCGGTAGGCCTGGCCACGCTCCGTCAACGTCCATGCCGAGTCGCCGGTGATTTCCAATGAAACCGTCAGGTCGGCGATGGCCGCCTCGTGCTGTCCGATCAATCGAAGCGTTCGCCCACGGGCGTCATAAAGCCAATCCTGCTTGCCGCCTAATCCGATTGCTTTGTTCAGGTCGGCAAGCGCGAGCTGGTAACTTCCTTGAATGCGGTAGGCGATGGCGCGCTGGCCCAAAGCGTAGACATAGTCGGAATCCATTTCCAGTGCCCGAGTGAAATCGCCGATGGCATCCACCAGCGAATTCGCCAGCCGATTCGTCAGACCGCGGGCAGCGTAAATCCACGATTCATCGCGCGCGAGTTCGATGGCCTTGGTCAGGTCAACAATCGCGAGATTATAGGCCCCAGCCGTCCGATGTGTGACGCCGCGCTGCGCCCAACTCCAGGCGTCGTTCGGGAACAATCGCAACGATTCAGAAAAGTCGGCCAAGGCGAGATCCAGCAGGTTTTTCTTGCGATACGCAAGCGCTCGCTGATCAAACGCCCAGCCGATGCCGGCGTCGAGTTTCAACGCCTCGGTAAAGTCGGTGATCGCCTGATCCGCATCGCCTTTCTCGGCAAAGGCGTAGCCGCGTTGCGCCCAGGCCGTCGCGTGCTTCGGTGCGAGCTCGATCGCTTTGGAACAATCGGCAATCCCAAGGTCGTACTGTTCGAGATTGCGATAGCAGATCGCCCGCTCGACGAACGCCCAGGTCGATTCCTCGATCGCCAGCGAGGCGGAGAGATCGGCGACACCGGCGGCGTATTCGCCTGCCTCACGATAGGCGACGCCGCGCTGCGACAGCACCCACATTCGCTCCCCGCCCAACTCCAAAGCGTGCGACAAGTCGGCGATCGCCTTGGCATGGTCGCCTGCATGGCGATGCGCGATGCCGCGTTGCCCAATCGCCCAGGTATAGGTCGGCGAAAGCTTGATAGCACGGCTCAAGTCGGCGACGGCCTCATCGAGCTGCCCCTTGAGCCGATGCGACGCCCCGCGTTCCGCCCAGGCCCAGAAATAATCGGGATCGCGCTCGACCGCCTCTGTGAGATCGTCAATGGCGAAATCGAGCATGCCTTTGAGCCGAAACGCCGATCCGCGTTCCGCATAAATCCAGTCGCTGGCCGGCCCCACCTTCAACGCTCGAGTCAGGTCACGAATCGCCTGGTCATAGTCATCGAGTTCGCGATACGCCATTCCGCGTCTTGCCAGTGCGAAGGAGTAGTTCGGTTCCAATTCGAGCGCAGCGTTGTAATCCGCCAACGCAGCCTGGTACTGGTCGGCGCCGGCATGAGCGCAGCCACGCTCCGCCAGCTTCCAGGCGTCAGGCTCAAGGGTGATTGCGCTATCGAGATCGGCAATCGCTTCCTGCCAGCGCCCCGCGCGACGCCGTAGCGCGCCACGCTCGGCCATCGCTCGGACGAATTTCGGATCGAGTTCGAGCGCCTTGGAAAAGCTCGCTTCCGCCCGCGCCGAATCGCCTTTTCGACCGTAGGCACTGCCCAGTTCCGAGTAGACCCACGGGTCCGGTTCTATTTCGACCGACTCACACAAATCGCCAATCGCCATGTCCAACTCGCCAAGCCGACGGTAGACGGCGCCGCGCTCGGCGTAGGCGTCGGCCAATATTTCGTCCTGTCGAATCAATTCATTGAGATCGCCCATCGCGAGATCGTATTGCTGTAGAAAGCGTCGAGCCCGTGCGCGATAGAGGTAGATAAGGTGGTAGTCGGGATCGAGGTCGAGCGCCCGATCGAAGTCGGCGATCGCGAGATCATGGTCCTGACGCTGCCCGTGGATGAGGCCCCGGGCTCCCCAGGCGCGGGCGTAACCGTCTTCCAGCGACAGGGCATCGCTAATATCCGCCATGGCTGCGTCGAGCTTGTCCATTTGACGGTAGAGCATGCCGCGTTCGACAAAACCCCAGACGAAGCTGGGATCAAGATTCAACGCCGTTGTAAAGTCGACCAAGGCTTGTTCGAGATTGCCCTTGGCGCGGAACGCAGCACCACGGCACCCGTACGCGCGCGCATAATTCGGATCGAGCCGAATCGCTGCCTCGCACTCTGCGATCGCACGATCCAGCTTGCCCTCGAGGCGCAATTCGTCCGCGGCATCGAAGTGCCTTTGCGCTTCGGTCTTTTCGCGTACTTCGTCCTTCTCTGGATCGTCCATGGCGACTCCGAAATGCGATCGTTCGTTAATCCGCGACGCGCTGCCTAGCGCGAAATGGCATGCTCCGCTGCGCGTCACGGCTAAGCGATTCGATTTACTTGGCAGCCACGATTTCGACAAGATGTGGTCGCGGCTCCAAGGTCTTGTGAATTGCCGCATCGAGTTCCGGCATCTTTTTCATGCGCTCGGCGATCAGGGCATCGCGCCGCTTGGCGAGGTCCTCCTTCGCCACATCTTTGAAATCAGGATTCTTGGCGATGTTGCGTTGCAGCACCAACGGGCCGTAGATTTGGCCGTGGTAGTAGTTGGTCTTGTCGGTGATCGCCTTGGCGATGGCGTTGACCTGATCGGCAACCGGGCCGAACTTTCAACGCAGGCCCGGCAAGGTTGACGCCCTTGGCGAGTTCGGCATCGCTGTAAGAGGCAACCGTTTTGCCGCCGAGTTTCACGTCATACTTGCCTGCTTTGAGACCGGTGACCTTCAAACCGTAGTCGTTCATTTCTTCCAAAAGCGGCGTGTGTTTCAGGAAGCTCTTGGCGGCATCGGGGAAAAACGGCAAAGCGGCGTCTTTGCGTTGAAACGCAATGATGCCGCCTTCGGTGTTGAACGAGTCGATTGTGCAGTTCTTCGTATCTGGCTTGCCCGAGCCACCGGCAGCATCGACTGTGACGCTCGACACGGTTCGCGGAAAGTTCATGCCCTTCATGATCGCCACCGCCATCATGGCTTGGCCAGCGGGTCCAGGGTGCACGGCGTCGCCGCCGGTGATACGGCCTTTCTCGCCGGCTTTTCGTGCTTTGTCGATAACGGCCCAGTAGGGGTGAAACTGGTCAACGAACAGGCCTTCGTTCTTCTTGGCGATGTCGCCGACGCCCGCGGAGAACTTTTCGAGCGTAATGTTGTATGCTTCTTTGGCGTCGCCCGGATTATGCTCGACCGGTTGCGGCGTGATCCAGGCGACGCGAATCTTGGCGGCATTGGCCTGATCGGCGATACCTTGCAGCCCCTTGATGTAGGTGGCGAACGATTTCTCGTCGAACGCCTTGAGGTTGTAGTTGCCGTCGTTCATGCCGAAATCGACGGTGAGTACGGTGGGCTTGTGAGTGAGGACATCGCGTTTGAAGCGGCCGTTGCCGCCGGTCGAGCGATCGCCGCCGATGCCGACGTTGCGGAAGACGAGGTTGTGCGACGGGAAGCGCGTTTGGCTCCAGATTTCGACGTAGTTGGAGTAGAGCCGTTGCTCGGTGATGCTGTCGCCCATCATGACGACGACATCGCCTTTCTTGAGGAAGAAGTCCTGCGCGGTCACGGCTGGCGCGACGATTGCGATGAGCACGATTGCCAAAAATCGGTTCATGAGAGGTTCTCCGGATAGGAATGGGTGTCGTCTAAGGATCATACAAAATACTTTCCCGATTTGACTTTGCCTCTTGCGGCATAGCGATCGCGCGGCGCCTTGCGAGCGCTAAGCCGCAAGAGGCGGAATCGGGAAGAAACCGTTTGGCGAATCCAAACATTTCGTAGGTCAGTCTACGCCGTCACGACGCGATGAACCAGCATCGGCGTCGGCGAGCCTAGCAGTTCCTGCGGGCCGACGACCTCAAGCGGCCAGCTTTGCCGCAAGCAACTGCGAGTGAATTCGCTGAGAAGGATCGGGCCGCCGACCTTTTTGGTGAGCTGTTCGATACGTTGGCAGAGGTTGACGGTCTCGCCAATGGCGGTGAATTCGCGGCGAATGAGCGGTTGGCCCTCCTCACCGACAACGGTCGCACCGAAGCATCCGACGAGCGTCGTGCCGGTGTGGATGCCGATGCCAACCACGAGCGGCACCTGCCCTTGTGCGACCAACTCGGCGTTCAGGTCGCGGAGCCGAATCAATAGCTCGCGTGCGGAGGCAAGCGTAAAGTCGGCGTGATCGGGATGCGGTTGAGTGGCGCCGAACAGCGCCATCACGCCATCGCCAAGAAACTTGTTGACATACCCGCCATTGCCTTCGATCGCACGGACGGCCAGCGTGAGAAAACGGTTAAGCAGCTCACCAATACGCTGAGGCGATTCGCTGGCGCAACGCGTCGTGAAGCCGCGAATATCGACAAACATTACCGTGATCTCCTGCATCGACACATCGAAGCCGCGGTTGTTGTGCAAAATTTGATCGCGAACCTGTGGGCTGACCAGCTGACCGAGCGTTTCGTGCGAGTCCCAGGCCTGGCTGAGGGATGTCGCCATATCGTTGAAATTATTCGTCAGCCGGCCCCATTCGTCAGATCGCGGCTGGTCGATGCGGATGTCGAAGTTGCCGTCGGCGATCTGCTCGGTCGCTTCGGTCTGCTGCTGGATCCATCCCCACAGATCGCGGCCGACGAGCCAAAAAATCGCGGCGCCGGAGAGGGCGCTGGCGACGCCGACACCGACTGCGAACATCTGGTGCTCGGGATTATTTCTATCGATAGTCAGGGCGACCGTGAGCAGCCCGATGAACGGCATCAAAACGATGGCAATCCACAGCATCACCAGGCGGAGCGTGAACGGGATATTGATGACTCCCGGCACGGCATCGGGACGTGTGACCTTGAAAAAATCGGGATAGAGATAGGCGGTGAGAAAGCTCTGCAGGAGAAAGAAGGTTTGGGCGGTTGTGAAAACCGCGGAGATGAAAAAGGAGATCGTGAAATGAAGCCAGATGTCATCGGCTTTTTCGGTCCCACCCTTGGCAGTGATGACCCACGGAAAGATGAAGGCGCCGGGGAGCATGCCGATCAGGTTGAGGAGTAGTAGGAAGATCGGGAAGTTCACCAGCCGGCGCCGGCAGAACTCGAGGAAGGCCGGCTCGACGATTTCGCCACGCCGCAGTTGGCCCAGGCAGCGCATCAGCGGCCAAAGAACGTAGAATATCGCCGCGACGCAGGTGGGCCAGGCGACGGCGTTGTATATGGGGACGGCGTGGTCCCAAAATCCTATTTTTTGGCTGGGTGTGAGAATGCGTTCGACAATGAGCTGAGTGTTGTAAAAAAAGCTGAACGCGGTGCCGCCGATATTCGAGATGAGGATGACGACCACGAGCGCCCAGAACGGCAGGCGGTGCGCGAAGGCGTCGAACCACGCCAGCAGGAAGAAGCGCGACGGTTCGTGCCGACTGACGACCTGAGCGCGTTGGTCCATAGGTTAAACCTTCGACAGGTGGGATTGTCGCTTTTCCGAGCCGCGACCGTCAGGGAGCGGCCTACGAGATGCCGTGCGTTCGCTGTCGGCCGCTCCCTGACGGTCGCGGCTCGGAAAAGGCTCGATTCGTCCGAGAATACGACATTTTCAGCCTCGCGAAGTATAGTCATGTGCGGGAGCGCCGCTTGCGGCTTAGTGCTCGGAGCGCCGAGCCGCAAGCGGAATTCCCTACGGAGATCGTACGATGAAGCTGGTCATTTCACCACCCATTTCGGACGAGCGCCTGGCGAAAATCGTTGCCGCCGCTCAGCCGATGCACGTCGTCAACGCAGCGAACGACGACATCGCTGCGGCGGAGATCGCCGACGCCGACGCGCTGTTCGGCTACCTCACGCCGCGCCTCCTCCTGGCGGCCAAACGATTGCGGTGGGCCCAATCGCCGACGGCGAGCATGGAGAAATATCTGTATCCCGACCTCGTCGCTTCACCCGTGATCGTGACGAACATGCGTGGAATTTTCAGCGATGTCATTGCCGATCATGTGTTCGGCTACATAATCTGTTTCGCCAAAAACTTTCATGTTTATCTGCGTCAGCAAATGCGCGGCGAATGGCGGATGCTCGGCCGCGATGCGGGCGAATTGCCTGGCTACGGCGGACCGGGCGAAGTGCATCCCTCGGATTGTGCCGCCATCACGCTCGGCGATTGCACGCTCGGCATCGTCGGTTTGGGCGGAATTGGCATTGCCGTTGCCGAGCGCGGTCTGGCGTTCGGCATGCGTGTTCTCAGCGTCGATCCGCGTGCCGAGGACGCGCCCGTCGGCTGTGCGATCTATCGGCCTAGCCATCTCGCGGAAATGTTGGGCCAATGCGACTTCGTCGTCATCGCCGCCCCGCATACGCCGGAGACCTACAAGCTCTTCAATCGCGAATGCATTCGCCAAATGAAGAAAAACGCGTACCTCATCAACGTCGGTCGCGGTGTAATCGTCGATCTGGCGGACCTGACAGCGGCATTGCAAGCGGGCGAGATCGCTGGGGCCGGGTTGGATGTGCTCGAAACGGAACCGTTGCCTGCGGGACATCCGATGTGGAACATGGAAAACGTGATCCTGACGCCGCACTGCGCCGCTGCCTCACCGCGTGTACCGGAGCGGCATCTGGAGACGCTGTTAGCGAATCTGCGGCGATTCGTGAAAGGCGAGAGGTTGCTGAACGTCGTTGACAAACGGATGTGGTGTTAGAGTTTTGCCGCTTGCGGATTAGCACTCGGCGCAACACGCGCGAGCGCTAAACCGCAAGCGGAAGACAGGTCCACGCGGGACGATGCAATCCACATCAGCGCAGCCAGGCTTGCAAACACAGCAACGGCACGAGCACCATCATCAGGATTGGCACGTTCAGAATGACCGACAGCCAAATCTTCCAGCGCCGATTCGGGCTGACTTTGCCTTCGCTCGTCGCAATCAGCAGCATCAGAAAAAGTGCGTAGGCCTGCAATGGCCAAATGATGTAGCCGAACACAGTACTGCGGAAGAGTTTGTCGGCCAAATCGTTGATCGGCTGCCTGTCCTCGTGCTCAGCCTGGAGGTCCTCCGCGATTTCAGCTGAAGCGAAGGTATGTGCGTCAGGCTCGCGGGCGTCCGATTCCTGTTCGGCTTGAGCTTCACGAATCTGCGTGAGCAGCAATTCCGCGCGTTCAAAATGATGCGGCGCAACCTGCAGTTTGATGCCGCCGATCGCATTGGCAAGCATCCAGCCTGTGCCTACGGTTGCTTCATCAAGTAAAATGGAGGGAATGCCTTCATCGTCGAGGAAGTTCCTGGCGACGGCAGCCGCAACCGTGTCGTGAAAAGTCGCGACAGTGATCCAAGTCTCGGACATCATGTGCAGTCCTTGAAAAGGAAGAAGGTTCGTGGGCTTTCGACAGAAGAGAGATTATATTTCGCGCCGGCAGTTTTGAGAAATGTCATCAACAAACATCAGAGCCGAAAGCGTAAGCGACGGTGTATTTTGTCCGGCTCTGATGTGCGTTACTTACTCAGCGTGAAAACCACAGCTTTGGGGTCTGTCTGTGAGGGCATAATGTTAATGAACAGATCGCGATTTTGCACAAAAACAGGGAACTCACGCAGGTAGACACGCTGCGGATTGTTGGCGTCGTAGACGGTGTAATATCGCGTACCGGATGGGACGCTCGTGTCAAAAGCCATTCCGTCGATTTTCTTCATCGCCATACTTGGTCCCGACCGTTGAACGCCGTTGACAACCGTATAGCCTTTTACGAGAAGATTGTAGTCGGTCCGATTCCGAAAGCCAACCGCCACGGTCGATGGCCCTTGCGCCCGCGCATCGGCAGCGGGCCACGCGATCGCGCAACATATTGCCAACATTATGGTTATTGCAAGTCTCATGGCTAAACACCTGGGGCGAGGCTGCGGATTTTCTCTGTTTCCACCAAAATAACGCCTGGTTTGCCAAAACCTTGCGCCTGACAGTGATTTTTTTTTTCCGCGCGTGTATCATACCTTCCTATGCGGCATCCGGCGAGAGGAATTTGCACCCAATTCCGCGGAAAGTCGTAATTTTTCCGTTATTTCTTCAGGAATGGATTGCAAACGAAACATTCGAGGTAAACAATGAGCATATTCCGTGAGTGGGGAATCGAGCCAATCATCAATGTCTCCGGGTCGGTGACTCGCCTGGGCGGAGCACCGATGCCACGGGCGGTGCTCGACGCATTCTGCGCCGCAGCCAGCGACTCGGTGCCGCTCGATCAGCTGCAAGCAGCGGCGTCTCGCGTTATTGCCGAGGCGACCGGAGCCGAGGCGGGTATCGTCACGAACGGCGCCGCCGCGGGATTGATGCTTGGCGCAGCGGCGATTCTCACGCGGTGCGACATCGGCCGGATGGAGCAGCTGCCATTCACCGAAACGATGCCGCACGAATTCGTCGTCGCGCGCGAGCATCGCAACGGCTACGATCACGCCGTGCGCGCGGCCGGCGTGCGGTTTGTCGAGGTCGGCTTTCACGAAATCGTCGCCGGCGCAGGCGTTCGCCGAGCCGAGGCATGGGAATTCGAAACCGCATTCGGCCCCAAAACCGCAGGCGTGCTGCACGTATACGACATCAACGCCGCTCCGCCGCTGGCCGAGCTTGTCAAGCGTGCTCATGCCCGCAACTTGCCGGTGTTGGTCGACGCTGCGGGCGAGTTGCCGCCGCGCTCGAATCTGCGCGATATCATCGCCACAGGCGCCGACCTCGTCGTCTACAGCGGCGGCAAGGCGATCCGCGGGCCGCAATCGACGGGCATCCTCTGTGGCCGGCGCGACCTCATCGGTTCTGCCCTGCTACAGATGCTTGACATGGACGATCACTTTGAACTCTGGGATCCGCCCGCCGACCTGATCGACAAATCGAAACTGGCCGGCATCCCGCGCCACGGCATCGGGCGGGCGCTCAAAGTATCCAAGGAACAAATCGCAGCGTTATTGACCGCGATCAAGCTATTCACGAGCGGCATCTACAATCGCGAGTTAGCCGACATGGAACGGATGCTCAAGGAAATCGCTGCCTCCCTCACCAATGCACCGGTACGTTGTCAGTTGTTGCCAAGCGATGGACAAACCTATCCAATGCTGGAGATCACGTTGACCAGCGGCAAGAACGCCTTCGACGTATGCCGATCGCTACGGCAGGGCAAACCCTCAGTGCAAGTCGGGCACATGAAGTTGGCACAGGGCACGCTCATCATCAACCCGCTACACCTGAATGCGGAACGCACCGCGATACTGATCGGGCGGCTGACTGCGGAGTGTTAGGCACTTAACTTCGCTTTCGGGCAGTAAGAACGCATTGGCGAGCCGTCAATCACGCTACGATCTCGTTAATCACATGGCCGTGCACATCGGTCAGGCGGCGATCGATGCCGTTGTGGCGATACGTTAGCCGGGTATGGTCGATGCCGAGCAGGTGCAGCATCGTGGCGTGCACGTCGTAGCAATACGTCGGATCCTCGGCGGCGCGGAACGACCACTCGTCGCTGGCGCCATACGTCACGCCGCCTTTGATGCCGCCGCCTGCCATCCATGTCGTAAACGTGAACGGATTGTGATCGCGGCCCAGACTGCCCTGGCTGCACGGCATGCGACCGAACTCCGTCGTCCACATCACGATCGTGTCGTCGAGCAAGCCACGGCGTTTCAGATCCTTGATGAGTGCCGCCGTCGGCCGATCCATGCTGGTGCCCATATCGCCGTGGTCGCGCTGAAGATGTTCGTGCGAATCCCAATTTCGGCGTGGGAAGCCGTTGTCCGCGCCGGACCAGATTTGCACAAAGCGCACGCCGCGTTCGAGCAAGCGGCGGGCGATCAGACAATTGCGGCCAAACTCGGCGGTGATCGGCTCGTCGAGGCCGTAGAGCCGGTGCGTTTCGCGCGTCTCCCGGGCGATGTCGAGCACCTCCGGAGCGCTGAGTTGTAGCCTTGCAGCGAGCTCGTAGGTCTGGATGCGGCCTTCAAGCCGGGTGTCGCCGGGGCGAGTTTCGCTGTGTCGGCGATTCATCTCTTGCAACAGCGCGAGGCCGTCGCGCTCGCTTTGGGGCGTGATGTAGTTGTTGGGGCCGGGGAAGAGATCGAAGATCGGGTTGCGGTCGCTGGGCCGAATCGTCGTGCCTTGATGGCTGGCGGGCAGGAACGCCGCACTCCAGTTGGCGGGGCCGTTGGGAGCGTAGCCGCGTGAATCGGGGATGACGACGAACGCGGGCAGGTTGTCGGTCATGCTGCCCAGGCCGTAGTTGATCCACGCTCCCATGGCGGGAAAGCCGGGCAGGACGAAGCCGGTGTTTTGCATGAACGTCGCCGGGCCGTGCACGTTCGACCGGGCGACCATTGATGGGATAAAGGCGATGTCGTCCACGCAGCTGGCGATGTGAGGCAACAGGTCACTGATCCATTTGCCGGATTGACCATGCTGCCGCCAACGCCAGGGCGACGCCATCACGTGGCCCGGATTGGACTGAAAAAGCTCGACGCGCCCGCCGGGGTCAAACGCCTGGCCATTGCGCTCGATGAGCATCGGCTTGTAGTCGAAGGTATCGCACTGGCTGGCCGCCCCGGACATGAAAAACTGCACGACGCGCTTCGCCTTGGCGCGATGATGAATTCCGTCCCGTTTAGCCGCTCCGCTTTGCGGAGCGCGTTCCTGTGCCAACAGCCCATCGCCATTCAGCAACGACGCCAGCGCGATGCCGCCCAGCCCGCCGCCGTACTGCCAGAGGAATTCGCGTCGAGAGAGAGGTGGGTGCATAGCAATTTCCGCGTAAATGTTTAGCCGCGACGCGCAGCGGAGCGCGAGATGGCGCTCGCGATCCGCTGGTAAGCCGATTGATGATTGAATTTGTAAGGCTACCGCCAGTTCTCAATCCTCCAGAGTCCCAATTCTACGAACTCGCGGGTCATCTGCGAATCGTCATCCGCAAGCTCACGCAGCACTTGTGCAGCATTTGGGTCGCCCTGGATGATTGCCGGTGCTTGATTTGAAAAATCATTGAGCTTCCAGATCGGAAGCCAACGATCAGCAAATTTCTCGATTGTTGTTCGTTCACGAAAAAAACTTTGTGTTATTAAAAGCTCTTCATCCTTGTTGGCTGCGAACTTGTTGTCTTCAAAGTCTAGGTCGATCCTCCAACGCAACAACTCCGCACGCCACCAAGATGTCGGCCGACCGTCGAAAAACGCTTCGCCGCGCAGCTTCCCGCGGACGACGTGCGTCGTGGAATCGTAGACGCCGAGCGCGAGCAGCGACACGATGGCGAGGCCAATAAGCAATAGCCGGCGCTTTTTCATTTTCCAACCACCACAAACGGTTTGATCTTCTCCAGCGTCTTCGGCCCGATGCCCGATACGCGACGCAACTCATCGACATTCTTGAACGCTGCCTTTGCGCGTTCGTCGAGGATGCGTTGCGAGAGCTTCGGGCCGATGCCGGGGAGCTTTTGCAGGTCGGCCTGGCTGGCGGAATTGATGTCGATCTGCTCGGCCGGTTGCTTGCCTTTGCCGATCGGTTTTGTCGTTTCGATCGGCATCGCTTCGCTGTCGTCATCGAACGTGACGAAGCTCTCGCGCGGCACGACGAATAGGTAGGGCCGCAAGCGTTCGAGCGTTTTTGGGCCGATACCTGAAACCTGGCGAAGGTCATCGACGCTGCGAAATGCGCCGACACGCTGGCGATGCTCGACGACACGTTGCGACAACGAATCACCCAGGCCAGGTAATAGTCGAAGCTCGGCCTTGGTCGCGCGATTGAGGTCGAGCATCGGGCCGAGTTTGTCGGCATGCGTAATCGGTGCCGGATCGGCGTTTGCTCCACCCAGCGACCAGCGGCCTAGCAGAAAGAACAAGCACGCCAGCACGATGGCACCGACCGCCAGCTGCACCGCGGGCGACCACGTCAACAGCAACGTCGGCGTCGCGCTCGGTTTGGTCGGTGTTGTGGTTGAGGTGTCCATCGTTGGGTCCACATCGGTGGTGATGGAGAAAATCGTAACAAGTGAATGGTGTGAATGCCAGCAAAAAACGAAAATAATCCGGTATTCCGCTTGCGGCTTAGCGCTCGCAATAGCTTTTCCATCTCGGAACGCGCGGCGTGAGCGCTAAACGCAAGCGGGAGGCGGCGGTTCGATGCCGAAATCGCGGATCGTGAAGATCGGCAGGAACGTGTAGTTCGCCAACGCCTCACGCGCGCCTTCGAGACGATCGACGATGCAGACCGCCGCGACGACGATTGCCCCGACCTTCTCGATCTCCGCAATCGCTTGCAACATCGACCCGCCGGTGGTCAACACGTCATCGAGGACGGCGACGCGCATGCCGGGCTTGAGCACGCCTTCGACGCGCTCCTGGCTGCCATGCGATTTCGCTTGCTTGCGGACGAAGAAACCTTCAAGCGGCTTGCCGTGCATCGCGAAGCGTTGCGCCAGCACCGCGGCCAACGGGATCGCGCCGACTTCGAGTCCACCGGCGGCGACGATACCGAGGTCCTTCGTCATGTCCCACATCGCATCGCTGAGCAGGTTGACGACTTCGCTGTTGAAGATCGCCTTCTTGCTGTTGACGTAGTAGCTGCTTTTCTTGCCCGATGCGAGCGTGAAATCGCCGAAAGAGAACGCGCGGGTTTTGAAGGCATCGAAAAGTTTTGGGTAGGGGGTTGGCATGGCAGGTTTCCTGTCGGTATCGATTTCATTTAGCACCGCGTTGGATACGTTGAGCGCTAAGCCGCAAGCGGCAAATGCGAGAAGCTTAGTTACCTATCTTATGTAACTACATAGTCCAATTCTGAAAGTTCGCCCCACAACCTGCAAAATCGTCATGTTCCTACCATTGTTGCGTCGATAATGACGATGGTGAATTGATGCGCCATTCCTATTTCTGGGAGCGTTACGCATGAGCGAGCGAGCGAATAACGATAATCGGCAACAGTCCTATGTTACGTGGACCGCGTTCGCCGTGGGCGTGCCGATGGGTCTTGGCGCACTGTATCTCATCCAAAATGGCCCGTGGCAAAACGAAATCGTGCAGCGCTATGTCGCCCATCTCGCCGAGCAGGTCGTCGTCGTGCTGTTCTTCTGCTGTCTCGGCGCCTTCGCGGCAAAGTTGTTCGGCGCAATGCGCGAACAGTATGCCCAATCACAATCGCTGCTTCCCGAATGGAGCGGCAAACCAATCCCCATCGGCCAGGTCAAGCAACTTCAGCAAGCACTTGAACTGCAAGGCAATCACGCAGGCCGATCGCTGATCGGGCGACGCATCACGAATATCCTCAGCTACGTATCCAATCGTAGCTCGACACATGGCCTCGACGACCAGATGCGAACCCTCGCCGACAACGACGCCATGGCCCTCGACGGCAGCTACGCCCTCACTCGCTTCCTGATTTGGGCTATGCCGATCCTCGGCTTCCTCGGCACAGTTCTTGGCATCACCGAGGCGATCGGCGGCATCGATCCGGAAAAAATGGCGAATGACACAAGCTCCATCACCAACGGTCTGACGAAAGCGTTCGACGCGACGGCACTCGCGCTGTCCGTCACGCTGGTGGCGATGTTCTTTAGCTATCTCGTCGAAAAGCTGGAGCAGAATTTGTTGGAGCGCGTCGATCACTATGTCGATGCCGAGTTGGCCCATCGCTTCCTCCGCACTGCCAGCGACCTCTCCGATTCGAGCGCGCTGGCTGTCACCGCGCAAGAGCTAATCGAGAAGCAGGCGACGATATGGGCCGCCAGCATGGAGAAAGCCGAAGAACGCTGGCAGGAACTGACATCGCCGAACAGCGAGGAAAAGTGGGCCTTGGCGATGCAACAGGCGCTCGAAGGCTCCCTGATCCGCTATGCCCAGCGCGTCATGGATCTCGAAAAGAAACTGCTCGAACGGCACAACGGCCTGCTCGAAGGATTGGCCCGACTGACGAGCGTGATGAAGGAAGGCAGCCGCGATCATCAGGTTGCCTTGGCGCGTCTCACGGATGCCATCGGTTTGTCGGTCGAGATGATGTCGAAAGTGCAGTCGAACGAAGGGCAGTTGATTCGTTTGCAAGAAACGCTGTCGCAAAACCTCAACGTCCTCGCCAGTTCGCAGGTATTCGAACAAGCAGTGACGAGCCTGACCGGTGCCATCCATTTGTTGACGACGCGCGTCAGCACGAGTGCGCCGCAGCCACAGATTCGTCTTACCTCCCATTCGCGTGAAGCGGCGTAGTGAATCGCCGCTTGCGGCTTAGCGCTCGCATGGCGCCTAGCGGACGCTAAGCCGCAAGCGGCGATGCGGACTGATTTCCAAGTGTATAGGTAGTCGAACTCCCAAGGCAACGCCATGAGACGACCGCGAAGCAAACTGCAGGTCTCGACGTTCCCGTTTCTCGCAGTCCTTCTCTGCGCGATGGGATCGCTCTTGCTGTTGCTCTTTATCATGGATCGCCGAGCCAAAATCGCGGCTCAACATCACGCAGCCGAACTGCTTTCCAAAAAAGAAAAACGCTCGACAGCCGACGAAGACGCCCGCAAGGCGGAATGGGAACAAGCCAAGGAAAAACTGCGTCGCAACCTGATGACCGAGCACGCGAAACTCACCGAGCGGACCGAAGCCGAACGCCGAAAGATTGCGCAGTCGGGGCAAACGCTCGAAGTCATCCGAGCGCAACATATCGAAGCAGAAGCCAAAATCGCTGCCGAATCCGCAAAAATCGGCGAACTGCGACTGGCGATCGAAAGCCAGCGCTCGGGCATAACGAAGTACACCAACAAGGCGACGGCCACCAATACCGAGTTGCTCGAAGCCGCCAAGGAATTGGCCGATCTCGAAGTCACGCTGCGTCAACTTCGCGCGCTCAAAACAGAGGAACAAGCAGTCTACTCGCTCATTCCCTATCGAGGTAGACAGGGCGAATTCCGCAAGCCGATCTACGTCGAATGCGTCGCCAGCGGCATCATCTTTCAACCCGATGGTCATGAACGCCTCGACTTCGGTTTCACGTTGGAATCCATTCGCGAGGCCATCGAAACACGGGCCGGCAAACTCGTGCCCCAACCTGTCGAGAAAGACAAGGGCCGAGCGGAATTGAAAGAAAAGACCGGCCCATACGTGTTATTTCTGGTGCGGCCCGACGGTATCACGAGCTACTACAAAGCCCAAGCGGTGTTGCGTGGCTACCAAATCGACTTTGGCTATGAGTTAATCGACGCCGAGTGGACCTTCGATTTCGCGAAGGGACGCCCACAATCCCCGCCGGGCGTTGCGATGAAGCCGCGCGAACAGATCCATCCACGAACGCCAGGCACGCTCCCGCCGCCAAGTGAGTCCACCATCGCCGGCAGCAGCCCGCTCGGCGCGGGTGGTTCGCTAGCATCGATTGCCGCCGGCATCGAGACCCCGAATCCGACATTTGGCGTCAAGTCGCCCGTTTCTTCAGTTTCGCCTTTTGCACCGAGTCTGCCAAACGGCCAAGGTCCTGCGAATCCAAGAGTCGATACGGGCATACCAGTGCAGCGTCCGTCGTTTGTGCCGGTTGGCAAGATGCCGTCCACCGAGGCCTCCTTCGGGCAGCCGATTGCGTCGAACAATCCCGATCGCCCGCTGTTACCGATCAAACCGCCGGAATCCGGCAATGGTGGCAGCACGTCGCCGAATCCGCCGAGCAAGAACGGATCGCCCCTCGATCGGTCTGCGCCAGAATTCGGCAGCGCCGAGCCGAAAGACAAGCCAGCGCCGGTGCCGCCGCTGGGTCGAATCATCGGCGACAAGGATTTCGTGATCACGCTCGATAGCTATGCCGAACACATCACCGTCTTCCCAGGCGGCACGCAGTTTCGTTGGAAAAACGCAGACGACACCGCGACCGATGCGGCACTGCTCAAGCACGTCGCCAACCTGATCGCGCGACGCCAGGCCTCGGTACGCCCCGACGAGCCGCCGTATCGTCCCGTCATCCGCTTCCAGGTTTCCACCGAAGGCGTGCAGACTTTCCTGCGTGCCTACCCAATCCTGGAACCGCTGCGCGTGCCGATGACGAAAGAAAATGTGCAGGATTAACAGCCCGTTTAGCCGATCGCCTTTGGCGAGCGCGACATGTAGCGATCGCAATTCGCGCTCGCCAGAGGCGATCGGCTAAACGACTAATCGTTGAATCCCAAGGTCAATAATTCTATGCTACGCCGCAGACGACCCGCGAAAAACGAAGCGATTCACTTCAGCTTCGATGCGTTTCTCGACCTCGTGACCAATGTCGTGGGCATCATCATTCGGCTCATTCTGGTCGCCTGGGTCGGCGCTCGTTCGTACCATGCGTCGATGCAATATATCGAAAACGAACCGGCCCCGATCAGCAAAGCCGTCGATCCGCCGAAGATCACCGACGATCCGCTGCACGCCAGCCTGGTGTTCGCGCAACGCGATCTCGACAACGTGAAAACGCGATTGCTCACGCAACTCAAAGACATCCAGTCCGAGGAAGTGACGAACGCGACAACCGAATCGCAGTTGACCGCGCTGATTCGGCAACGAACGGATTTGGAGAAAGAGCGCAACGACCTCATCGCCAGGAACGCCGCCTCCGGCACGCAAGTTAGTCAGGTCGGCGTTTCGATCGACGATGTTCAGAAGCGAACCAAGTCATTGCTGAGCGAAATCAAGACGATCCAAGCGGGACCGGCGAAGATCAAGTCGCTGAAATATCATGCGCCGGTGAGCCGAACGGTGCATAGCGACGAAGTCTTCTTCGAATGCCGTGGCGGTAAAGTCAGCTACATCGACCTGCCGGCGTTAATGCGTGAGGTGAAATCGACGACGGACGACATCGTGCAGGAATTGA
The DNA here is from genome assembly GCA_009697105.1 of Gemmataceae bacterium. Classification (GTDB taxonomy): domain Bacteria; phylum Planctomycetota; class Planctomycetia; order Gemmatales; family Gemmataceae; genus SIAQ01. The sequence continues at coordinate 32,329 of SIAQ01000012.1, read as the reverse complement.
AAACCACGTACCGCGTCGCGCGCACGACATCGCCGATTGGCCCGTATCGTCTCCGCTATGTCTACGAGCGCGAACGCACCGCGCTCGATGTCGGCGATCCCGCCCCTAACGGCTTTCGCTATGGTCTATCCGAATGGGTCGTCGAGCCGATGCACGCCGAACGCGGCGAGACGTTGCCGCAGGCTCTTGCGGAGAAATCGAGATTCCGCAGTTTGGTGGACTCGCTCGATGGCAACATCACGGTGGTCACGTTCTGGGTTTATCCCGACAGCTTCGAAGCATTTCGCGCCCTGCGCGACCACCTCTACGATCGCAACGTCGACGTCGCCGGCCGACCGCTGACACCGGGAGCGCCAATTGCCGCGTCACGAAATGGCTCGGCGTCACGCGGGCAATAAAGCGTTAGATTGTCAGAGCCGCGCACGAAGTAAGTGGTTTGAATGAGGTGTGGTCTAACCACTTACTTCGTGCGCGGCTCTGAGAACACTAATGATCCCGATGCACCGCCCGCTCTGCCAGCATCGCAAGTATCGCGCGTTCGGGCGATGCGGGCAAGCATTCGAGTTTCGCACAGGCGGCGGCGGCGTGCGATTCGGCTTCGCTGCGAGCATAGTCGAGCGCGCCTGCCGAGCGCAGTTCCGGCAGCAACGCCTCACGCTTGTGGTTACCGGTGGCGGTCAGGATTGAACGCACGCGGTCACACTGCTCCTTCGGCGCGTTCTCCAATAACCAAATCAACGGCAACGTCAGCTTTTGCTGTTCCAGGTCAGTGCCCAGCGATTTCCCAGCCTTCGCTTCCACGCCTTCAATGTCAAGTAAATCATCGGCGATCTGAAACGCCAGGCCGAGCGATTGGCCATACGCCGTCAGATTCGCGATCACATCGTCTGGCATGCCGGCGTACATCGCGCCGAGTTTGCAGCAGCACGCCGTCAGTTCTGCCGTCTTTGCGTCGATGATGTCGTAATATTCGTCCTCGCTCAGGTCGAGTCGGCCGCGGCAGGTGATCTGGTGTAACTCTCCTTCGCAGAGCCGATTCGTTGCCTTGCCGATGATTCGACAGGCTCGCACGTCATCAAGCGTGGCGGAGAGATGAAAGGCTTGCGTGAAAAGATAGTCGCCCAGCAGGATGCTCGCCTGGTTGCCCCAGAGCGAGTTGACCGTGGGCACATGGCGGCGGATGCTGGCGGAATCGAGTACGTCGTCATGCACGAGCGTCGCCGTATGAATCATCTCGACGACAGCGCCGAGCGTATGGTGCGCCGATTCGACGCCGCCGCATGCACGGGCCGTCAGCAGCAACAACGCGGGCCGAAGCCGCTTGCCCTTGTAATAGCCAAGATGGGCGATGAGCTGATCGACGCCGGGGCGCGACGATTCGAGTGTGGTGTTCAGGATTCGTTCGACGGCAACGAGATCGCGAGCGATCGGCGTGAATAGTTGCGTGGCCATTATGCGATTCGCGGGTGGAGCAGTGAGAAGACTCATGGCAATGCCTCGAGCGGCGGAACCGTTCACAAGGCTTGTCCGCCTCTTCCGCGAAGGGGGACTCCTTTCACTTACGAACCGCAGAAGCCGTCGAGACATAACCGATCGACGGGCAAATTCATATCGCCAGCCAGTTACGGCGGGATCACCAAAAACCCGCCATCAATGGCGGGCTATATGGGAACTATTGAACTTTCAAATCTATCTGAATTTTAGAAAGGTTGGAAAGTGCTGTCAATCGGCTCTCGTGAAGTGTCCGCTCTTGCCGCCGAGTTTTTCTTCCAGATGAATCGTTTCAATCGTCATAGCACGATCCACCGCTTTGCACATGTCGTACACGGTCAAGGCGGCGACGCTGGCGGCGGTCAGCGCTTCCATCTCCACGCCGGTGCGACCGAAGACGCGCACCGTTGCCTCGATGCGGAGGATGACGTCGCCGTCGAACGTGAAGTCGACCTTAGCGGACGTGATCGGCAACGGATGGCAGAGCGGGATCAGTTCACCCGTGCGTTTCGCGGCCATGATACCCGCGAGGCGCGCCACTTCAAGCACATCGCCCTTGGCATGACCACGATCACGAATGAGCGTCAACGTCGCCGGCTGCATGCGCACCATCGCGCTGGCGCGGGCTTCACGCAACGTTTCCGGCTTGGCGCTGGTGTCCACCATTCGGCTCGCGCCGGTTTCATCAAAGTGGGTAAGCTCAGACATGGAAACCAATCGAAAGTAACAGGTTGGTGGCGAATTCAGCGTACAAGCAACACGATAATTGCTTACGGAAAGAACCCCATGCCGCCCTTTTTCTCGCCGAAGCGTGCCAACTCCTGTAGCGATTGCGAGGTAATCGTCAGCGTCGCGGTGGCATTGTTTCCTTGAGAATGAAAGGCTGTGGAATTGAGGTCTTGAATGATCCCCTTTGGCATTTCCGCCTGCCCGGGCATCATCCCGCCGGCATTCTGCATCAGGGCAAGAAAGCCGCGAAGTTGGTTGAAACCATCGTCGAGGCCATCTTTCATCTTCACCGCATCGACTGCATCTTTGCAAGTGAGGGTCGCGGCGATTTTCAGATCCTGTTTGTTCGTCGCATCGAACGAGATTATAATGCCTTTACAACCATCGACCGCAGTCGCGGCAGCTCCCATTTTTTTCGATGCGGCGCCGAACTTCTGGAGTGTCTGCTTCATGTCTTTGCGCATTTCGGCGTTAAACACGACAGCGACCCAAACGAGCGAACCACTCGCGGATTTGCCAAGGTCGATGGCGGCGTTTGGCTGCACGCCCTTCTTGCCGCGATCGAGAACACGGATGAAATCGGCCTCTGGCTGATCGGCGAAGACGACAATGTCGGCTGCGGGGAATGCCACGAACTGGGGCAGCAATCTTCCGCCTCCGCCGCCGGCTGGCTTATACACATTGGCATGGCCGCCGATGGTAGTTGGTGCGCCCATGCCGGGCGATTTCTTGAATTTCTCAACCTCCGCGGCAGGAACCTGAACGACGACCGTCATTGAATCTTTCGATTTGGCCATGTTGCCGGAGAAGACCAGTTTGTCGGCGTTCTTCATCAGGTCCATCATGGCGTTGTTTTCAAGTTGACCAGGGTTCTTGCCTAGATTCTGCTCACGAACCATCTTTTCGAGGGGTTCCATTCGTGTACGCGTTTGTTTGAGGTCGGCGTACACTACGACGTTGGCATCAGGAGCGACGAAGGCGAACAGAGCCGAATCTTTCGAGAGCAAAAACCCCGGCCAAACGAACGCGCCGACGCCCACGAGGACGCAACTCAACAGCCCGCCAATGCCGACCAGCGCGATACCGCCGTAGACGAGCATCTTGTTCGCGCCGGCTTTCTTTTTACCTTTCTTCTTCTTTCGGGCGCCACCATCGTCTTCGTCATCGTCGTCGCGATTGCTTTTCTTTTTCTTGCGAGGTTTCTCGTCGTCATCGACCTCGTCAACGTCCACCTCTTCGACGTCGTCGTCAACGGCTTTGGCCTTGGATTTCAGGCGAGGCTCCTCCTGGATGCCGGTGGCTTCGTCATTATCCAGTTCGGGAACGAAGCCCTCGTTGCACGCGGGGCATTTGACGTTGCGTCCCGCGGGAGGTCGCTGAGTGGAGCGCAGAACCTTCTCGCAATGGGGGCACGTGAAGCTGATGGTCGCCATGTCGGCACCGTGATTTGAATTCGGGAATGATTGTCGCCGGTTGTCTTAGTTTAGCGAGGAATCGAGAGGAGCACTAGGGCGCACCCGGAATTAATTTCGGTTCCGACGTTGTCGGATGATCGGGAGAATTGTATGGTTTCGCAAATCAGGCGAGGTCAACTCAGATGGTTCCGCACTTCCTTCAACGAATCCGCCGTCGCGATGAATGGGACAAGCAGGTCGGTTTGGAAACGCTCTTCCAGATCGTCCAGCAACGCCATAAGCCGATCGATGAGCGAAGGGAGCCTACGGACATCGAAAACCATACAACGCGGAGCCTCCTCGTACTACACTTCACACGGTTGGATTTGTCGCATTGGTGGCACAGACATTCTTGTCTGTGTAAACCGCAAACACCGACAAGAATGTCTGTGCCACTATACAATGGATCGGACAAATCTAGCCGTTCAAAGCATACATTAGATCGAATCTAAATTTACTTCGTCTGCGGTTCCAAGATCACCGTTACGGGCGTCTTCAAGGGCGGTATTCGCGCGGTATGGGCCTCAAAGAAGAGGTCGTCGTTGTCCTTCGTGCTCAGGAATGGCACGTCGAGGCATGCTGACTCGAAGTTGACCACGGTAATCACGTCGCCATCGTTGGCGCCGTAGTAGGGCTTTTTCGTCTTATCGAGCGGATCGGGAATGAAAATGCTGCCCGCGAACACCCAGTCGGCGTGAAAGTCTTTCTTCGTTTTGATATTGCGAATCCATTCCTGGGCGGGGACGCGCATCTCCTTGCCGTCTTTTTTGTAGGCCAGATACACCTTGATCGTCGTTCCGGACGGCGCTACAAGCTTCGGCCTAAACTGCACGGTCTTTCCCGCATCGGCGCCGGCGAGCGTCAAGGCGAGATGCAAATCACGAGCGTCGATATCGGCTGCCAGAGCGGCTTCGTGTTCCTTAGTCCGTTTTCGCGTGAGCAACTGCTCCAATATGCCTTCACGCAAACAAACCTCCGCCTCGATAAGAACCCGCTTTTTCTTGCCCTGAATCTCCAGCGTGATGTTCTTGCCAAGCTTGACCTTCTTGGTCTCCTCGGCAGGCTTCGGACCTTCCTTTACCGGTACCGCCAGTGATGACGATTTATCACCCGGGTCGGCGCCACAACCGACGACCGCGGCGATAAAGAATGCTCCCACACAAAGCGACAGACGATACGGGATCATGTTTGGCTCCCAGCTTATGAACATTGCGACATCTCCCCGCGTCCGCCAGGAAGCGAGGCCATTCTGGTTATCCACGCTCGTTGATCGGCGTCACCGGCTTCTCCGCAGGCCCGATGAATCGACTGCGCGGGCGAATGATGCGATTGTGCTCCAGTTGTTCTATCACGTGGGCCGACCAACCGGTAATGCGCGATGCCACAAAAAACGGCGTGTACAACGGCACCTCAAGCCCCATCGCATGAAACAACCGACCGGCGGGCCAATCAAGGTTCGGGTACAATTTCTTCTCGGCCTCCATCACCTTTTCGATAGTCTCCGCCGCGATCTCCCACTGCTGAGTGCCTGCACGCTCGGAAGCCTGTTTCGCGTACTCTTTCAAAATCCGCGCACGCACATCACCCGCCTTGTAAACGCGATGCCCGAAGCCCATGACCTTTGCCTTTCTCGCCAATGCCGAGCGAATCCACGCCTCGGCCATGTCCGGTCCGCCCGTCGCCAGAAGCAGGTCCATCACTTTCTCATTCGCCCCACCATGCAGTGGGCCTTTGAGCGCTCCGATCGCTGCCGTGACGCTCGAATGCAGGTCCGACTCCGTCGAACAGACGACGCGCGCGGTAAACGTCGAAGCGTTGAACTCGTGCTCGGCATAGAGGATCAGCGAAACGTCAAACGCCTTCGTGTCGAACGCATCCGGGGCCATGCCGCGCAGCATGTACAGCATGTTTGCCGCAAAACCAAGATTCGGCTTCGGCGCGATCACGGGAAGGCCCTTGGTCGCGCGAAACGCCTCCGTGATGATCAGTGGAATCTGAGCGAGTAATCGTTCGGCTTTGCGAAGATTCGCCGCCTTGCTGTTGTCGTGCAGGTCAGCGTCGTAGCTCGCCAGGATACTGACACCCGTTCGCACGACATCCATCGGCACGGCGTTTTTCGGCAACTTGCGAAGTAGCTCGCTCAGAACTTCAGGCAACTTCTGTGCCGATGCGAGCCGAGCGTTGAATTCGCCAAGCTGCGTGCGCGTCGGCAGATCGCCGTGCAGAAGCAAATATGCGACTTCGTCAAACGTCGAACGCTCGCACAACTCGCCGACGGGATAGCCGCGATATTGCAGGCCGGTGGCAATCGTCGAGATCGCCGTTTCGCCGGCGATGACGCCTTCGAGCCCGGGGGAGTAGATTTCGGTGGGGGTGGTCATTGATTAGTCCTTAAAATGCTCACCAAATACGGGTAACGCCGTACTAATCGAATACTGCATCGACACTGACAATTGGAATGACGTCAACAAGCGATTGAGCAATCATCATTCGGTCAAACGGATCCTTGTGATGCACCGGCAGCATGGCTTGACGGTCCGCATATTCAATTGTGATCGGCATGATTTGCATAACAAGATCATTGATCGCCTTTTCCAACCATGGCCGGTACGGCATCGACAATTGTATCTTTCCAAGACTTAATTTAATCGCCAATTCTCCAGATCGTGGCCGCGCTGAGATATCGATCGTTGTTTGGATCTTGGAGAACCGTCATAGCAGGCCCGCTTATTTTCATAGGCTCTTCGACCGACCAAAATAGCGTGTGGGTATCAACCAATAATTTCATGGCTAATACTCCTCAAAGCCTTCCGGAATCGCGTCGAAATCCGGCGCGATGTGCAAAATGGAGCCTCGCATCGTCCCGAACCGCGGCGCTCGTCGCAGTTTTGGAAATGCGTGAATCGTTGCAACCGGCTGGTCATCGCGAATTACGATAACTTTCTCACCTGGAGGAAGCTTTTCGAGAATTTCAGTCAGATGACCGTCAACCTGTTGGATATCCAGTGTCGTCATGGCGTAGTCTCCTCCCATCAAAACAACTCCTGCACGACCTGCCCGCCGATGTTGATGCCAAGCGTCGCAGATTGCTCGCTGGTGACGCCAACGGCGTGCATGATCGACGCCGCCAGGTCGGCGGGCGTAACGGGGCGCAGCCGAGGCCTTTCCGCGCGGGCGTCGCTTTCGCCGATGACTTGCCCGCCACGAACGCCGCCGCCCGCGATCAACGCACTGTAGCAATGTTCCCAGTGATCGCGGCCCGCTTTGTCGTTGATCCTCGGCGTGCGGCCAAACTCGCCGATGGCGACGACGAGCGTTGATTGCAACATTCCGCGTTGCTGTAAGTCGGTGAGCAGTGCGGGCAGCGTCTGGTCGAGCCATGGTGCCTGGCGGTCTTGCATCAGCTGAAAGTTGCGATAATGATTGTCCCAACCGCCGTCGCCCGCATCCTCCTCGGCCTCGACGTGATCGCTCCAGTTAACCTGCACGAACGGCACGCCATGCTCGACCAGTCGCCGAGCGAGCAAGCACGACTGACCGAACCGCGTGCGCCCGTAGCGATCCGCCAACTCGGGCCGTTCGCGCGACAGATCAAACATTCGGCTCGCATCGGGCGATGTCAACAGCGCTAACGCTTGAGCGCGATAGTCGTCGATCGTGCGCTGACTACCGGTGTCAAGTGTCCGACCGCGCGAGAGCGTTTGCAATAGCTGCTGGCGATTTTGTAAGCGGGCTGGCGAAAGATTGTCCGGCAATTGCAAGGCGGGAATTTGCGTGCCTCGCTCGGGATCATAAACGAGGCGGAACGGATCGTAGAGCGCGCCGAGCGTGCCTCCACCTTCACCAGCGATCGCGCGTTTGCCCTGATGCAAACGCCCGCCGACCACCATGAACGGCGGCAACTCGGAGCGAAACCCTTTGGCCCGAGCAACGACCGACCCGATGCACGGCCTGACGTTGCCCGCCGCCGACGCCCCACCGAGGTTGACGCTGCCTGTCGCGCTGCCTGTCAGCCCGACCGTGCCCGCGACGCCATGATCGTTTGATGTGGAATGCAGCGAGCGGATAATCGAGAGTCGATCGGTCCACTCGGCAATCTGCGGAAACAGTTCGCCGATGCGTGTGCCCACGACTCGTGTATTGATTGACGAGAACGGCCCGCGATACTCGGATGAGGCGTTCGGCTTCGGATCCCATGTGTCGAGTTGCGACGGCCCGCCCCACAGCCAAAGGAAGATGACAGCGCGAGCCGACCCGATTGCGGTGGGTTGGCTTTGTGCTTTCAAACGAAGCAAATCCGCCGAGGTCAGCCCAAGCGCGGTCGATCCACCTATCTGCAGGAACTCGCGACGACTGATGCCATTGCCGATACATCCAGGAAACACCATGGTGAGGTCTCCGCGAAAAGTCACCGTCCGAGCCTGAGCACCAGCGAAGGGCCCTTTGCGCCCTTCGCTGGCGCTCAGGCTCGGAAATCATCGTAGGCTGAAGTGAGATTATACCAGATTTCGCCGACGCGGTCCGTTGGTCGATGTGCCGAACGGAGATATACTTCACTTGTTCGCAATCGCCGTCTAGCCGCGACCCGGAGTTTCCTCATGCAGCATATTTCGCGTTCCATTCTCATTGCCCTCCTTCTGTTCGCGACAACGCCTCTCGTACACGCCCAGGCAACCCCGATCACGACGCCGAAGCAGTTCCTCGGCTTCAACATCGGCGACGATTACCAGCTTGCCAATTACAAGCAGTATTCGGCTTATCTGACGCAGCTCGCCAAAGAATCCGATCGCTTCAGGCTGACGAAGATCGGCGTCACGGAAGAAGGCCGCGATCAACTCATGGGCATCCTGACCTCGCCGACAAACCACAAGAACCTCGACCGCTATCGCGAGATTGCCGCCAAACTCGCGCGGGCGGATGGCGTGTCACGGGGCGAAGCCCGCAAGCTCGCGCTCGAAGGCAAATCAGTGGTCTGGCTCGACGCTGGCCTGCATGCCACCGAAACGCTCTGCGCCCAGATGATGATGGAGACGATCTATCAGTATCTCAGCGCCGGCGATGCTGAGACGCTGCGAATTCTTGACGATGTCATCATCCTCTGCGTGCACGCCAATCCCGATGGCATGGACCTGGTGGTCGATTGGTACATGAAGGAAAATGACGAAGCGCGGCGCACCTATGTGGGGCTGCCGAGACTTTATCAGAAGTATGTTGGCCATGACAATAACCGCGATTTTTATGCGAATACGCAGGCGGAAACGAAGAACATGAATCGCGTGCTGTATCGCGAGTGGTATCCACAGATCATGTACAACCACCATCAGTCGAGTCCGGCGGGGACGGTGATGTTCATTCCGCCGTTTCGCGATCCGGTCAATTACAACATCGATCCGCTGGTAACGAACGGCGTCGAGCGCGTCGGTTCCGCCATGATGGAGCGGTTCATTGCCGAGGGCAAGCCAGGTGTGACCTGTCGCTCTGGCGCGAACTTTTCGTCGTGGTACAACGGCGGCCTGCGGACGACGACATACTACCACAACATGATCGGCCTGTTGAGCGAAACGATCGGCCATCCGACGCCGATGTCGGTACCGTTCAAGCCGGCGTTGCTCCTGCCCAAAGGCGATTTCCTTCTGCCAGTGACGCCGCGAAAGTGGCACTTTCGACAGTCCATCGATTATTCCGTGACAGCGAACAAGGCCGTGCTCGATTACGCCTCGCGCAATCGCGAACACCTGCTGTACAACATTTGGCTCATGGGTAATCGCGCCATCGAAGCAGGCAACACCGACACCTGGACGGTGACGCCGAAAATGGTCGAGGCCGCCAAGGCCGGTGCGCGAGCGACCAAAGGCCTCGCCGGTGTCAAGGAATTCACGCGCTACTTCCGCGATCCAGTCAAGCGCGATCCGCGCGGCTACGTCATCCCCATTGGACAGCATGATTTCCTGACTGCGACGAAATTTATCAATACACTCATCGGCACAGGTTTGACGGTGCATCGCGCAAAGGCCGAATTCGATATCGCGGGGAAGAAGTATGGCCAGGGTTCGTACATCGTGAAATCTGCTCAGCCGTTTCGCGCTCACGTGCTGGACATGTTCGAGCCGCAAGACCATCCCAACGATTTCGCCTTTCCCGGCGCTCCGCCGACGCCGCCTTACGACATGGCCGGCTGGACCCTGGCGTATCAAATGGGCGTGCAGTTCGACCGCATCCTTGAAGCGTTCGATGGCCCCTTTGAGGCGTTGAGCGGCGAGATTCCACCGCCGCTGGGTAACGTCGTCAATGTCGAGGGGGCAGTCGGCTTCTTCCTCAATACGCGAACCAACGATAGCTTTCGTGCCGTCAACCGCTTGCTCAAGTCTGGCGAGGAGGTGCGCCGTCTGAATGAACCGTTTGAAGGTAAGGGCACAACCTACGGCCCTGGCCTGTTCTACATTCCACGCTCGGATAACACGGTTGCTCGTCTGCAAAAAATCGCGGCGGAACTCGGCACGAGCTTCATCGGCACGGCGGAATTGCCAGGCAGGAAAGCCGTCAAGCTGCAACCGGTGCGCGTTGGTCTCTGGGATCGCGTCGGCGGTTCGATGCCATCGGGTTGGACACGCTGGTTGCTCGAGCGTTTCGAGTTCGCGTTCGACGTTGTCTTCACGTCGGATTTGGACCAGGGCAACCTTCGTGCCAAGTTCGATGTGCTAATCTTTGTCGATGGCGCGAGCGTGAGCAGCACGGCCCCGACACTGCGTGAATTCCTCAACGCCGGTGGTACGGTACTGGCGATCGGTAGCAGTGCGGCAAACCTCGGCGTTTCGTTCGGCTTGCCAATCGCCGATCATCTCGCCGTCAAAGGCATACCACCGACCGCCGCGAAATACTACGTGCCTACATCGATCCTGCGTGTACGCATCGACAACACCCAGCCGTTGGCCTGGGGCATGCCGGAAGTCGCCGACGTGATGTTCGCCAACAGCCCAACGTTCCGCCTGTCCGACGCCGCCGCCAAGAACGACGTGCGGCGCGTGGCGTGGTTCGACACGAAGGAGCCGTTACGCAGCGGTTGGGCCTGGGGGCAGGAACGTCTCGAAGGCGGTATCGCGGTGTTCGACACCAACGTTGGCCGCGGGCGTTTCGTGATGTACGGCCCACAGATATTGTTCCGCGCCCAACCGCATGGAACGTTCAAGTTGTTGTTCAATGGCATCGTTCAGGCTGGCGCGAATAAGTAGATTTGAAATTTGGCATCACGAGTTGCCGCTTGCGGCTTAGCGCCCTGCGAGCCCTAAGCCGCAAGCGGCAATTCGTGATATCCTACCCGGAATGAGAACCACCGAGGCACATCCCATGATCCGATACACCATCTGCACGATCATTCTCGCCGCGCTCATCGCGCCGCTTGCCAACGGCCAAGATAAACGCAAAGATCCCGCCTGGCTACTGCCCGTTGCGGAGGTGCAGGCTGACCCGAAGATTCCCACACTCGCGGAAATCGTCGGCCATCGCTGGGGCGCGGAGATATCGAGTCATGCCGAGATCGAGCGCTATGTCCACGCTCTCGCCAAGACGGCACCGGATCGATGCCACCTTGTGCAGTACGGCAAAAGCTATCAGGGTAAGGCGCTGTACAACCTTGTCATCACCTCGGCTGATAATCTCAAGCAACTCGAATCGCTTCGCAAGCAGAACCTCGCGCTGTCCGATCCGCGCATCACTGCCGAACCGCAAGCGACAGCGATTGCCGACAAGGCGCCCGCTATCGTCTTCCTCGCGTACTGCGTGCATGGCAACGAGACCTCGCCGTCCGACGCCGCCCTGATGACCGCGTATCATCTACTCGCCGACAAACGTGCCGAGACGCGCGAGATTCTCGACAAGCTGATCGTCATCATCGATCCGCTGCAAAACCCCGATGGGCGCGATCGCTTCGTCAGCTTTCATCGTGAATCGCGTGGCAACTTCGATCAGGACAACCCGCTCGCCGCCGATCGTATCGAGCGTTGGCCAGGCGGGCGCTCGAACCATTACCTCTTCGACATGAACCGCGATTGGTACTTGCAAACGCAGCAGGAGTCGATCGCTCGAGTTGCGGCCTTCCTGCGTTGGAAGCCGCAGATTTTTGTCGATGCCCACGAGATGGGCGCGAATAGCACTTTCTTCTTCGATCCCTCGACGGAGCCATACAACCCGCATACGCTCAAACGCCAGAAGGATTGGCATCTGAAGATCGGCCGCGTGCACGCCGAGCATTTCGACCGCCAGGGCTTTGCCTACACCACGCGCGAGATGTTCGACGCCTTCGGCCCGCAGTATGGCTCGACTTGGCCGACCATGCACGGCGCGATCGGCATCCTCTGGGAGCAAGCCGGCGTGCGCGGGCGCGTCATTCGCAAGAACGACGAGACGAAACTCTACTACCACGACGGCGTCAGGCATCATTACATCAGCGGCCTGGCGACGCTCGAAGCCGCCGCCAAGAATCGTCAGCAATTGTTACTCGACTACTATCGCAACAACGCCGACAGCATCAAGCTCGGCGAAACCGGGCCGATCCGCGCGTTCGTGCTGCTCGAAGGCAAGCGGCCAGCCCGCGCTGCGGCGTTGGCGAACATGCTGCGCAAGAACGGCATTGACATGCATCGCGTCAAGGCGAGCGCGAAGGTCAACGCCGCGGATACGATCAGCGAGAAGGCACAGATACACGACGTGCCGGCCGGCAGCTACCTGGTTCCGCTCAATCAGCCTGCTTCACGCCTCGCATTGACGCTGCTCGAACGCCATCAGGACATGGGCGCCGACTACATCAAACGACAAGAGGAACGCGTGAAGCGCGGCTTGCCGGACGAGATCTACGATTCGACGGCATGGTCGTTGCCGCTCGCATTTGATGTGCCCTGCCTGGCGATCCAGGAGAAGACCGAAATCGCGAGCCGACCGATCACGGACGGCACGGTCGAGCGAAAACTCATCGGGGCCGGGAAGCAGGCACGCGTCGGTTACCTCGTCGATGGCGACGACGACAACGTGTTGCCCGCACTCTGCGGCTGGTTGAATGCGGGGTTGCGCGTTCATGTGTTCGCTGAGCCAACGCGAGTCAACGGCGTGAGTTTTCCGCGCGGGTCGTTGCTGCTGCGGGTCGCGGAGAACGGGCAAGGCCTGCACGACGCCGTCGATGCCGCCGCGAAGAAGCATGGCATCACGGCGCATTCTGTGGACAATGCGTTCGTCGATGAAGGCGCAAGCCTCGGCGGGCCGAATGTGCACTGGGTGAAGCCGCCGCGGATTCTGTTGATGTTCGACCGCCCGGCTACTTACGCGGTGGGGCATTCGTGGTATCTGTTCGATCAGGTTTGGCGTTATCCCGTGATACGTGTTGCGGGGCGTTCGCTGCCGGCGGTCGATTGGACCAAGTTCGACGTCTGCGTGCTGCCGAACGGAAACTACACCGGCGCCGACGCACCTGGCGAAGACACCGTTCGCCGCCTGAAAGACTGGGTCCACGGCGGCGGGACGTTGGTCCTCGTTGGCGGAGCGGCGAAATGGGCAACCAGCGACAAGGTCAACCTAATCGCCAGCAAGCTCGAAAAACGTAAAGTGAATAGCGAGAAAAATGACGACAAAGACAAGGCCGACAACGTTCCGTTGCTCGAAGTGCCCGGCGTCTTCCTCAAGGCCACCGTCGACGACGATCACTTCGTCACGTGGGGATCAAGCAAAAACCCCGTGCTTTACTTTAACGGCAACAACATCTTCACACCGTTGAAACAGACCGCGGGAAAAAATCTCGTGACCTTTGCTGACGACAAGAACCCGCTCGTCAGCGGCTACTGCTGGCCGGAAACGCTGAAGGTGCTACCAGGAAAATCGGTGGTGCTGTATCAATCGCTCGGAAAAGGCCACATCGTCGCCTTCGCTGACGACCCGACTTACCGCGCCTACTCGCCGACGCTGCAGAGATTTTTCTTCAACGCAGCTTTCTTCGGATCGATGCGTTAGTAACACGCCATGTTGACCTCGCGCCGGCGAAGGGGGTAACATGGCAACCGACCTCAATGATTGAACAAGAACTCTTTCGTATTCAATAGTGCCCAGACAACATCTTCGTAGGCGGATGCGGTCGCGGTGGGTCGAGCTTCGATATACGCTGTCATTCTGGCCAACTCGTCGACCGTGGGCTGGCGTGAAAATGTGATGATGTAGAGTTCCTTCAGACGCTCCGCATGGGACCGTTTGTCGCCAAGGATATTCTTGACGCGTTGCCCCGCTACCTTCTTCATGAGATCGGCCGAGTTGTACAGCAACAGGCACTGCGCCAGGTTCGTATCCGAACTGCGTTCGCACTCGCATGCGCTGGCGAAGTCAGGCCGGCCGAAAACGCTCAAGAAATACGACTCGAACATATTGTCAGGCAACTGCACTGCCCGTGTGCCGGCGGGCACGCCCTTGAATGCCGGCTTGCTCAACGTCACTTGGTCGATCGCGTCATGCAGCACTTCGGCGTGGAGCCGACGCGGGATGAATCGCGAGAAATTTTGGCGATCGTCAGCGTTGTGCGTGTTAGGAATCGAGTTAAGCCGATAGGTGTTCGACGTACAGATGACCCGCACCAGGCTTTTCATGTCGAATTTGCTGGCCATGAAATGCCTGGTGAGCGCGTCGAGCAGTTCGGGATTCGTGGCGGGATTGGTCACGCGCAGATCGTCTTCGGGTTCAACCAGGCCTCGACTAAAGAAATGCTTCCAGTAGCGATTTGCAAGCGTAGCCGCGAAGAACGGGTTGTCTTTCTCGACCATCCAGTCAACGAGTTTCTGGCGTGGATCTTCGTCCGCGGCGAGAATCACGTCTTTGCCGCCCAGCCCACGCGGCTTGATTGATTGCTTGGTTTTCGGATTGGCCGCCTCGGCTTTGCCCGGCTTAATCATGACCATGAAGGCATCGCCCGGGTCGCCCTTCTTCTTGCCCTTCTTCGCTTCCTTGATTGCGACACGCGAGAAGAACGCTGCCAGGCCCCAATAATCGTCCGTGTTCCATTTCTCGAACGGATGGTGATGGCATTTCGCGCAGCCGATGCGCTGACCGAGGAAAAGCTGCGCCATGTCTTCGAGTTGCGAAGGTGCGTCCTTAACCTCGCGATACCACTGCACCGGCGGTGTCTTGATTTCCTCGCCCGTTGCCGTCAGTACTTGGCGAACGAATTGATCGTAGGGCAGGTTCTTTTCCAGGCACTCGCGAATCCAGGCGTGGAAGGCGAAAGTCGGCTGCGGGGCGTCGTTGATCGTCTTCCGGCGATTGCGAAGGATCGAACTCCACTTGGCCGCGAAATAGTCGGCATAGTCCTTACTTTCCAGAAGTAAATCAACCAGCTTGGCGTGCCGTTCGGGATCTTTGTTGGCGAGAAAATCCTCGGTTTCTTTCTGCGTCGGCAGTCGGCCGGCGATGTCAATCGTCACGCGGCGCAGAAACGTCCCGTCGTCCACCAATTCTGATGGCGGAAGCCCGAGCGTCTTTAGTTGCTTGAAGACCAATTCGTCAACGAAATTGTTGGCCTTGGGCAACTTGGCAACCGTCTCACCAAGAGGCACAACGGCGCGGAAGGTATCGACGTGGGCCTGAAACCTCGCCATTACCGCAGCAACGCCGGGCGTATTGCCAGTCCGTACGAGTCCCGTGTCGGTGGGCTCAGCGATATCCTTCTCGTTGGTTTCGAACTGGGTCATGCGTGTGACGTCGAGCGTGCTGCCATCGCTCAAATGAGCGATGACGGCGAGTTGCTGGGAGGATTGCCGATCCATGATGCGTTCGCGAGGCATGACCTCGATGCGGGTAACCACGGGATCGTTCGCATGGCCGTACGGCGTGCCCTGCTCGATCCAGCGGCGGATCAGGCGATAGTACGGCGAATCCGCCGCGAACTTTTTGCCGCCGCCGTGCGCCATGGCGCCCGTCGCTTTCGTTAGCAACATGCTGTGGTCCGGGGAGGTCGTCACGATGCGTCGGCCGCCGCGTGCTTCTTTGACGAGGTATTCGTAGTCCTCTTCGGGTTCAAAACCGAGTAGCGAGAGCTTGAAGTTATTCTGCCCCGATGCTTTGCCATGGCATCCGCCAGAGTTACAGGCGAACTTTGTGAGGATGGGCACGATCTGATTGGCAAAATTGACAGTCGGCTCGTTGACGAGATTGGCGACTTCGACGTCGATCTTTACCGGTGCCGCCCCTTTCGCGGTGATCGTGATGGTGGCCTTACCTTCGGTGAGCGGTGTGACCAATCCGGTCTTATCGATGGCGACAATATTTTCCGGCTGGGCATCGTAGCCGACGGCCCCGGTCAGATCACGCGGCAGTTTATTGGCGATGTCGCCCGTAACGACAAGCTGTCGCCAAGCGTCGCGGCCGCTCAGCGTGAACCGAGTTGGCATGGCGGAGATGCGCTGCGGCGTCACGACATCGCCCGCGGCAACCGGGCGGACGTTCCACCCCGTTGTTGAAAAAACCATAACGGCAATTAGAATGGCTCGCAGGTTCATTGATGCCTCATGGAAACTGCCGAAGTAGCGGTATGATTTTTTGGTCAACAAACTGGCGGCGGGAGGTATTCAAGTGGGGCGAAGGATAGTGCAAATTTGGCCTATCGAATTTCACTGTCTGGCCGTGAGCAACGATTCCAGGTCCCACGGGCAACTTTGCGGAAAACTATCCAACGGCAACTCCGTCTCGGCCGCTGCCTCTTCTCTCGCACGATCGTAGGTCTTCGCGAGTATCGCTTCTGCGTGATTATGTAGCGTCCCACTATCAAGCATATCTTCCAGTATTCGGCGCTGTTCCATAATCGTCGCCTTCCATGATCCGGAACGGTGATTCGGTTGGCATTCCCATTTCAGAAGATGCTGCAGAAGAACCACCAGCCGATTCTTAACTTCACGGCGATCGCGTTTGGCCATGTCTGCAAGGTACTCGCTCAGGTTCGTGAAGTCCATTTCCGCGAGACGACCTTCCGCTGCTAAAGCCGACATGGTTTCCAACCAGGCTGTTTCATCTTGCTCGTATAGCAGCCGCAAAGGCACCAGTTCGGTGGTGGTCATGTTCGTGTGAGCCTCGTCGCCCGAACCAATTCACGCTCAGCCAAGGGAAGCGCGTATTTAGTCGGCGTCATCATCATCCGTCAGCACAGTTTCCAGGTCCCACGGGCAACTCGATGGAAAGGTGTCGCGAGGTAACTCCGTCTCGGCAGCGGCCTGTTTGCGTGCTTCGGCATACGCATCACCAAGCACAATGGCTGCATGGTTGTGGAGCGTTCCGCTATCGAGAATTTTTTGAAGGTCCGATCGCTGGGTTAAGATCGTACTACGCCAAGAGCCAGTGCGATGATCTGCTTGGTACTCCCTCTTCAGAAGGTGGGCGAGCAGAAGCCGAAGCCGACTGAACACTTCACGGCGATCACGTTTTGCCATGTCGGCTAGGTACTCACGCAGGTTGGCGAAGTCCATTTCCGCGAGACGACCTTCCGCTGCTAAAGCCGACATGGTTTCCAGCCATGCGGTTTCGTCCAATTCATAGAGAACGTCAAGCGGCTCGGTTATGGTGGCTGGCATGTCACATCTTCCCTACCGAATCGATCCGAGCCCGCACGCCAGCGATGGGCCGCTTGTGCCCTTCGCTGGCGCTCAGGCTCGGACGAACATCGATTACACCAACTCGCGAATCGGCGTGCCGCTCGTGACGGCGCGCTCGACATCGCGCGGCAGGCTCGATTGCAAGCGGACCTCGGCGGTGTCGAACACCGTCTGCATGATCGTCGCCAACAGATGTTGCGGCGTGTAGCGTTCGGTTGCGGGAGCACCTGCCTGGCGGTCCGATTGACCGATGACCTGGCCCATTCGCAAACCGCCGCCGGCGATTAGCAGCGGAGCGAGCGTCGCCCAGTGATCGCGGCCGCCGTTGTTGTTGATGCGTGGCGTGCGGCCCATTTCGCCGGTGACGACGAGCAGAATCTTGTCGCTCAGGCCGCGAGCTTCGACATCTTCGAGGAACGCGGAGACGGCATGGTCAACCTGCGTGCCAAGCCACATCATGCCGCCGAGATTGCGCGGGCCGTTGCTGTTGGAGTGCATGTCCCAACCGGCGTCCATGACGGTGACGAAGCCGCAACCCGCTTCGCAAAGCCGACGCGCGAGGAGCATCTGTTTGCCGAGCAGGTTCGACGAGCGCCTCATGTCGCCCCAGCGATGCACGTCGGCCAGGCTGAACAGACCGCTTGTGTCGTAGCGTGCGAGCAAACGCGGATCTTCGCGTGAGACGTCGAACGCCTCAGCAACGCCGCGGAGAAGTAGCTCGTACGCCTGTTGTTCGTAAACGCCAATGTTGTCGAAGGCATGCGTCGCATCGGCGGCACGACGGAACGTGTCGAGCTGTTGCAGCAGCGCTCGGCGGTCGGTCAAGCGATCGCGTGAGATGCGCAGATCGAGATTCTGACGCAGTTCGCCGCCACCCGACGGATCGAAGAAGCTGTAGCTCGCGCCGAGGTTTTGGCTCGACTGCACAAGCTTTTGCAGCGATTGCGTTTCAAAATTCTGCGGGAAGCGGAAGTTCTGGATGACGGCTTCCGGAGGCACGAGCACGTTCGTCGGAATACCGGTGCGGTTGTTGTTCGCGCCGGCGACGCGGGCATAGAGCGAACCCATCGGAGCACGGGTCGGATTGTCGCCGCTTGCCGTTGTCATGTAATTTTGGTGGTCGGCGTTGCCCGTGGCGAACGATCGCACGATCGAAATCTTGTCCGCCATGTTGGCGAGCCGCGAGAAGTTGCCGCCGAATGTGACGCCAGGTATGCGCGTCTGCACTTCGCCGGTGAGGCTGCGAATCTCCGCCGGGGCCGACATCTTTGGATCGAACAATTCGATCTGCGAAGGGCCACCCTGTAAAAACAAAAACACGACCGACTTATCTTTCACCAGCTGCCGCGTGCGGGCATCGCCTTGAGCGCGAGCCGCGAGCAACTGTGGCAACGTCAACCCGCCAAGGGCGAGACTGCCGATTTTGAGGAAATCCCGCCGGCTCGTGCCCTGGCAGGTCGGAACTTTAGTATTATCGGTAAGCGTAAACATGAAGCCCCCCCTGGATGAATGCAAACCAATTCCATTGTATCAGCTTGGGAATGAACTTATCATGCCCTTTGCGAAATATCCTGTCACCCATTAAACGCAGATGTGGATGCGAGGTTCCGGTGGTGTGTTGTTTATTTCCTCGTTGTCAAACTCCCGTCTGAGAACGGGCTGTCAGGCAACTAGATTTCGCTTGATCGGATTCGGGCGATTTCAGACTTCTCAAGACGGCGTTTCGAGACTGTGGGTTCCCAAATAGGAGCTTTGGAACCAGGGTAAACGGGGAATGTTCGTCGATCGAGCCAGCGGTCATCGCCGTCCCGTGTTTTTGCCACGGGTGCCGTAGAGGGGCGGACGGGCTTGAGGTTTGTTGTGGTGGGTGGACCAGCGGGCGTCGTTGGGGAGATGTTCCTCGAGCCAGGTTCGCAGGGGGACGTCGCGGTCTTCGGGGTCGTAGGCGCTATTCGCCGAGCCGATGCCGAGGAGTTGCTGGCGGATCGGGTCGGCAGCGGGGATCAGGTTCGCGACGGTCATCTCGTTTTTCGGACGCATCCAGCGATAGGCGTAACCCATCCAGATCACCTTGCGTGTATGCGGCCCGAAGTTCGGGCTGCGCGAATGCCATAGCCGACGGTCGAGGACGAGGGCCGAGCCCGCCGACACGCGCAATGGCACAGCACCTGCGGGACTGCTAACGCCGTCGTTCGGCGTGTCGAGTTCGTCCTGCAAGTGCGAATCAGGCAGCAGCAGCGTGTTGCCCCAGTTTGGGCCTGACGTGTCGGTGAGGTAGTAGCCGACCTTGAGCGACAAGCGTGGCCGGGGGTGAAACTCGAGTTCTTCGTTGACGCGCATACTGTCTTGATGCCAGGCGACCGGATTGGCCGGCGGTTGCGCCAAGCGCGGCGTCACGTCGAGGTGCGTGTGATAGGCGTAGATGTTCCAGCCGAGAATACCCCAGACTTTCGGGAATACGCGAGGCCAATCCATCAAATCGACAAACGCGGCATCCTCGGGCAGAATGTTCGCGAACGACAGAAGGCGCTCGCTGCCAAACGTCGGTGTGCGTTCGAGAGCATCGACTCGATCGACCGCAGCGATCAAGCGATCGAGCATCGCCCGGTCCAGCGCATCAGGTATCACGAGGTAGCCATGCTCGTTGACATGGCGGCGCTCCGCGTCGGTGAGTTGGAAGGTCAAGCAAGCGGGGTCCATGGCGGGGTCCTTACTCTGTTTCCTCTGTTTTAATCAACCGCAAACCAATGGGCAATGCCTCGCCGAACATTTGGCTCTGTTCGTCCGCATCCAGTTCGACGACCTCCTCCACCATGCGAATCCAATGCGCCGGCGCATGCTGCGCTCGGAGCACGGCCAACACCTGTTCTTGATGCGCGTCGTCAATATCGATCGCGCGCTGGCCGCTGCGTCGAGCGAGTTGTGCCAGGCAAAACGAAAATGCGATGCGCTCGCTTTGATGGCCAGGCTCGAACGGCAATAGGGCATCGATCCACTTTTGCACGACCTGTGGATGCAGCACTGCGTTCAGCGGGCCATACAGCAACACGCGAGCGCCGAGACGGGTCAACGCGAAGAACGCATGCGGCGACGTGGGACTGTGCCGGCAGCCTTTCAACGCCGCCTCGCCAAGTTGCTCTTTGGTCTTCAGATCAAGCCGTTCGAGCGCGGAGGCGGCGCGCCACATCTCGGTGAATTCGTTCGCCGCCGGTTTCGGGCCGCTGCGTTTCGGCAACAGAACCGGGCGCAGGCGATTGAAGAGAGTCGATTGCAAACCGGTCGTCAACCCACCGGCGACACGGCGCCACATGATCCAGAAATCGGCACCGCCTTCGGGCTGAATGAGGCCCGCCTTCGCGCCTTTCGGCGCGGAGTGCAACAACTTCCACAATTGCTCGACGCGAAACTTGTCCATGCCATCGCCAAATCCTGGCCGCAACGTAAAGCCGACGAGATTGTACCAGCGTGATAGATGCGCTGGCGATGCTTTGCGCTGATCGGCGGCGGCGATGAGAAACTCCCACATGCGTCGGCACAGGCCCGTCGGCCATTTGTCGCGCCCGGCATCCAATGCGACTTCAAGCTCCTTCGTCAACTGCTTCGGATCCAATGCGTCGGCATTCCCGGCATAGGTTGCCCGAATCCGCTCGGCGGCGGCCTGCACCAACTCCTCGGGCCAAACGTCGGTCGGCGCGTTTGCTTTTTCGTTGTCCTCGCCGTCGTCCTCATCCCGGACGATGTCACGGGTGTTGAACTCAAGCCGCCAGCGGTTGTTGCCGTCTTTGGCGACGCAAAATAATTCGAGCGTGCCGATCTCCGTACAGCGTGCCGAAAGGGTAACGGGCACGCTCTTCGTGCCGCTGCGCTTGCCGCCGCGAAGCACCGTGTGCAACGGCGGCATATGCAAAAGTTGCGACGGCGCGACATCGAGCAAATCGCCGGCCTTGTCCGAAGCACGCACCGTTGACGAAAAGAGAGGAAACATCACCGGTTGGCCGAGCGACAACTCCAACTCCGGCTTGGCGAGATCGATCTCTTGGCCCTCTTCAATGTGCTGAGGCACAACGCAAAGAACGGTCGTTTTCGCTTCGCTCCTGGCCTCGGCGTTGATGCCGAGATAGTACGACCGCGCCATTCCGCCGCCGATGCGCCGCCCGCCGGTGTGCTTCAGCCAGCCGAAATAGGCCGCCCCCCACGCCACCGCCAAATCGAGCGATGGGTTGGTCAGCACGAGCGGCTGCCAATTTTTCTGTTGCCCGTCAAACCAGTGATGCAGCACCTGCACAATGCGTTCGCGCAACGCACCCGCTGTGAAGACGCCGCCGTTGAAGAGGATGGCATTCGGCGCGATCGTGTCGCCGCTGCCGGAGAGGTGCTTCTTGAGGAAGCTCGCCAAATGCCGGGTGATCGCCGGGTCGTTGACATAGGGCAGGCCCATTTCATGCAAGCCCGTCCGGGCGCCGCGCGTCGGCTCGGCGATTTTCTCGACGCTTGGGAAGAAGCCGTCGAGGATAATCTTGCCCACCTCGTCCGGCGTCAGCGTCGCATTCAGCGAACCGCCGATGACCGATCGGCCTCGGCCCATCACGGTCACCGAATGCCGGTCCGGCGGCGTGGCGCCAAGCAGCGTTTCCTTGCCCTGCCGACAGGCTTGCGTGAGCAGGCCGTACTGAGCCGCATCGAGTTTCCCGGCGGCGGGAAGTTTCGCCTCGATGAACTTGGCCAGGGCGAGGTCCATGTTATCGCCGCCGAGCAGGAGATGATCGCCGACGGCCTGGCGCAAGAACGTCAACCCGCCCTGATGCTCGCCGGCCTGGATGAGGCTGAAATCGGTCGTCCCGCCGCCGACGTCCACGACGAGACAGTGATCGCCCGGCTTGAGTCGGCTTGCTTCCTGCGGACTGTGCGTCGCCAGCCAGCAGTAGAACGCGGCTTGCGGCTCTTCGAGCAGCGTGAGATTTTCGATGCCCGCCTTCCGCGCCGCCTCGACGGTGAGCGTGCGTGCGACATCATCGAACGATGCGGGCACGGTCAGCACGCACGACTGCTTCTCGAAGCGGTACTCCGCGTGTTTCGCCGCCATCGTGTGGTTCCACGCCTCGACCATGTGACGCAGATAACGCATGGAGGCTTCAACGGGCGAGATGCGAGCAACATCCGGCGGCGCGCTCCAGGGCAACAGCGGCGCGGAACGATCGACGCCAGCATGGCACAACCACGACTTGGCCGAGGTGACCAGGCGACCTGGAACCTTGGCGCCGTGATTGCGTGCGAATTCGCCGACCGCGTAGGAAGATGCAGGATTCCAGGGCAAGGCCGTGGCACCCGCGGGCAGATCGTGGCTACCCGGCAGATACAGAAACGACGGCAACAGCGGGCGCGGCGTGGTCTCTGCGGGAGCGACGAGCTGGGCAATCGCGAATGGATGAACCGCCGGCGCGCCGCCAACGCCGGACTTCCCGCTCGCCAGATCGATATACGCCACCGCGCTGTTCGTTGTTCCGAGGTCAATGCCGATCAGGTATCGCGTCATGATTGCTATCACCTATGCCAACGAATCGTCTGGATTTTCAACCAAGCCCAGGGGTGAGGTACTCCGAACCCCATGGGCATCAACTTAAAGAACTCGCATCGGAAAAACACAATTGAACCACAGAGGCATAGAGGACACAGAGAAAATACGAAGAATGGGAGAGGAACAAAGCACGCAAAATCGTGAGAATTCCAATTCCAGTAGTTCCCAGAATTAGCCACGGATGAAACACGGAAAGGAAATAATGGTGAAATATCCTGGTTTTTCGCTCCTACTCTGCCTCTTATCCGTGTTTCATCCGTGTTCAATCCGTGGCTAAGTTGATTATTGAAACTACTGAATTCACTATTCCGCACATTTTCTCTGTGTCCTCTGTGCCTCTGTGGTTCAAATTTGATTGCCTGGCCTGAGTTCCTTAAGTCGGTGCCCATGGGGTTCGGAGGACCTCACCCATGGGCTTCTTGGATATTTCCTACAGTAAAGCACGCTGGATTTAGTTTATGGGATATGGCCCGAAATCCGGCGCGAGGAAGACCTTCTGCGCGTCCCCGCCAAACGAAATCGCATCGTGGAGCGGATGGCTCGGCGGATTCCACGTCACGGGCACCTCGGCCAATAGGCACGTCAGATGATTGGCCTTCGCGAGTATCTCCGTGGCCAGAAACGGACCACCAGATTGGATCGGAATCCGCTTGAAGATGCCTCGCCGTGCTAACAAGAACGCACATTCCGGATCGGTGACACGCACGCCAAATATCCACCGCGCGATCCAGCGTCGGTCCCAACCGTGACCGCCCAGCCAAGTCAGTCGTTGCGTCATCGGTAAACCGACAAGGATGCGGCAAATTACGTTGATCGCCAGATCGAGCAATACCCGCAACGGGGGCGCCTGGCCTCCGAGCCGATAACCGGCGACGAGATCAACCTTGTCGATTGCGCCGAGAAGTTTCGCGAGATCGACAGGCGAATACTGCCTGTCACACGGGCACAACACCAACAGCGGATGCTGCGCCGCCTGAATCGCATCGTTGACCGCGGTGCGAAATCCATCGGTGTGCGAGCAAGAAAAAACACGCACATCCGAATCAACCGGCTCCGGCATGATCTCCGGTCTGCTTTCTTGAATAAGCAATATTTCGTAGGGACGTTTCATCCTGTCCAGGTGCGACTTCCAGGCGCGAAGCGATACAGACGTATCAGAGTCGAGCGCGCGTGCCATCAGCACGACGCTCAACGGCGACTCGGCGATCGGCGGTTTTTTCATCGGTTCCGTCATTGCATTCCTTGCCTTCATCACAGGTACACGACAGCACTTGTAGGAATTTAGCCACGGATCGCACGGATAGGGAAGATCACCTTCACAGTATTTTTCCATCCCTGTTTTCGGTGTTATCCGTGGTTTATTGTAGTTCTCCGCAAGTTCTGTCATGCACCCCTTCGTCACTTTGGTTCAACAATGGGGTAGCGTTGGATGGCAAGGGCGGCCAAACCGCCGATGCCGTGCTCTGTTGTCGCGAAAGCGCGGCATATTTTGAAAAATGCGGCGACCACGTCGGAAAAAGCAACGCCCTCGCCGAGCTACGCGCCATCGAGGACGCCGAAATCCGCCGCTCGGCGTGACAACCAAATTTGAACCACAGAGAACCCAGAGAAAATACGAAGAATGGTAGACGGCATTTGTAAGCCGAATCGTGAGACCTGCAATTCATAATTCCGCGCATTTTCTCTGTTTTCTCTGTGCCTCTGTGGTTAGTGCATTTTTGTTGAGTTCGTTCCTTCAGATTGTGTTAAGGGTGGCGTGAATCTCTATTCTTTGAGCGTCGCCAGGTATTCGATCAGATCGCGAATCTCTTCCATCGACAAGACCGGGCCCACCTCCGGCATTGGCGAGATGCCGTTGGCGCGTTCGTCGATCTCCTTCACGGCGATCGTCTGCGTTTTTCCGGCTGCGTCGGCTAATACGAGTTTCTCCTTATCCTCCGATTTCACCGTTCCTGTCAACACTCGGCCATCGCGCATGGTGAGTGCGACCGCGCCGAAACCCGGCGTGAACTTGCGGCTCGGATAGAGCAGCGATTCCAGCAAATGACCGCGATCGCCCTTTGCTTTCGGCACCCACACGGAAAGGTCCGGCCCAGCGTCACCGCCCTGCCCTTCGGCCTTGTGACAGCGTACGCACTGGGCGACGGCATGCGATACGAAAATCTGCCGGCCCCGCGCCGCATCGCCACCTTGGAGCGTCACGTCGTAGACTTTAAGCCTCGCCTCAGGCGTTCGCGCGAGCTTGCGGGTTTCCTCGAATTTCGTCCAGAGGGGCGAGTTCGCGGATTTCGCTGCCTCAATGATATCCAGGTGCAAATCGGTCGGAAGGCCACCCTTCTCGAAGGTTGAAAAGATCAGCGCCAATCGCTTATGGAGTTGCGGCTCGCTGTGCCGCGCCAGCATGCGGACGAGATGCTGCTTCTCGCGAATCGTGCCCGACATCCAGGCATCATCCAGCCATCGATCCGCCTTCTTGGGATCAATTCCGATCATGTGTTGGCGAGCGTGCGCTCGCAAGCCCGCGTCGCCTGACGCATAAGCCTTGGTCAAAACCGATTCGAGGCTCTTGCCATAACGGGAGGCCACTAGATCGATTGCCGCCAGACGTGTTTCGACGGGGCGTTTCTCGTCATCGATCCAGGCGATGATCGTTTTCTCGTCAACATTGAGCGTGAAGGTCGCGATCATCTTCGTCAATTCCGCCTGCATTTTCGGCGATGCCGAGGTCAGCAGCGCGGGCAAGCGTTCCTGAAGCTTGGCTCGGACGGCGAGCACGTCACGCGCAGGAAGCGGTCGCCAATAGCCGTTGACGCGATCGCGGTTGCCAGGTTCGCTCCATTGATGCACACAAGCCAGCGCTTCCAATCGCATCTCGTCGGGCACGCCTGTGCTTTGTGCGACATCGAGTAGCGCCGTCACATGCTCCGCCTGGCCGAGCCGATAGTTCGCGTTGATGATGCGACGCCACAGCTCGGCATCGGGCTGCTGTTTGCGCGGAGCGTAGCGTGGCGCGAGTTTGGCAAGGGCGGGCAGCGCTTCGGTAATTGGCAGGTCGTTGATCGCGCGAGCCGCCTCGGTTACGACGAGATCATCGCCATCGTTAAGAAACCGCTCGATCCGTTTATCGTTTAGCGCTCGCAAGACCAACACGGCGGCCAGATTCAACGCCCGTTTGCTTTCGTTCGAGAGCGGCCCCCACGTCTTGCCTTCCTCGCCGAGTTTGACCTGCTCCAGCACCGCGTCGATGTCGCCAATGCGCACAAGTGCCGTCACCGCTGCATGCCGGCGGTAGGAGTCCTCGTCCTTGTTGATCTGCACCTGAGCGAGGATGCGGGGCAGAGCGTCCTTGAGCTTCAGCTTGCCGGCGGACTGCATCGCGAAGAAGCGCACACGCGGATGCAGATCGTCGATCAGCGCGAGTAACTTGGATTGCAACGCGAGACCGGGCCAGGTATTTTCCTTCCAGCCGATGTCACCCAGTACCTTGGCAGCCTGGCCACGGATTTCGGCCTGAGGGTCGTTCAGCAGTTTCATGTACATGATTGACGAGATTGCATCGGGATGTTTCCTCGCCATTTGACCAAGCGCCCAGAGAGCATGAAGACGTGGGACGATCTCCTTCGACACGCCACCTTCGGCAGTCGCGATCCCTTGCAACCAGCCGACTTTCGGCCAGCGTTCGGCCAGTTCATATTGGGCCCGAAATCGCACGCGCTGGTCGGGATGAGCGAGTAGTGCCAGTAGCACTTTGTCGTCCTGTTTCTTGAAGCCGATTTTCATGAGCTTGCCCATGTCGCGGATGGTAGGGTCGCCCGTGATCTTGGGATCGTACACGGTGAAGATGCGGCCCTTGCCGACGCCGCCGCCGTCCCAAACGAATTGGACCCAATCGCTGAGATACATTTTGCCGTCGTAGCCGAATTCGACATCGGTGGCGCTGACGGGGTTGATGAAGGTGTGATAATCGACGAGGTCGTATGCCGCGCCTTTGGGCACGACGCGGAACGAATCGATGCCGCCGTTGCCTGTGAAGTTGCACATGAAGAACGCATCGTGGTAGCGTTTCGGCCAGCCGACACCGCTGGTGAAGGCGAAGCCGCTCGGCCCCGCGCCGAGCTTGCCGACGGGCGGAAGAATGTACGCCGGCTGGCCGGGATGTTGCATATGCCAAAGCTTCTCGGCATGCCAGGGACCGGTGAGGTAGCTCGGCTTTTCGCCTGGCGCGAGCGGCCGAAAACCGGGCGTTTCGATGGTCTGATACGCCATGTTCCAGCCGCTGTGCCCGCCTTCGACGATGTAAACGAGGCGAGAGTGGTCGCCCTTGTCGCAGTTATTGTCGGCGGCGAAGAGGTTGCCGAACTGGTCGAAGGCGATCTCTTGCGGATTGCGCAAGCCGGTATGGACGACTTCGAGGTTGGCGCCGTCGGGATCGCAGCGAAAGACGGCGCCATTGCGCGGGCCGGAGAGCGTGCGGCCTTCGTGGTTTTTGACGTGATAGCCGCGATCGCCGATGGAAAAGTAGAGCTTGCCGTCCGGGCCAAACGCCAGGCCGTGGAGGTCATGGCCGAGGAATGCGGCCTGCGGTCCAAAGCCGTTGTGTAGGTCTATTTTCTGATCGGCTTTTCCCGTATTCTTGGTGTCGCGCAGCTTCCACAGCTTCGGGATACAGGTGAAGTAAACATCGCCGTCCTTCGCGAGCACGCCAGCGGCGAGACCGTCGAGAGGGTCGTTGAAGCCGTCGGCGAAGATGCTGGAGGTGTCGGCTTTGCCCTTGCCGGAGCGATCTTCGAGCAAGCGAATCTTGTCGGCGTATTTCGAGAAGTAGTTCATGCCGTCGGGAAACTTGGTCTCGAACTTCTTGTACATCGCGAGCCGATCGTCCACGCTGGTGTTGGCGAGATCGCCATCCAGAAAGAATGGCCGATGGCGATATTCCTCGGTCCCGCGGTTGAAACGGTACGATTCCGCGACGAACACACGGCCATTCTCGTCGATGCAAAACGCGACGGGGTTACCGAGCATCGGCTCGGCGGCCCAGAGATCGACCTTGAAACCGGCGGGCACTTTGAATTTCGCGATTGCCTTGGTTCCCTCCGCGGTGCCATCGGCGATCTTCACGGGTTGTGCGAGGAGAGGATTCGCGGTTAATGCGATAGCAAGTAGAATGATGTGTTTCATCGAATACTCCCGGCTGTGGTGTTTTCATTAAACTTACAAATTTCGCCTCCGAGTAGCCGTTCGCCGATAGCGAACGGCTACAACAACGAATGGTTCACTCCAAACGCCAAACGCTCGTCTACCTTCCGGGACTCGATGGCACGGGCCGACTGCTGCACCGTCAACCGAGGCTGTTCGATTGTTTCGACGTGCACAGCGTCGCCTATCCGCAAGACCAGACATCTACCTATCAAAGCCTCGCGGCTTGTGCCGCCGGCGAAATCGAGCGGGCAGGCAATGGCCCGGGCATCGTACTCGCGGAATCGTTCGGTGGCGGTGTCGCGCTGACACTGGCGCTGAGACGGCCCGACCTTGTGGATAAGCTCGTTCTGATCAATACATTCGCCTTCTATCCACGCCGCGCAATCATTCATCTCGCCGCTGATCTCTCAGCGTTTCTGCCTGCGATGCCGACTCCCGCTTGGACGCGCGGCTTGCGTGGCGTCTTTTTCTTCATGCAGGAAATAACGGAGACGGAACGTAACGAATGGTGGAGTCGTGTCGATGATGTGCCGATGAGCGTGCTTGGCCATCGTGTGCGGATGATGCGCGATTTAGACCTACGATCTCGTTTGGCAGATATTCAGACTCCGACGATTGTCATGGCGGCAGCCAACGATCGCCTCGTGCCATCGAGCGCGGGCTTTCTGCTAGCACGGCGAATGCCAAACGCCCAACTTATCCAAATGCCCGTGAACCATGCCGCGTTGATTCATCCGCGCGTAGACGTGGCAACCTGACTAATGAACAATAGTACAGGCTTACAAAGTTGCGTCAAGTAATTCGCCGCACAGGACGAATCAAAGAAAGGATGCGCAAAATGGTTATGCGGACAGTGCACGCAAGGCAAGATGGGGCAGATGGGGGTCAGGACACTTGCTAACCCGGATTTTTCATCGAGAAGAAATCTTACCACAGAGGCACAGAACACACAGAGAAAATCAAGATAGGCAAGATACCTAATTCCCCATCTACCCAGATCGATGATTCGCCGGGATTCCTAATCCCCAATTGCTATTCCCTGCGTTCTCTGTGGTGAAAAAATTCTTGGGCTAATGCTGATCCGCGAGCGGGCCCAGGGCGATTTGATGTTCGGGGTTGGGCGAGTTGGGTTCCGCCTATCTTCGCCAGTGTGATGCATTGTGAGGAAATAGGGGCGACTTTCACCGATAATCAAACGGCCCTGCGAGCGGGCCCACTCCGACTTGTATCGCTCGCGCATTCGTGCTAAAACCGGCCCATTGGCCGCGGTTCCGAACAGGATCCCTTCCAGAAGAATAAGGATCGATGCGATGGCAATGTCCGTGGTTGACCGAGTTTCCTATATCCAGCAGATTTGGGCCCTTCGTTACTTCTGGTTTTCGTTGGTTCGACTTGACCTCGACACCCGCTATCGCCATTCATTCTTTGGCATCGGCTGGTCGCTGCTCCGGCCGATGGCGATGACGGCGGTCTTTTGCGTAGTTTTTGGCAAGCTCTTCAATCTCTCCCTTGCGGAATACGCCCCGCATCTGATCGTCGGGATGACGGTTTGGCAGTTCTTCACCGAATCGCTCGTCGTCGGCTGTAATACTTTTACAGCTGGCGCGGCCTACATTCGCCAACAACAAATCCCGCTGGCGATTTTCCCTTTGCGCACCGCACTGGCAACCGCGTTCCATTCCCTTATCGCTTTGGGAATGGCCATTGGCGTCTCCTGGTTTTTCAAGGGCAGCCTTGATCCCGTCGCCATGCTGAGCCTGATACCGGCCATTGTGATATTGTTCCTGCTTAGTTGGTGCCTTGCAATCGTGAGCGGGTTCGCCTTCACGCATTTTCCCGACACGAGCCATCTATTGGAAATCGGCCTACAAGTTCTTTTTTACGCGACGCCGATTCTCTATCCGGCAAACTCCTTTGCAAGCAGCCGAGGCCACGTGACGTTCGTTTTGGAATGGAACCCACTGACATCCATCATCGCGCTGGTTCGCGTCCCGATCGTTGAGGGAACGTTGCCATCGATGCAACAATTCGGCATGAGCCTCGCTTTCCTGGGGGTCGTCGCCACAATTGCACTTGTCCTGCTTCGCAAGCTCGAGCGAAACCTGGTGTTTTGGGTATAATGTTCTGCCGCCGATGATCGCTGATCTGCCCGGAAAAATTGAATCCGTGCAGAATTCCAGCAAGCCGTCACCGATTCGCGATTCAATACGGTCTGGCTGATAGCTGATTGCTTATGTGTTAGGTTTTGGAGTTTGTGAATGTCGTATATTCAGTTTTCAAACGTGGACCTTGAGTATCCGATTCGCGAAAACTACTCCATGACCTTCAAGGAGTTCGTTCTTCGCGGTCTGCTCCGCAAGAAAAAGACGGCCGTCCAATCGGTCAAGGCGCTTTCCGACCTCAGTTTTGATATCCACGACGGCGAACGCGTCGGCATCATTGGATTGAATGGGGCCGGCAAAAGCACCCTGCTTCGCACGATCGCCGGCGTGTATCCGATCAGCGGCGGCCAGCGCGACGTGAACGGAGCGGTTTGCTCTCTATTCGATATCGCTCTCGGCTTTGACTTCAATGCCACCGGTTGGCGGAACGTTCACATCCGCTCCTACCTTCACGGCGAGACGCCAGCAACGATCCAGCCCAAGCTGGAAGAAATCGCCGATTTCACCGAACTGGGCGATTTCTTGAATCTGCCGCTCCGTTGCTATTCGACCGGCATGGTAATGCGGCTCGCCTTCGCTGTGGCGACATCACGACGACCGGAAATATTGCTGATTGATGAGGTATTTTCGACCGGCGACATGCTTTTTCAGAAGAAAGCCGAGGCCCGGATGCGGAACCTGCTCCAGACCGCGAAGATCGTCGTCATGGTTGGGCACGACCTCGCTTTCCTCAAGGAATTTTGCACGACCATCATCTGGCTTCATCACGGACGCATTCAAGCCGTGGGCCCAGCGAGGGAGATCATCCAGGCCTATCAAAGCAACGCCGCTCAACTCCTACACGCAGCCTGAGCGTCGCATCTTTTTCCGCGTGCCGTATCATTCGCAAAAAAAAATCTATCGATCCCGTTGTGTTTTGCAAATGGGAACGTTACACTATTTGATATGAGGGAAGAAATCCTTTTTCGCGGGTGACTGTCATGAAAAGATCCATCGGCGCAGTTCTCGGTTTCCTTGCCGTGCTAATTCTCCTGATGCCAGCGTCGAATGCCCAAGACGAAAAGAAAGAGGAGAAAAAGGAAGATAAGAAGGAAGAAAAGAAGACAGACAAAAAGGACGACGAAAAGAAAAAAGACGAACCGAAGAAGGCCATCGAAAAGCTCGTCTTCGGGCAGAAGATAGTCACAAAGATCAAACGCATCGGC
The DNA here is from genome assembly GCA_009697105.1 of Gemmataceae bacterium. Classification (GTDB taxonomy): domain Bacteria; phylum Planctomycetota; class Planctomycetia; order Gemmatales; family Gemmataceae; genus SIAQ01. The sequence continues at coordinate 907 of SIAQ01000012.1, read as the reverse complement.
GAGAGCCGAGAGCTCTTCGTCGAAATTCAAGAAATCGATCAAAAGAAGGTGTACGATTTCAATTCCTGGAAGGTCAAGCGGCAAGCCGAATTGGCCAAACAACAGTACACCTCCCAAACTACCAAAGATTTCAAAGCTCGATTCACGGCGTTGCAGAACTACCAGCGTGACGTGGGGACATTCCAAGGCGAGATCGCGAAACGGCAGACACAGCTCTATTCAAAGCGAGAACTCGAACTCCGCTCTGTCGACATGGTGAAATATCGGTCGATTATTCCGCCGACCGAGTTTGACGATCAGGGTTTCGAGAAGAAGTGGACGAAGAAGGAACTCGAAGAACGCCGCGACAAGACCGGGCTGCCAGGCTTTCCAGTGGAAGCCGACGCGCTGAAAGTGGATCAGACGGTTGAGGTTTACCTCGCCAAAGTAGCACCGCCAGTAAAAGGAAAAAAGAAGGGGCCCGATGATGACGATCTCGGGCCGATGCCATATCGCCCGGAGTTCGTGATGATCGTAATCCTGCCCGGCGGCCCGCGATAATTTGTTTAGCCGTCGGCGGCACAATGCCGTGCGGAGGTAGACGCCACCGACAAAAGTACAAGCCGAAAGCGTAGGCGACGGACTGGTGAAAACTGAAAACCGTCACTTACGCTTCCGGCTCGTGCTTTTGTCGAGTGTTCCCACCAGCGTTAATCGTATACTGCGGGCGGTTGAGAATGCCGCATTTTCAGAGCCTGAGCGCCAGCGAAGAGCACGACGCGGCCCTTCGCTGGCGCCTTAAGTTTTACCGCATCGTGACATCCGAATGCGGCGACGATCTAAGTGTCCCTGCTTGTAAGTTTGGTTTGTAACGTTTTCCACACCGTCGTCCTTACCTTTATAGACTGCGGCCCGGAGGTATTTTTTA
>SIAQ01000129.1 GCA_009697105.1 Gemmataceae bacterium | reverse complement strand
GAGTTCGGTCAGAATCTCTCGTTCGGCATCGGTAAGCCGAACAACATATTTCTTTGGCATCGTTCAACCCTCCATGGTTTGGTTGATCAAACGATGCCAAAAATTGCCCGCATTTGCTACCCCAAGATAGAAGTGTGACGGCGCACTAGCCACGATCGGGCGGATGCATCGAGAGGGCCGTCGTCCAACGTTTGCCCTGCACGATGACGGCATTGGTCGCGCCGGGCACGCCTTCGGGGACGTAGCCGTGTTCGCCGTTCTTGCCGAACATGAGCGTTCTTGTCTCCCGAGCGTGGAAAACCGAATCGTTGCAAGTCGCGCAGGTTTTAGTAGGGATATTCCACGAGCCATCAGCTTCAAGGCGCGGGTACAAGAATGAGAAATGTCAGTCGACGAAAGGAGTATCGGATATAAGACGGTGCGATCAGGCTGGCACCCGGCATATTGAATGCGCAATGCGGTATGGAAGAGGCAAACCACGGATGGCGCAGATGACACGGACTAGGGAATGTATACTTCACACGGTTGGATTTGTCGCATTGGTGGCACAGACATTCTTGTCTGTGTAAACCGCAAACACAGACAAGAATGTCTGTGCCACCATTCAATGGATCAGACAAATCTAGCCGTTCAAAGTATACTTGAGTGGTATCCCGATCCGTGCAACCCGTGGTTGGATTGAATGCCTTGCTAGTGGTGCGAAAAGGCAGAGTTGACAGGTCTGTGGGGCTACAGCCTGGCCAGGCTGGAAAGCCTGGCCCCACCTGTCAAATCAAGCTGGTCGGACCACTAGTTTCCCGGGAAGTATGGCGTCGGGGCCGCCTGGGGTACTTTCAGGATATACGGGGCCTGCCCCGCCGGGATGTTTGTGATCGGGATCGGAGTCGTGTGCAGGCCGGCGGACGGCATGGTCATGACCTGACCACCCGAGAAATCATGTCCCGGAAGTTGAGCGCCGTGCATGCATTCGCATTCGGGTTGGTGGATGCCGGCCGAACCGTGGATACGGTCCAAAATCGGTCGTTGGTAATTCGTACGAAAGAGGCGAGGAAACATCCGACCGTCCTCGCTAGACGTACAGCACCCCGACAAGGTTGATAACAACCCGCACGCCAGGGTCAGGGAAACCAAACGTAAACGGCGCATCGATTATTCCTCTTCTAATGTCTGTTCCGATAAATTCCATGCACTGTTCCAAGGCCTCGCCCAGCAAGGCCGTGCTCTAATATCATGCGCGTTATTTGATACTTGAGCAAATATCTGCGAGTTGTTTACAGGTATTTTTCGGGGCGCATCTTTCCTCGGCACAGATCATGCCATTATTACGCTTTGCGCCGGTTATGATTGGAAAAGCTGGAAAACCATGGATGACCTTTGCGCCTGACCAATTTCGGTTAGCCCCCCGCGAACTTCACGCGATAACCCATATCCTTCAAGACAGCGGCAACTCGGTCGCGCTGGTCGCCCTGGATTTCGATATGACGATCCTTGACGCTCCCACCCGTGCCACAACGCTCCTTCAGCTTCGTCGCCAACTCACGCAACTCGGCATCATCGAGCGGGAGTTCGTCAACGATCGTGACTCCCTTGCCTCGCCGGCCTTTGGTCTCGCGGCGAAGACGTGCCATCGGCGCCGGTCCTGCGTTCTTTTTCGCGGGGATCGATTGTGTCAGCGATGGTTCCGGCGGCGGGCCTTCTCGCTTCAATCCGGTTATTAGCCGAGCCGCCAGCGCCATCACCTCGCGCTCGATCAACGGCAGTATCCCTGGCACGTCGTCCACTTCCCAATACTCCGCCGTGTGCTCATACGCCGAATACCGCTCCTGCATCAAGGGCCGATGCTCCGTCTCCTTGAGCGCGATGATGTGATCGGCGGCGTCAAAATTGGCAGGATCGGCTTGCTTCGGAAAACGCTCGCCATCGTGGCCGACACGCACGCCCAACTCCTTCAACGATTGCAACGTCGCCTTAGAAATCGGACCAACATTGTGGATGCCACGCTCCAGCGCCAAACCGCACGAAGTCGCACGCCAAGCCAGCCCCATACGCTCGGCGACGGTGTTGAACAAAATCTCCGCGAATCGGCTACGGTAGTAGTTGCCGGTGCAGAGGAACATCACGGTTTTGAAATTACGGGATCCCATCGTGTCATCCTACGAAGTATCACATGAAGCGAGAGACATCGTCGCTTGCGGCTCAGCACTCGCGCGGCACATTGCGAACACAAAGCCGCAAACGACTTCGCTACCGCTACAATTGGGGTTGACCTGTCCGCGGGATATCGCTATCTCGTTGTCCGATAACGGCTATTTATTGCGATGTAACAATGATGCGCCCGAAATAAGTCAGAGCCGAAAGCGAAAGCGACGATGAATTTCGGCCGCCACTCCCGCTTTCGACTCTGAAGATGGAAAGGAATTACGTCATGAAACGACGCAGGGTCGGCTTGCTCTTCATTACAGCCGGCGTGTTTCTGGTGGCCACTCTTGTCGCTGGTGGCACCATCGTGAAACATGAGCCTCATTTCTACCGTGAGGCTCAACTTCCGCCGAGCGCTGCACGCATCGAGGCAGCTACGACGTTTGTCAGCAATCTGTCGCAAATGGTCGCCAATCGCAAGATGCGACCGGAGTGGAGTTGCAATCTTAGCCAGACACAGATCAACAGCTTTCTCGACGAGACCTTCGTGCAATGGGGCGAAGCGGAGAGCCTGCGCAAGCTCGGTATCTATTCGCCGTACATCGTGCTTGAGGACGATAGAATCCGCCTGGCCTTCCGCTACGGATCCGGCTGGTTCAGCACGGTCATCTCCTATGAATTGAAGATCTGGCTGGTCCCCAAGGAAACAAACGTCATCGCCATCGAAGTGCTCAGTTCACGCGCCGGCGCTCTACCGATCACGAGCCACACCGTTATCCATCAGTTATCGGAGTTCTTACGCAAGAACAACTTCAAAGTAACACCCTATCGGCACGAACGCAACATGGTGGTCGTCATTGATCTGGAAAACGACCAACCCCATCCCTCGCATCCGCTGACAGCGCTAAACGTAACGTCCAACGGCCTCCTGATCGCAGGCCGAACCGCGGAACATGCCCTTACCGCGGTTCCCATTCTGGAATTTCCGAAGAATAACACGCCGTGATCTAAGAGCCTCGCACAAAGTAAGCGGCTGAAGGTGCGATTGCGAATTCAACCGCTCAGGAAAATCGAAATAGCAACTTTCCGATTTCGAGTTGCCGCTTGCGGCTTAGCGCTCACGTGGCGCCTTGCGAGCGCTAAGCCGCAAGCGGCAACTCGGGAAGTTAATTTTGGTTTTCCTTACTTCGTGCGCGGCTCTGACACGCCCACTTCCAATGCCTGAATCCGTTCCTTCAACTCCTCCGGCAGCGGTGCCTTTCTTTGCTCGGCGTAGTGGTATGCCACGAGGAGGCCCTGCCCTTCGGTTACGAAATCGTTGAGCGTATCGCTAACGATTTTGTGTTCGATGGTAAAGCGGTCGTCTTTCATCTCGATCATGCGTGTGCCGATGTGGATCGTGTCGGGATACGTCAACGGCTTGCGAAACCGTGCTTGCGTTGACGCCAGGATCGGGCCGATACCGGTGCGAATCTGAATGTCAAACCAGTCGATTTGCCGAATGTACTCCAGGCGACCATTCTCGAAATAGCGGAAATAGATGACGTTGTTGACGTGGTGGAATGAATCCATGTCGCCCCAGGCAATCGCCTGCGTGACGATGACGGGATAGTCGCGGAATAGTTCGTCTTTCGCGGACATTGATGTGCGTCCCTTTGGCTTAGCCGCTTTCAATTTTCCGCTTGCGGCTTAGCGCTCGCGTGGCGCCTTGCGAGCGCTAAGCCGCAAGCGGCGGAAGTTCCTTAAACGAATGTGTCGCCCCAAATCTGCGCCAGTTCGACCAGCACGCGCACGGCGATGTCCATCTCCTCCAGGCACGTCCATTCGAGCGGCGAATGTAGGTTGTGCTCGCCACACGAAAGGTTCGGCGTCGGCAGCCCCAACTCCGTCAGGCGTGAACCATCGGTACCACCGCGAACGATGGTGCGTTGCGGCGACAGGCCGACGCGTTTCATCGCTTCCTCGGCGAAATCGACGGCGCGCGGCTCCTTCACCAGGCCCTCGGCCATGTTGCGGTACTGCGGCGTCACTTTGACATCGATTCTCGCGTTAGGATGCTCAGCCATCAACAGGGTGGCGATGTTGCGGAGCAGCGCAGCCTTGTCTGCTAGCTTGGGCGTGTCGAAATCGCGCAGCAAGATACGCAGTGTGCAAGCCGCGACGCCGCTTTCGATCTTGTATGGATGCAGGAATCCTTGCCGCTCCGAGGTCACCTCCGGGGCAAGCGATTGCCAAGGCAGGCGTTCAATAAATGCACCGGCGATGCGAACAGCGTTGACCATTCGGCCCTTGGCGATGGCGGGGTGGATGTTGACACCGGTGATGGTGACGACGGCGAGGTCGGCGGAAAAGGTTTCGCCATCGATCTCGCCCGTGCCGCCGCCGTCGAGCGTGTAGCCGACGTGAGCGCCAAGTTGTTGCAAGCCGAGGTGGTCCACGCCGTGCCCGATTTCTTCGTCGCAGGTGAAGCAAATACGAATCGGGCCATGCGGAATCTCGGGATGGGCGATGAGATGGGCCGCGGCGGACATAATGACGGCGATGCCGGCCTTGTCATCAGCACCGAGCAGCGTCGTGCCATCGGTTGTGACGAGCGTCTTGCCGACGAGCGGCGAAAGCTCCGGGTTGTCAGCAACGCGAATGACTTTGCTGGGATCGCCAGGCAGCACGATGTTCTTGCCATCGTAGTTGTGATGTACGATCGGCTTGACGCCCTTGCCTGATGTTTCCGGCGACGTATCGACATGGGCGATCCAGGCGATGACTGGGCATTTGCGCAAATGGGTCGCCGGGATCGTCGCCAGAACGATGCCATGCTCGTCCTGCACGGCGTCACACACACCCATCTGCTGAAGTTCCGTCGCGAGCAGCTTACCTAGTTCGAGTTGCCCCGGCGTGCTGGGATAGGTCGTGGAGGATTCATCGGCCTGAGTGTCGATCTGAACGTAACGGAGGAAGCGATCGAGGAGCATGAGTGGCTCGTGGGGAATTCGGCATTTCCGCTTGCTGCTTAGCGCTCGGATAATCCCGCGTGAACGCTAAGCCGCAAGCGGAATACAGGAATGCTTTGTGATGTTGTGTTCCAAATTACAGGATGTCGATCTTCGTATTCTCATCGATGGCGATGCTCGACATCTCTTTATTGTCCTTCGTGAAATGGATCACGGGGATGACGATATCGTCCTCACGCAGCCGATCGGTGGCCAAGCCCGTGGCGAGCGAATCGGCGTGGCGGAACGTTCCTTCGACGATGAGCGGCCAAGTCTTGCTGCTGCCGACGTGGACAATCTGCGTAATGCGCACGCGCTGGCCGGCCTTTAGCAGTTCGAGCTTCGCCATCACGTCGGCGGGGATCGGTCGGCTGGTAAAGGGGAATTTCCGTGCCGTGGTCATGCTGCTACTCCCGTTTTCGGACGCCCACGCACCAGGGCGATGCGGCCAGACCTCGCCATTTCAATGATGCCATACGGCCGCATCAATTCAATGAACGCCTCGATCTTTTGTTCTTGGCCGGAGATTTCGATCATGATGTTGTCAATGCTGATATCGACGACGCGGCCACGGAACATTTCGACGAGCAGAGCGATCTCGGAGCGTTTCTCGGCCGGCGCGACGACTTTGATTAGCATCAAATCGCGTTCGACGTAGTTCTCGCTGGAGATGTCGTCAACACGGACGATCGAGATGATCTTGTCGAGTTGCTTGCGAACCTGGTCGAGCACATTGTCGTCGCCGTTGACGACGAACGTCATGCGTGAAAGGTGCGGATTCTCGGTTGCACCGACGGCGAGGCTGTCGATATTGAACCCGCGTGAAGCGAGCATGCCGGAAACGTGCGCGAGCACGCCGGGTTGGTTTTGCACGAGAGCGGACAGAACGTGGCGCATCAAAAGCTCCGAGAACGTTTCAAATAGTAGGCGGGCTAGAGAATGTGATATGAGCGTGCCGACGCGCCTTCCAGGGTGCGATGTGGATTTGTTCGAGCACAGGTGTATTGTACGGAAGGTAACCTCACGCGAAAAAGACGCCTAACAAGCCCGCTTGCGACGACGGAACCAGCGCGGGTCAAACCCCGCAAGCTCCTTCGTCGCCTGCGGGCTTGCTATCACCGTTGAGGTCTGGTTTCAAAAGCATCACTCAGCGAGTCGTCCAAAGCAGACTAGCGTGATATCGTCGTATTGGGCGCGGCCCGTGGCGTGGCGAAGCACGGCCTGGATGATGCGTTCCCCTAAGGCTTTGGGCGTGTCGTCACCGGGTCCCGTGAGTGCGGCGTGAATGCCGGACAGGCGGAACACTTTGTTGTCGCTACTCTGCGCATCGGTTACGCCGTCGCTGAAGAGCACGATGCTATCGCCAGGTTCCAATTGCACCGGGCAACATTGATAGATGCTCTTCTCATCGATGCCCAGTAATGGGCCCACTTGTTCGACGGCAAACGACGACTCGACTAGCCCCGTCCTGCGGCGATAAACGAGCGGCGCGGCATGCCCTGCACTGACCACGGTGGCGGTGTGCGTGCGTGGGTCGAGAATAATCGATACCTGAGTGACGAAGCCGTCTGTCTTTGCCGTGTAGGGACAGAGACGCGCATTCAATCGTTCCATGGCCAATTCGGGTTTGTTCTCCGTCAACAAAAAGGACCGTGACTCGGTGTTGACGCGGACCATGAAGAGCGCCGCCGGCATACCTTTCCCCGCGACGTCGCCGAGCGAAATGGCGTATCGGTCGTCGGACAGTCGGATAAAGTCATAGTAATCGCCGCCGACTTCACGTGCCGGCTCGCAATAGCTGAAGAACGCGTAGCCGGGAATCTGGGGTAAGGATTGCGGCATGAAGCTGAAGGCCACATGGCGGGCCATTTCCAGTTCCTTACGAATCCGTTCCTGAACGACGCGCATGTCGTGATAGCGACTATTTTCGATGGCGATCGTGGCTTGATGAGCGACGCCCCAGAGCAGGCGCAGATCGTCCTCGGTGAATTTTTTCAACGGGTCGTGCGTGTCGAGTTGGATCACGCCCAGCGATGCCCCTTCTTCGGGGACCAATGGCACGCACATCACCGAACGAATAGAAAACGCGATCATGCTGTTCGACGTCCCGTCGCCGCCGTCGCCTTCGCGCCGCAACGTCGCCTGCTTGGTCAGCAAACATTGCCTGACGACTGTTTGGCTGAATCGCGTCGCGCCGCCGTCGATCGCCTGGCGCGTTCGCACGACCTTGGACTTCAGTTCACCGTTCTCCTCGTCCACGAAAATGATGAAGCAGCGATCCGCTTGCGGAAAAAGTTGCAGCAGGCTGTCCGCGACTTCGGGCAACTTGGCGTCCAGTTGCATCGTCTTGCTGAGCTTATTGGTAATTTCCAGGAGCGCCGCCAGCTTGATCGCCGGCTGCATATCGAGGCGACTTTCGCTTTTTGAACTAAGCATCGCTTCGACCGGCGATGGATCATCGTCGATGAAGGTCGCTTGAAATTCGCAGATGCGGACACGATCCTGGTGTTTCAGTTGGATCGGCTTGCGAAATGGAATCACGGAATCGTTGACAAACGTGCGATGCTTTTTCTTGCCCTGATCTTCCTCGCGGAGGTCCTCGATGTAGAACCGGTCACCGATCACGAGAATTTGCACATGCTGCCGGCTGACTGTGTCCTTGTTGCTGATGACGTAGTGGGACATCTGTGGGCTTCGACCAATGACGATCTTGTCCTGGTCAAGCTGAATTTCCGTCAGCCAGGGAATTTCGCATTGCGTGACCTGTAACATCGCCATGAATTCGCTCTCCGAGAAGAATGACCGATAGTGAAAGTATACCAAGTAATCGCAAACTTATGGCCAATGACAAGTAATCAAGTGACTGTTGGCGAAGAGATGGTGACAATAACCAATGACAAATCCCCAACGTCCAAGCACCAGCTTGTGCTCGGCACCCCAATCTCGTAACATCAACGTAGCCCCGCCACACGCCGACTTTTCGAGGACCAACGCCATGATGCGCTGCGCACGACCTCTTGCCGCGTTCTTGCTCCTAGCTTCCCTCGTCGAATCAGCGATCGCCCAATCGCCTTCGTTTGTCAACGATGTGCAGCCGGTGCTCACGCGGCTCGGTTGCAACCAGGGCGCATGTCACGGCAAAGGGACCGGCCAAAACGGCTTCCGCCTCTCGCTTCGCGGCTACGCTCCGGAGTGGGACCACGGCTGGATCACCCGCGAGTTCATCACTCGGCGAATTAATCCTGCAAATCCCGAAGCCAGTTTGTTCTTGCTCAAACCGACAGGCAAGGCGGCCCACGAAGGTGGCGTGCTCATGGCCAAGGACAGCCGCGCATACAACGTGCTGCTCGAGTGGATTCGCGCCGGCGCCCCAGGTGTACACAAGGACGAGCCGACGGTTCGCAAACTCGAAATCGTGCCGGGATCGCAAACTCTCAAGCCGGGCGCCACGCTTCAACTCATGGTCCGAGCTGAGTATTCCGATGGACAGACTAAGGACGTCACCTGGCTGACGAAGTTCGATTCCAACGACGGCGGCATCGCATCCGTCACGCCGTTCGGATTGGTGAAAGTCGAGCGTGCCGGCGAAACAGCCATCCGCGCGATGTTTCAATCGCAGGTCGTCGTAACCGTCATTACATCGCCGCACGAACGCAATGTGAAGGCGGAATCATTCGCAGCCACCAACAATTTCATCGACCAGCACGTATTCAAAAAACTGCATAATCTGCGCATCGAGCCGTCTGGCCTTTGTGATGACCGCACCTTCATCCGCCGCGTGTTTTTGGATGCGATGGGCGTCCTGCCGACACCGAGCGAAGTGCATTCGTTTCTCGCCGACTCGTCGCCTACCCGACGAGCGAAGCTGATCGATGCGATCCTGGAACGGCCCGAATTCGTCGATTTCTGGACGATGCAGATCAACGACTTGCTGATGAATCGCAAGGAAGCCGATCACGATGTACGCGGCACGAAAGGCGTGCGCAACCTGCACGAGTGGATTCGCAAACAGGTCGCCATCAACCGCCCCTGGAATGAGATGACCCGCGAACTGCTGACCGTCACCGGCTCGACGCACGAGCAACCGGCAGTCGGCTACTTCATCGTCAACGTCGGCGAACATCGCGAGTCGCATAAGTCAACCGTCGTCGCCAATGCCGCTCAGACGTTTCTCGGCGTGCGCATCGGCTGCGCCGAGTGTCACAATCATCCGCTCGAAAAATACACGCAGGACGACTACTACCACTTCGCCGGCTACTTCTCTCGCATTCGGCTCGACCGCAAGGATCCAAAGGTCGGGCCGACGAACCTCACCGCATCATTACCTGACATGAAGCAGAACAAGAATCCGGTCGGTGTAAGCCAGCCACGCACGGGCAAATTCATGGCCCCGCAAATGCTCGACCGTTCGGCATTGCCAATTGCACCAGAGCAGGACCCTCGCATCGTTCTCGCCGATTGGATCACCAACCCGAAGAACGAGTATTTCGCCGGTGCGATGGTCAACCGTATCTGGGCGCATTACATGAACGTCGGCCTGGTAGAGCCGATCGACGATCTGCGTGAGAGCAATCCGCCGACCAATCCCGATTTGTGGAAAGCGCTCGTCAGCGAATTCGTCGCCAAGAAATATGACCGCAAGCACCTCATGCGGCTCATCCTGAACTCGCGTTCCTACCAGCTCAGTTCGACAACGACGCCGGGCAACGAAAAGGACCAGCGGTTCTACTCGCACTATTATGCCAGGCGGCTGCAGTCAGAAGTGTTGCACGACGCGATCTACACGGTCACGGGCATACCGGACGTATTCGACGGCTACCCGCTGGGCATCCGCGCGGTACAAATCCCGGACACAAGTGTAAAATCACGCACGCTGCTAATCTTCGGACGCCCCGAACGTCTTACCGCCTGCGCATGCGAACGCAACGGCGAGGTGACGCTGCCACACACGCTGTTTCTCATCGGCGAGACCATCACGCAAAAAGTAAAGGCGGCAAATGGCCGGCTCACGCAAGTTGTGAAGGGGCAACCCGACGATGTCAAGCTCATCGACGAAATCCTGATGATCGGCCTTGGCCGCGACGCAAAGGAAATCGAACGAAAACAACTGCTTGAGTTTATCGAATCGAAAAAAAGAGACTTCGGGCCGAGTGGCCGGGTGGATGCATTTCAGGATGTCATGTGGGCGGTACTGAACATGAAGGAATTTGTGTTTAATCATTGATGAATCCTTGTTTAGCCGCGACGCGCAGCGGAGCGCGGAACGTTATGAATACGAACTGCATGGCTGACATTCCGCGCTCCGCTGCGCGTCGCGGCTAAACAAAGGCGAGGCATTCTAATGCGCTACTTCCTTTCCCTTCTTCTCTTAGTATTCACGCCAATCTTGGCGCTCACCCAACCCCTTCCGGGCACGAAACTGCTCGAAGGCAAACAGGACTTCGCCAAGGATATGGTCGACGGCATCCATCGCTATCTCGATAAAGCGACGGAGCAAGCGGCGAAGGATCGCGCCAAGCTGTGGAACGTCGATCTCACGTCGCCGGTAGCGTTCGACAAATCGGTGCTGCCGAATCGCGAGCGCTTCCGAAAGATGATCGGCGTCGTCGATGCACGCTTGCCGGTGACGATGACGAAGATCACAACGACGGAGCAGTCGTCGCTCGTGGCCGAGACGAAGCACTACAAAGTGTTCGCGGTGCGTTGGCCAGTGCTGGCGGGGATGAACGCCGAGGGCCTGCTGCTCGAACCGACGGGCCAGGCCAAGGCGAACGCCGTCGCCATTCCCGATGCCGATTGGACGCCCGAGCAACTCGTCGGCGTCAGTCCCGGTGTGCCGAGGGACTCGCAGTTCGCGCGTCGTTTGGCCGAGGATGGATACCGCGTGCTCGTACCGACGCTTATCAATCGCAATGACGAATACTCCGGCAGCTCTCGCATCGGGCGGTTCACGAATCAGCCGCACCGTGAATTCATCTATCGCATGGCCTTCCAGATGGGCCGACATGTCATCGGCTATGAAGTACAGAAAGTGCTGGCGGCAGTTGACTGGCTAACGAAGGCAACCGATTCGCCCCCCGTCGAAGTCTGGGGCTATGGCGAAGGCGGGCTGATCGCCCTTTACAGTGCCGCCATCGACACACGCATACGACACACCTACATCAGCGGCTATGTCAATAATCGCAACGAACTGCACAAAGAGCCGATCTATCGCAACGTCTTCGGCTTGTTGAAAGAGTTCGGCGACGCGGAATTGCTGATGCTCGCTGGAGCGCCGAACAGCGCGCGGACGGTGAACGTCGAATACGCCAAGGAACCCGCCGTCACCGGCCCGCCGGCGCCGCGCAAGGGCAGATCGGGCGGTGCGGCGCCGGGGACGCTCGGCTTCGCGGGGGCGAACTCGGTCTTCGCCGAGTTTGATCGCTTCCGCAAGGCCACCAAGTTCGCCGGCAAATCGCTGACGACCTTCGCGTCCGGCCCGTTCACCGATCTGATGGACGCGCCGATCGACGCCGACGGCCTGCAACGCGCCAAGCTTCGCACGGAACGCTCGACCGAACCGAAGGAACTCCGCCTTGACTCTGACCCGAACGACCGGCAAAAACGCCAATTCAACGAAGCTGTCTCCTACACGCAAAACCTTCTTGGAACTGCGCCGACGAAACGGCAACAGAGCTTCTGGTCCAAGCTCGACACGTCTTCGCTCGACGCCCTCAAAAAATCGCAAGAGCCCTTGCGCCAGGCGTTTCACGAGAACATCATCGGCAAGCTGCCCGAATCGAAGTCGCCGCTCAATCCGCGCACTCGGCTCATGTACGAGACGCCCAAATACAAGGCATACGAAGTCGTACTCGACCTTAACGAAGACGTGATCTGCCATGGCATCCTCCTCGTGCCGACGGGCATCAAGCCAGGCGAGCGGCGGCCCGTTGTCGTTTGTCAGCACGGCCTCGAAGGCCGACCGAGCGATGTGTGCAATCCGAAAACGAAGACGCAATACTACAATTCGTTCGGCACCCAGTTAGCGGAGCGTGGCTTCGTCGTGTTCGCGCCGCAGAACCCGTACATCTTTCAGAATTACTTTCGCCAAGCCGTGCGCAAGGCCAACCCGCTGGGGCTATCGCTCTATACGTTCATCGTCGCGCAACACGATCGCATCCTCGATTGGCTGGTCACGCTCGACTTCGTCGATCCAGCCCGCATCGCCTATTACGGCCTGTCCTACGGCGGCAAAGTCGCGATGCGCATCCCGTCGATCGTGACACGCTACTGCCTGTCGATCTGCTCGGGCGATTTCAATGAATGGATTTGGAAAAACATCAACCTCGACTGGCAAGGCAGCTACATGTTCACCGGCGAATATGAGATGTACGAGTTCGACCTCGGCAACACCTTCAATTACGCGGAGATGGCGGCGCTCATTGCCCCTAGACCTTTTATGGTCGAGCGCGGCCATTCCGACGGCGTCGGTCTCGACGAATATGTCGCGTTCGAGTATGCCAAGGTCCGCCGCTTCTACGCTCAGGCGGGTATCGGCAACCGCACCGAAATCGAGTTCTTCATCGGCGGCCACGTCATCCAGGGCCAGGGCACTTTCGCATTTCTGCATCGCCACTTGAGTTGGCCGGCGGCGAAATGAGCGAGATGGCGCATTTTGCTATTCTGGCAGAGCCGCGCACGAAGTAAGCGGTTTGGAGATCAAATCACGAAACGAAATACCACTTACTTCGTGCGCGGCTCTGACATGCCCGTATAACAGATCAAATCCAGCACGCGCATTTCCCTCGACGAGGTAGCCATGAACGAAGCAGTTCCCGCAACGCCAAGCACGCTCAGCGACCGCGTGCGCTCCTTGCGGCTAACGGACGATACGGGAGTCGCCGGTACATCACGCTGGAGTTGGATTCCGTGGGCGGGATGCGTTCTCCTTGCCCTTATATCCAGTGCATTCGCGCTAGAAGCACTCTGGCCCATCAGCGACGAATTCATCCAGAAACTCGCCACGGACCGCGGCCTGAACGTCGGCGCCGGCGCACCGAAATCGAGCAACCCCGCCACGCCGACTACCGGTACGACCCCAACCCCCAGCGGCGATAGTAGCGAAATTGCGCTCGAAGCGAAGGGCTATGTCGTTCCTATCAGCCTAATTCAGGTCAGCCCTAAGGTTGGCGGCACGGTCATGAAGCTATTCTTCAAAGAAGGCGACGTCGTCACCGAAGGCAAGCCGCTGGCCGAATTGGAACGCTCGGAATTTCAGTTTGACCGCGATCGCGCTTTCGCCACCAAAATCGCGGCGGAACGACGTGTGGACGAGTTGAAGAAATACCTGAAAGACGAGATCGAACAAACGGAAACGGACTGGAAGGATGCCGTCACCCAGCGCGATCAGGCACAGTCGAAGTACCAGCGGTATGTGCTTCTGAAACAACGTGGTTCCGTTTCGCCCGAAGATTTCGAGTTGGCGGAGAGCACGGCCAAGTCTCTGGAGTTCCGTGCTCGTCGGCTTGAACTGACGTATAAACTCATCAAGGACGAAGGTCGTGGGCCTCGTTATGAAAAAATCGCCTCTGCCGAGGCCGATGTGAAACAGGCGAAGGCCGACCTCGATAAAGCCGATTGGCGGCTGGGCAACACCACGGTGCTGGCCCCACGCACCGGCGTCATCCTGACCAAGAAAACCGAGGAAGGGAACATCGTCAATCCGTCGGCCTTCTCGAACGGCCTGTCCGCGAGTCTCTGTGAGATGGCGGATCTGTATAAACTTGAAATTGATCTGTCGATTGCGGAACGCGACATCGCCAAGGTCTTTGAAAAGCAAGAGTGCCGAGTGCGCGCGGAAGCATATCCCAATCGTATCTACAATGGCTATGTGTCGCGCATAATGCCGAAGGCCGACCAGGGAAAGAGTGCTGTTCCCGTGCGGGTAATGATCCTGTTTCCCGCGGACGATCCGAATGGCAAAGCGTTGCCGAAAGACCGACAGGCCGAGTTTCTGCGACCCGACATGGGTGCGTTGGTGACGTTCACGAATCGCGTTTCAAAACTTGCGCCGACTGGAAAATAGGCACACCCGACTCGCCCCAGAGCCGGAAGCGTAAGCGACGGTGGTATTCGTCCGTCGCTCACGCTTCCGGCTCTGGGGCGAATTGCGAACGTTTCTATCATCACGCCGACGAGACGACGCATGAGCAATGCCCCCATCATGAAAATCGACAACGTCACGAAATCGTTCACGCGCGGCGGCGAAACGATCACCGTGCTTAGCGACCTTGATTTGGCGGTCGAGCCAGGCGAATTCTTGGGCATCATGGGGCCGTCCGGTTCGGGCAAGACGACGCTGCTCAACCTGATCGCGGGCCTCGATAAGCCCAACCGCGGCGAGGTCTGGATTGGCGGGCAGTGCGTATCACGCATGAGCGAGGCGCAGCTTGCCTCGTGGCGGACGCGCAACATCGGCTTCATCTTCCAGTTCTACCACCTGCTTCCCGTACTCACTGCGTATGAGAATGTCGAACTGCCGTTGTTGCTTCTGCCGCTTACCAGCGCGAAACGCAAGGAGCAGGTGCTCAATGTGCTCGATCTCGTGGGCCTATCCGAGCGGATGTACCATCGGCCTGGCCAGCTGTCCGGCGGTCAACAACAGCGTGTCGGCATCGCTCGGGCGATCGTCACCGACCCGACGTTGATCGTCGCCGACGAACCTACCGGTGACCTCGACGCACATTCGGCCGTGGACATCATGAATCTCCTTTGCGAATTGCAGACGGGACTGAAGAAAACGATCCTGCTCGTGACGCACGACCCGCGTGCCGCCGAGCGAGCCCAGCGCGTTG
The DNA here is from genome assembly GCA_009697105.1 of Gemmataceae bacterium. Lineage (GTDB taxonomy): Bacteria > Planctomycetota > Planctomycetia > Gemmatales > Gemmataceae > SIAQ01. The sequence continues at coordinate 2,807 of SIAQ01000129.1, read as the reverse complement.
TGCACCTGGAGAAGGGCCAACTCATCGAGTCGGCAGCCCTACCGAAACCGACGCCAACGATGCCCACGCCCGACGGATCGTACACGCGCACCCATTGACCGATGGACACGTTCCGCATGAAAATCGCGATTCTATCGAGCGGCGCCGGCTGGCATGTGCGCGACCTGATGCGAGCGGCGGAGTCGCTTGGGCATTCGGCACAGCCTGTCGATTTTCGCCGCGTGTGGGCGTCGTTGCCGATGACGACTTCGTTGTCGGGTTACGACGCGATCATCGTTCGCACGATGCCGCCCGGTTCGCTGGAACAAGTCGTCTTTCGCATGGACGTGTTGCATCGCCTGGAATCGGCCGGCGTTCGCGTGCTCAATCCGCCGCGAGCGCTGGAAGTGTGTGTCGACAAGTATCTCGCCAGCGCTCGCCTGGAGTCGGCCGGCCTGCCCACGCCACCGACGTTTATCTGCCAGGATGCCGAATCGGCGCTGGAAGCGTTCGAGAGTCTCGGCGGCGATGTCGTTGTCAAGCCGCTGTTCGGCTCGGAAGGTCGCGGCATGGTGCGGATCAGCGACGTCGAGACCGCATGGCGCGTCTTCCGTACAGTGGAGCGCATGCAGGCGGTGCTCTACGTGCAGAAGTTCATCGCCCATCCCGGCTGGGACTTGCGAGTCTTCGTCATCGCCGGACGCGCGATCGCGGCGATGCGTCGGCACGCCAAGGACGATTGGCGCACGAACGTCGCCCAGGGTGGCCGCGCGGAACCGGCTAGCCTGACGCAGGAGGAGGAATGCCTCGCCCTTGCCGCCGCTGAGGCCGTGGGCACGCCGATCGCGGGCATCGATCTACTGCCGCGTCCCGATGGCGGATACTTCGTGCTCGAAGTAAACGCCGTCCCGGGTTGGCGCGCACTAGCACCGACAAGCGGCATCGACGTGGCGAGGGAGATAATTAGCTATACAATCGACGGGCGGGCCTGACGCTGTTCCGAGCCGCGACCGTTAGGGAGCGACCGCCTTGACGCCGTGCGCATCTTGTCGGTCGCTCCCTAACGGTCGCGGCTCGGAAATGATTCGATGCTTCAGGAAAAATGATTTCCCATCAAAAAGCTCACCGCCTCGTCGCGCGTTCGCGCCAGGCCCAGCGGAAGAGATTGCGCGTGTCGGCGTAACGGCTGTCGTTCGACGTGCAACCGAGCACTGTCACCATTAGGTGATCCTCGCCCCGGCGTCCGCTCGCCACCAGGCAGCTGCCGGCGGCGGTCGTCGTGCCGGTCTTGATGCCGTCGTAGCCTTCAATATCCAGCAGTTTGTTCGTGTTACTCCAGGTCACCGCTCGGCGTTCGTTCTTCGCGTCCATGATCTGAGCCTCGCGCCGGCGCGTTTGCACATATTGACGAAACGTCGCGTTCTGCATCGCATTCCAGGCCAGCGTCGAAAGATTGCGTGCGCTTGTCATGTTGGCACCCAGGCCATGCGGATCGACATAACGCATCTCGCCAAGCATGAGTCTGCCAGCCCGGCGGTTCATCTCCGCGATGAAGCCGGCGAGCGGTGTTGCCGCGTTCTTCCCGTTCGCATCGCGGAAACGTCCGCCGAAATGTTGGGCCAGCGCCGTTGCGGCGTCGTTGCCCGATGGCAGCAGCAAGCCGTAGAGCATCTCGCGCACCGGGATGCGGTCGCCCATACGAATGCGTGCCGACGATCCGGCCGTGCGCGCAGCGACATCGGAAACGACGATCACCTCGTCCAAGACCTTCGGATTATCGACGGCTTGCTGAAGCACGATCCAGGCAGTCATGATCTTGGTCGTGCTGGCCATCGCCATGGCCGTTGCATCGTTGCCGCCGAACAGGCGTTGACCGGTGCGTCCGTCCAAGATCGACCACGCACGAGCGCTGACGATCGGCGGCCCGTCCGCAGTATCCGCGGGACGGCGGGCAGCCAACGGCGGCGGTTCCTGTGCGAAGGCGATATCCGCGCTGCCCAGGCCAACGAGGGTCGAAAACCCGGATTGCAGCAAGCTACGCCGCGAAATGTGCGATGCGATGGAGTGCGTCATTAATGAGCCTCGCGTTGTCGATGATTGGAAAAGGAATGCTTACGCCCGTCATTCTATGCTGAAGGCATGCGAAACGAAAACGACAAATAGCTTCAGCACAATCTCGATCATTTTGGTTTACTCACGGCCTCGCCTGGGGTAGAATGAGATATAAATTATGCGTGCAATGTATTACGTAGCAAGACGAAATGAACAGGATATTGTGCCTTATGAATGCGGAACCCCTATTGAAACCACGATCAAAAAAATCCCGCCTCGCTGAAGGTGCGATTCGGCTAGACGTAAGACATCGAATCGCCGAATTGAAACAATTAACCAATGGCTGGTTCGACGGAATAGGCCTGGCTCCCGCGCACGACCGACTTGACCAGTTGGCGACGGCGTTTGAGAATAATTTTCCCGGCGATGAGCTTCGGCTCCCCTTTCTTTATCCCACGCCGGAGGGTGGTGTTCGTGCTGAGTGGTCGTTTAAATCGCATGAAATCTCCTTTGAAATCAACCTGGAGAACCGAATTGGGCGATGGCATGACCTAAACCTGGCGAACGACACCGACGATTCTCGCGAAATTTCACTCGAACCACCCGACGGATTGGCACTGGCTTGCTGCCTTAAGTTTTACCGCATCGTGACATCCGAATGCGGCGACGATCTAAGTGTCCCTGCTTGTAAGTTTGGTTTGTAACGTTTTCCACACCGTCGTCCTTACCTTTATAGACTGCGGCCCGGAGGTATTTTTTACAAAGGAGGTCCGACC
>SIAQ01000128.1 GCA_009697105.1 Gemmataceae bacterium | reverse complement strand
GCCCGTTCGCACGCTGCGGGTAGAAGGCTCTGATGAAACCTGGATCCAACGAACGCCAGCGATGGCAGCAGGTTTGACCGATCACGTGTGGTCGTTGGCCGAGTGGTTGGCCTACCCAAGCGTGCAACGACGGTAGGACACCAGGAAATGCCCGTAGAATACCAGAATTTTCATTTCACTATCCCAGAGGCTTCCCAGCGGAAATAGTCATAGTTGGACGGGCGCTTTCGTCAGTTGTCCCAGGTTTGTCGCCGGCGCAGTCCTAGGTTGCTGAGGCAATTATGCGAAAATGCTTTCAGGATGGATCCGTGGAAGTTGTGATCTCAAGCGATCTCAACGAAGGCCAACAGGTTCGCGACATCATTGAAACCCAGCTGCGGTTGCACCATTTCGAGGAGAAGGAAATCTTCGGCATCCGCCTCGCGCTGGACGAAGCGATCGTCAACGCCATCAAACATGGCAACAAGATGGACGGACGCAAGCGAGTCCATATCTGCTTTCACGTGCAAATCGACCGCTTCGATATCCACATTACCGACGAAGGCGCCGGTTACGACCCCAACCAAGTCCCCGATCCTCTTTTTGACGAAAACCTCGAACGTTCCAGCGGCCGCGGCATCTTCCTAATGCGTCACTACATGTCCGAAGTCACCGTCCACGCACCAGGCAACCGTTTGACGATGTGCAAGGTTCGCAAAAGTCCCGCTCAAAGGCGACGCCCGTTGAGCGATTTGAACCACGGTGCCCCCTTAGAGCCGGGAGCGTAAGCGACGGAATGGAGAAATCCATCGTTTACGCTTCCGGATCGTCCTTCTGTCGGGTGCATCACGTTTGGCGGCCAAATCGCGAGACCACCTCCGCAATCTCGGTCGGAGTCGCGGCGTCCGTGTCCACCGTGAAGTCAGCGCATCTCTCGTAGATCGGCGTGCGGAGTCGGAGCATTTCCTCGATCTCTGCGAGGCCGCCTTGTGAAAGATTCGGCCTGCGTTCGCGCGTCATGGCGTCTTCGTTCAGGCGATGCCACAGCACTTCTGCTGGGGCACGCAGCCAAACGACGAGGCCATTTTTCAAGGCGAGCCGATTCTCCTCGCGAAGCACGACGCCGCCACCGGTGGCGATGACGGTGTCGGTGGCATTCATCAAATCTCGCAGGACGGCCGATTCCAGATCGCGAAATGTTTCTTCGCCGTTGTCGATAAAGATTTGGCGGATTGATTTACCCGCTCGCTTTTCCAATTCGACATCAGCGTCCAACCAGGTGCAATGCAAGCGCTCTGCGAGCAATCGGGCGACCGTCGATTTGCCCGTGCCACGGTAACCTATCAGGAAAATGGGTCGCCGTGTGGTCATTTCGACGGCTCCTCGTCGTCAGGTTCATGCACGGGCGAAAGAGCGCGACGAATGATCTTTGTCATATATTCGATCGGCGCCGTCTTGCCCGTGAACAGCTCAAATTGCAGCGCCGCTTGGCGAATAAACATCTCTACGCCGGTGAGTACGTGGCAGCCACGTTCACGAGCCTCTCGAACGAGCAATGTCGTCTCAGGAGTGTAGATTGTGTCAAACACCATTAGCCCGGGCTTGAGGAAGCTCTGGTGGATCGGCGATTCGTCGAGATTCGGATGCATGCCGACGGAGGTGCAATTGATGAGTGTATCACAGACTACATTGTGCCTGGCGTTCCAGTCAACGAATTTGCACGATAGTTCCTGCGCGAGTTTTTCGCCGCGTTCCGGCGTGCGATTGGTAATGGTGACGGCCACGCCCTCGGCCAGCAAGCCATGAGCGATCGCGCGGGCAACACCGCCCGCGCCGAGGATGAGCGCAAAACGCGACGAGAGCAGGCCAGGCTGTCCGTCAGGACCCATCGGGAGGTTCGCCTTGATCGCCTTGATCGCCGCCTGCATGTCGGTGTTGACGGCACGAATCTCGGTCGGCGTCGCCAGCAGCGTATTGGCGGCGCCGATCAGCTTCACGGCGGGATCTTGTTCCTGTGCTAGCTTTGCCGCCGCTTCCTTATGCGGAATCGTGACGCTGTATCCTTGCACCGGCACGGCCTTCATGCTTTCGATAAACGTCGGCAGGTCGCCCCGAGGCACGCGAAACGGCAGGTAAACCGCGTTCATGCCGAGCTTGCGCATTGATTTGTTGTGAATCAGCGGGCTGAGGCTATGCCCGATCGGATCGCCGATGACGCCAAACACCTGTGTCTCCGGCGTGATCTGCTCGATCTTGTAAATATTTTGCAGTTCTTGAAACGAAATGATACCCGGCGCGATTTGGCGATTCTTATTGAACGTGCTGTATGTGAACGGCATCCCCGCACGCAGTCCTAACACGCGCGTGCAGGTTCCGAGATCGCCCATGCACAGCGCAACGGTCGGCTTCGGCGGATTTTTCAACAACGCCATGACACGCAGATTGTCCGTCACCGTCTGCGCGGTGACGGCGATCTTGACGATGTCCGCGTCTTTTTCGCACATCTGTTGATGAATTAGTTCCAGCTTCTCCGGAATTCCGGTCATGTTGTGGTAACTGCAAATACGCTTCACTTTGCCGAAACGTGGTATCTGATCGATGATGTCGATTTCGATATCGACGTAATCGACGCCGGCCACGATCGCGTGCCGAATGAGCATTAATCGCTGTTCCTCCGTACCGGTGAATCGCCCGCCTTCATCCGGCCGGCGAAAGGTGGCGAGGATCGGGCATGGCCGATTGTGCAGCAATCGCTTGAAATCCGGCGACTTCGCCAGAAAATCGAGCCGAAGCTCGATGAGCTTGGCCCCCTGCTTGGCGGCTTCTTGGATCTCCGCAATCACCATCTTGTGGCGGGTACGTGCGATAACAGCAATCGCGATCGGCGTAGGAAAATCTGCCATTGGGTAAAGCCTCAATCCGGAATAGTCAGTGGTCCGTAGTCGGGAATCAGGAGTCAGGGATCAGGAATCACCTGCTTCGTTTTTTTTCGCAATTGGGGCCTGATTCCTGATCCCTGACCCCTGACCCTGACTAATGACGACGCAACTTTTCATCCGCCGTCGTGTGGTTTACGACGACAACATAAATCAGCATCAATATCCCCGCAATCACGCTGCCGACGGCGCTGCCAATCCAAACAGCCTGGCTAACGGCATCGGGTGATTGCAAGCGCAGCATGAAGATTGTGAACAACGCCGCCTATGCACCGCCCGCCACGTTGATCATCGTCTGCATGAGGAAATGAATGCTCAGCGGGCTATTTCGCTTCACACGGCCAAGCGGCAGGCCGAGCAATACATTCATCTTCGCCGCCTCGTAGATTATACCGACGCGCGTGCGGATCAGCAGCACGGCCATGAATACCGCCAGGATCGTCAGCGTCGCGAACGTGATAGGCAGGCACCAACGCTGAATCTCGGTGATCGGTATGATCAATTCGCCCGGCGGGTTGGCATGCAGGATGGCACCGGACGCAGTCAGCAGCAACGACGCCACCGCGAGATAGATGCCGACCGCCCGATTGCGATCGGTCACCAGCTGATGGATCGTGCGGCTGCAATGCAAGTAGCGCATGCCTGGCGACACTTGCGAAGGCGTGTCGAGTCCCTCCGCTTTTTCCTCACCGATCATCTCGATCGCGTCCACGAGCTTCTCGGCATAGCCTTCGCCGGTCTTGATATCGAAGCTATCCAGGCCCGTGTTTTGCGCGTCGGGCAATTGTTTGACGATGTCTTGCACATCCTTCGGCGGTAGGGGCGTTTCATTAGCCATGACATTTCTCGCGCTTTTGTGTTGCAATCCGCTGCAAAATCGGCAAACTAACATTCAATACAGTACCCTGCTTGCGTTTAGCGCTCGCATCACGACACGTGAGCGCTAAACGCAAGCGGAGAATGCCTACCTTTATTTTACAACCGCTCGCCTCGAAACCCAACTGCTGAAAGGTTCTGTTTCTGATGGTCAAACAAACCCTCCTCTTCGTCGGCGTCAGTGTGATGTTCGCCGGCCTGCTATCTACGACGCACGCTGGTGAAACCACGACCGGCTTTCTCAACAAAGTATACAAGGGCAAAGACAGCAACGTGAAGTACGTCGTCTTCGTGCCCAAATCGTACAAGGGCGACACGGAGATGCCCGTCATCCTCTTCCTTCACGGCGCCGGCGAATCCGGCACGGACGGCCTGAAGCAGGCGGTCACCGGCCTCGGCAAGGCGATCCGCAACAAAAAGGAAGACTTCCCGTTCATCGCCGTTTTCCCTCAATCACAGAAAGGCGGCTGGAGCGCGGCATCGGCCGAGGGCAAACGCGGCATCGCCATTCTCGACGAAGTCATGGCCACCTATAAAACCGACAAGAAACGCGTCTACCTCACCGGCCTATCGATGGGCGGGTTCGGCACATGGAGTTTCGCCGCGGCTTATCCCGATCGCTGGGCCGCCATCGCGCCGATCTGCGGCGGTGGCGATCCGAAAACCGCCGGCAGGATCAAAGACATCCCCTGCTGGTGTTTCCACGGCGACGCCGACACCGCCGTCAAAGTCGAACGCTCCCGCGAAATGATCAAGGCCCTCAAGGATGCCGGCGGCTCGCCACGCTATGACGAATACGCCAAGGTCGGCCACAACTCGTGGGACCGCGCGTATGGCAATGCCGAGCTTTACACATGGTTTCTGAAGCATAGCACGAAGTGATTTTTGCCACGCCCAAGGGTGAGGTACTCCGAACCCTTGGGATCGATGCTGGCTTGACCCCAAGGGTTCGGAGTACCTCACCCCATAGGCACCAACTTAAGGAAACGATTTCAGCAATACGTGACTTAACCACAGAGACACAGAGACACACAGAGACACAGAGAAATTGCACGGATATAGGGACAAGCAATTTCACGATTCGGAGTGTCCTCCTTGATTCCCATTCTTCGCATCTCCTCTGTGTCACCTATCTCCAAAATCTTTGCGAGCCGCGCAGAATTCATTTTGCGCAAATTCAGAATGCGAATCACGAAGGAACGAAAGCACGAAAGAGAAACCCAACCCAAGCGATTTGCCCAACCGTACACCGCACTTCCGAAAAATACAGGGACGATAAGGAAGGCAGGAAAGCAAGAATTGAATCAGCCCTTTTTTCCTGCCTTCCTGCTTTCCTTATCGAGATGTGCTCTGGCTTGTGACTCGTTGTGACTCGTCGTGAATGGTTATGCCTTCCTTTCGTGTTTTCGTTCTTTCGTTCTTTCGTACTTTCGTGATTCTGTATTTGTTGCGGCTTGGCCGCGCCGTGTCTCTGTGCCTCTGTGGGTCTCTGTGCCTCTGTAGTTAAAATTCCATCTGAGTCTCGGCTGAGCTTAAGTTGGTGCGTATGGGGTTCGGAGTACCTCACCCGTGGGCTTTCAAAATACACTCAGAGTTAACCATGCAACATCTTCCGATGCATCGTCGCGATTGGTTCAAACTCGGCGGCCTGAGCCTCGGTGCTCTCGTTGCCGGCGTTTCGCCCAACCTCGCGCAACTCATCGCCAACGAATCACGAATCGATCCCGATTTCTCCGTCATCCTGTTCTGGGCCAACGGCGGGCCGAGCCACCTCGAAACCTTCGACCTCAAGCTTGACGCTCCCGAAAACATCCGCGGCCTATTTCGCCCTACCCGCACGAACGTCCCTGGCATCGACATCTGCGAGCACCTTCCTCGTCTCTCCCGCATGGCTGACAAGTTCACGCTTCTCCGCAGCCTGCACCACGAACGCGGCGAACATTCCGGCGGGTCGCATCGCTTCCTCAGCGGGCATGCATCGATTGCCGCCAACCTACAGAACGGCGAGTACCCCGAACTCGGCTGCGTCGTCGCCAAGCATCTCGATGGCCGCCAGCGAACCGGCGTACCTGCCTTTGTCGCCGACACGCAGTTCTACGGCGCCGGCCCGGCGTTTCTCGGTCGCGGCTATGCGCCGTTCATGGTCAGTCCGAACAACCCGATCTCTGCGAGTGGCAACAACACCTACGATCCGATCCCGATCTACGGCTCCGACGATTTGTCGCAGGGCGTGCAACTCTCCGCCGACTCAACGCTGCGCCTCCAGCAACGCGCGAATTTGCTGCACGATCTCGACAGCTTCCGCTCGGCAGCCATGCGTTCCGGCACGCTAGATACATGGGATCGCCATCATCGCCAGGCGGTCGAAATTCTCGCCAGTAGCCGCACGCGCGACGCCTTCGATTTGCGCAATGAGCCACGCCACCTGCGCGAACGCTACGGCGACCACCTCTGGGGCAATAGCCTGCTGACCTGCCGGCGCTTGGTTGAGGCCGGCGTGCGTTTCGTGCAATGCCAAGCGACGTATCCGCGACTGCCGGCCGAGATCGCCCGCACGACGAACTGGGACGATCATTCCGTCAACGCCCACATCTTCGACGCCTACCGCATCAAGCTGCCCGTGCTCGATCAAGCGATGTCCGCCCTGATCGACGACCTCTACGCCCGCGGCCTGAATCAGCGCGTGCTCTTCATCTTCTGCGGCGAGTTCGGCCGTACGCCGACGGTGCGCAACCAAGACCCGACCGGCCGCCCCGGCCGCGACCATTGGCCCCGCGCGATGAGCGTCTTCCTGTCCGGCGGCGGGTTGCGCATGGGCCAAGTCATCGGCAGCACCAACGCCCGCGGCGAACATCCGGTGAATCGCCCGCTCGATAGCAACAGCCTGCTCGCCACCATCTACCACCGCTTCGGCATCAACCCCCACGGCACCCTCCCCGACGCCACCGGCCGCCCGATCCCGCTGCTGCCCCGCGGCGACGTGATACGGGAGTTGGTCGTTTAGCCGCCACGCGCTAGCGGAGCGCGGACATGAACTGTCGGTTCCAACATGATCTCGCCGACGCGCTCCGCTGGCGCGTCGCGGCTAAACAATGGGGTGATTGATGATCGTCGGGTATCACGCCATCTTTGGCACATATGGCTTTTGGCTGCCGAACGATCCGCGTGGCTCCTGGTCCGATTTCGTTGGCTCGTGGGATGTATTCCGGTACGGTTCCGCGACCAAGGTGAATACCATGCAATCCGTCGCATATCAACCGCACGACCAGAGCGTTCGCATCGCAGCCAAAAAGTCACTCAAATATCCGCCGGTTTCGCTCACGGGCGTTCAAGCAAGAGCAATTGGCCGGGGATTCGCTGAGTATGTGAATAAGAAGGGCATAACGGTTTCGGCATGTGCGATATTACCCGATCATATACATATGGTGATCGATAAATCGGAATTGAAAGTCGAACAGATCGTAACGCAACTCAAGGGTGCTGCAACGGAAGCTCTCGTTGCGGCGAGCATCCATCCCTTTGGCGAAATCATCGAGAAAAATGGAAGACACCCGAAGTGTTTTGCGCGGGGCGAATGGAAGGTATTTCTGGAGGTGGACGACATTCCACGAGCCATCGGATACGTCGAGGAGAACCCAGAGAAGGAAGGCAAGCCGCGCCAAACGTGGACCTTCGAGACGCCCTACGCCGTTTAGCCGCGACGCGCAAGCGGAGCGCGGGTTCGATGTCCGCGCTCCGCTTGCGCGTCGCGGCTAAACAATGACCTCTGCCATCACGCCGAGCTGCACCACGCTGCGGTTTTGTTCTTTCTCCAAATACTCGCGGCCCTTCTTGACGTTGATGTGGTCCCACGGCAAGACCTCATTCACAGGACGTGCTCGTTGCGAGTAAAACGCGGTGTCGATGCCGAGGTCGGCGAAGGTTTGCCACCAGATTTCGGGTTGGAAGCATTCGCTCCAACCATCGAGCCGACAGCCGCGGCGCCAGGCTTCTTCCAACGCAACAGACACGCGGCGGTCGCCTCTTGTCAAGACGCCTTCCAATAGACTCAGCTCGACATCGTGCTGTTTGATCTTCACGCTCTTGAGTCGGCAATTTCGGCGAAGATAGCTGCCTGCCCACTGGAAGTATTCGCGCGTCTGCATGCCGTTCCATTGATACGGCGTGTGCGGCTTGGGCACGAAGTTCGACACCGACGTGGTGACCTCGACGAATCGGCCACGCACTTCTTTGCCGATGCGCGAAATCGTTTCCGACTGTTCGAGAATACCGTCGAGATCGATCTGGCGTTCGCCCGGCAGACCAATGAGGAAGTAGAGCTTTACCTTCTGCCAGCCGGCCTTGAACGCCTCACGGCAGCCTTCGTAGAGGTCTTCGTTCTTGATCGGCTTGCGAATCTGCTCGCGCATGTCGTCACGCGCAACTTCGGGCGCAAGCGTCAGGCCGGCTTTACGCACGCCCTTCATCAGCTTGGGCAGTGAACGCAACTGGTGGTTCACGCGCAGGCTCGGCAACGAGATGCTGACGCCGAGCGGCGTGAAGACCTCGTGCATGCGGTTGACGAGCTGCTCGAAGTAGGGATAATCACTGGTAGAAAGACTTAGCAAGCTAATTTCCCTATGTCCCGTGTTGCGGTAACTTTCGAGCGCCGCCTTCACGATTGCTTCGACCGAACGCACCCGCAATGGCCGTTTGATTACGGTAGACTGGCAGAATCGGCACTGCCAGGGGCAGCCTCGCATGATCTCGAGCGCAATACGATCGTGCGGCGTTTCGACGAACGGCACGACGGGCCTCGTCGGAAGCGGGATCGCGTCGAAATCCTGCTCAATGGTGCACGCTCGAATCTCTCGCGGCACATCCGCGCGTGTTCGGTTCACGGCCGCGATTGTGCCGTCGGCGAGATACTCCGGTTCGTAAAACGAAGGGACATAGGCCCAGGCCCAACTCGCGCTGCTGACCAGTTCCGCCAGCATGTCGGCACGAGATTTGTCGCCGCGCTCCTTCATGGTGAGCCATTTGTCCATGATCCACGGCAGGCTTTCCTCGCCGTCGCCGATGACGAAGAGATCGATGAAGGGCGAAATCAGCTCGGGATTCTGTGCCCCCGGTCCGCCGGCGATGACAAGCGGATGGTCGAGCGTGCGGTCCTTGGCGTGCAGCGGGATGCCGCCGAGATCGAGCATCGTCAAGACGTTGGTGTAGCAGACTTCGTACTGAAGGCTGAAGCCGACGATGTCGAACTGATTGAGCGGCGTGAAAGTTTCGAGCGAATAGAGCGGCAGCTTGGCGTCGCGCAGCTCTTTCTCGAAATCGATCCACGGCGTGAACGCACGCTCGCACGCCCACTGCGGATCGTTGTTCATGATCGTGTAGAGCACCTGCAACCCGTGATGCGACATGCCGAGCGTGTAGGCATCGGGGAACGCCAGGCAGAGCTTGCCGCGAACGCTAGCGTGATCCTTGACGACGCTATTTAGTTCGCCACCGAGATATTGGGCGGGCGATTGCACCCGCGGGAGGAATCGCATGACGGCGTTTTTGAGGGTGGTGTTTTGCATGATTATTGCCTTCAGTCAAAGTTCGATGCTCAGTCATTATCGTACTTGGAAAAGAGCATTGAACAAAGGCGATTTTGGGGGAGTAGCGTGTCGAGGGTTGCAGTCCGATTCGCTGGCGGATAAACTGGCAAGAGAAACCTGGCCTTCTGAATCGCCTGAAAGTGAGACCGCTGCATGGTAGCTGTCATCGACCAACCATTGTCACAGATGGTGCTCCCCAACATTAGCTGGAAGACCTTTGAGAAAATTCTCGACGAGATCGGCGAGACGCACTATCGCGTCACGTATGACAACGGAGAACTCGAGTTCATGACCTTATCACTCGAACACGAAAACTACGGTCGGTGGATTGGGCGGCTCATATTCCTCGTGGCCCTGGAATTGGGCATGCCGCTGCGTACCGGTGGATCTACGACGTTGAAGGAAGCACTGCGAAACATCGGACTTGAACCGGACGAATGTTTCTGGATCCAACACGCGAAGGCGTTGCGCGGAAAGAAGAAATGGAGTGCCGGCAAAGATCCGCCACCCGATCTGGCGGTCGAAATCGACATCACGAGCAGTTGGCTTGATCGATTGGGCATCTATGCGTCGCTCAAGGTACCCGAGGTTTGGCGATTCGACGGCGAAATGCTGAAAATCCTAATTCTGATGCCGAACGGCGAATATGCTGAGAAGCGCCGAAGTTTGACGTTTCCGTCGCTGCCAATCGATGAATTCGCGAACTTCGTAATTCGCCTGGATGCGGAGGACGAGATGCCGCTCGTTCAAGAATTCATCGCCTGGCTGCGGTCTGATGTCGTCGCAAAACCACGAGCGAAGAACGGCAAGAAATAGCGTAACCTCTCACCTATGCAAATCTTCGTCTACGAATCACTCTGTGCCGGTGTCTTGGGTCATCCCGGCGAATCGCTCATACGCGAAGGCCGAGCGATGCTGATGGCGATCGTCGCTGACTTTCAAGCTATTCCCGATGTCGAAGTCGTGACGCTGTTTGCTGAACAGGTCGCGGCAACCGACGAGCGAGCGCGATTCTGTGAGTTGGCGAGCAAAGCCGACTGGACCATGGTCATCGCCCCGGAGTTCGACGACATCCTGCAGCAACGAAGCCAGGACGTGCTCGATGCGGGCGGCCGTTTGCTGGGGGCGTCGCCGGACGCGATCGGGTTGACAGGCGATAAATATGCGCTCGCACAGCATTTCAAACATCACAACGTGACCACGCCGAGAACGCACATTGCTGACCCGACGACGATCGAGCGTATGAGCTGCCCGTTTGTCTTGAAGCCACGGCATGGCGCGGGTTCCCAGGCCACTTACTTGGTACGCAAGCCTATCGAGAAGAAACGAATTTGGCGGCAAGCGATTGCGGAATGGCCTGAAAACGACCTGATCATTCAAGAATATTTCAAAGGACGAGCCGCCAGCCTCGCGGTAATAAGTGGACCTGGGGAGTTCCTCGTATTGCATCCAGCCTGGCAGCGTATTTCGAGAGACGGACGGTTTCGTTACTTGGGCGGCGTAGTCCCTATCGAAGGGCATTCAGCTCGCCTGGCATACGGCATGGGTAAAATGGTGGCCGAATGCATGGATGGGTTGCAGGGTTATTTCGGCATCGACATTGTGCTCGGAGCGGAGGCTGACGTCGTGATCGAGATCAATCCCAGGTTGACAACATCGTACATCGGCCTGCGGAAGCTTTGCCAGGACAACTTGGCGCACGCCATTTTGCGGGCAGTGATGGGGAACGAAATTGGCAACTTGACGTGGTCGGACGATATCTTCATCTTCGACGCCGATGGCAAAGTGCGCATCCGCTCGGAGTGAATGTTTACCCCGCGAAATTATTGATGATCCAGCGGTTCATATCGCGCAACATGTCGCGGTGGAGTTTGTGATTCGTGTTGTAGGTTTGCATCGATACGTTCATGCCCGTCGAATACAACAGGCGATGATCTTCGTGAACCATATCCATCGGCACGACCGAATTCGCGATGCCATGGCCGATGAACACGTTCAACGACCGTACTTCCGGGAATCGCAGCAAAGGGCGGTCTTCACGAGGCATGCAACCATTCAACGCAATAACGCCGCTGATTTTTTCGGGAAACGATAGGGCCATGCGATACGCCAAAATGGCGCCCTCGGCAAAACCGGCAAGATAGATGCGTTCGGAATGGATGTGATAATGCGATCGCGTTTGCCGAATCGCTTCGAGTAGGTAGTCTTCGATCATGTCATAGTGCGAACTGTCGCCCCAGGAAAATCCGAGTGCGCCCTTTTTATTTGGGCCTAGGCAGACGGGGCCACGTAATCCGATCGACACATAATTACGTCGGCTGACGCGGGGGGCCAGACGCAGAATCTGCTCGTCGTTGCCGCCTTGACCGTGAAGGAACACGATGAGTGGATAGGGATAACGCGGTTCGTAACCGACCGGCGCAAAGGTCCGGATCGGCAGCGGGGACGGCGTTCGCGTTTCCGTCGTGTAGAAGCCTTCCTCAGGCCGAAACGTCTGCCAAACTATATCGAGGGATGCCATCGCGAGTATCCTGATCGTTCGGGGCCACATTTGCGTGGGGAGTGACTTCGTCGTTGAACAAAGTCTACGTCGATCTTGGGCGTGTGTCAACGCAACCCATAGTCGGACTTTAGTAAAAATTACCATTTTTTCGCTTTTGGGATTGCATCGTAACGATTAGTTGAAATGGACAAACCAGCGGAGAAATAACGGCTCGTGAGATTTCGTTCACAAAGCGATTCGGTTTTGCGACGTCCGCTTGCGGCTTAGCGCTTGCGCGGGATCATCCGAACGCTAAGCCGCAAGCGGAAATTCGCCGATCCTCAATGTGCCCCGCCGACACTTTCGTCGTTATCGCGAATCCAAACGCCAAGTTTGTTGATCGCTTGTTTGCATTCCGTTAATTGTTTCGGATCAAAAACCGTGCTCGGCGTCAGAATTTCGCCGAACACGACGCGCACACGCGGCGACACGCCCAGATTGTCTGCGTCGAGGGCGCCACAGAAGACGGGCAGCAATGGCGCACCGGTTTGTTGCCGCAATTCGTTGACAAGCCCCGCGATGGCGTCGGCATGCTCGGCATCCTCCACATTCACCGCAAGAAGGTGGCCGTCCTGTAGCGTTTGTAAGGCAGCACGCTTCGTCGACAGCCAACCCTCCGGCCCGGCATCGGCCTTGACAACGATAAGACTCGATCGCCTCGCCAGCGCGGCGACGATTGGCCCCACGCCGTTCGCCTTGCCATCGTCGACCATGACGGCTTTCGTCGTGCGGTCGGTCGCCGACACGAGCTGCAGGCAGCTTTTCGTTTCCTTGCAATTCGTGACGAGGATTACCGCGCCTTCGGTCGGCAGATTGTGCATGCCGATGGCCTTCAAGCGAAACGCGCGCAGCGTACCTAACCAGAAGCACATTCGCGTGAAGAAATCGGGCAACTTGCGGCACAGCAATAGAAGAATGCCCACGGTCATTAATGCCGCACCGAAGAAGAGGTATCGCGGCAGGCTTTCGTTGTCGAAGATTCGTTTGAGAGTTTGGCCATCTTTGCGGACGAGATAATGTATCACGCCACGACGTTCGTAGGTGCTAACGATGACCTTGTCGTCGGTCTTAATACCTCCGCCCAGAGAGTCGAAGAAGTTGTCGTCGAAGTCGATGATTTCCTGATCGGGGAATTCGGCGTCAGGGATACCGATGTCTTTGAGGAATTGGTGGAAGTCATCTCTCTCCATCTGTTGTTTCAAACGCTCGCCGGCGTCGACCTTGCTCTTGGCCTCGAAATCCACAAGCTTGGATGCGGTCTGGATACTGATTTTCTCGATTCGGCCGTGCTTGCTTGCGTCTTGCTTGATATCGGTCACGAATCCGACAGCGATCTTGTCGTTCACGGGAATTTCGGGCGTCACATTGGCGAATCGTGCGAGTTGGACGAGGACGTTGAACAGCACGGATGCGGCGATCGCACCGGTGACATTGATGAAATTGCTGGTGGCCACTAGCTCGCCTTTGCTCTTTTTCGGCGCGCGGTGCTGCAGTAACGTATAAAGCGGCACCATGTAATACCCGCTGAAAAAGCCTATAGCGATCAAAGCGCCGACGAGCACCTCGGTGTGCTCCATAGCGAACGCCGACGATAGTAGCGCCACAATCATGCCCACGCAACCGAGCGGGACCAGGCCAAGCTCGACCTTGCCGCCGGAGAGATAGCCCGCCAGCGGACTACCCAGACCGACGCCGAGCGCGACAGTGGCCACGATCAGGCTGGTCTTTTGTTCATCCCAGCGTGGATTGCGAGTCTCCCCGTGCATGTACATCGAGGCTCGCATGTACGCAACCATGAACACGAAGAACGCGATCCCCAACACCGCTAGTGCCAGCGGGCGCGAACGGAACATCACTTTCAGGTTTTCAACCAACGGCTTGAAAAGGTTTATCGGGAACGGCTTCTCGGGACTCGACGCCGGCAGCCGAGCGATCATCAGGCTCGCCACCGATCCGATGATCGAGAGCACGAGTAGGATCACCCCGATCATGATCGGATTGGTGCGGAAGTAATTGAAGAGCAGCCCGCCCGACACCGTGCCGAGGATGCTCGCCAAGAACGTCGTCGATTCCAGGATGCCGTTGCCCCGCGACAGAACGTGATCACGCAGGATTTCCGGCATCGCGCCGTATTTCGCCGGCGCGAAGAACGCGGCATGCGTGCCCATCAGAAACACACACACCATGATAAGCCAGCCACCGAGGTTCGACATGCCGATGGAGCCGAAGTAGAACCCCGCCATCATCACGAGCGAGATGCCGATCTCCGCAAACTTCCAGATCTGCAAGCCGGTCGTCTTGGAATAGCGATCCGCGCAATGCCCAGCGAGCGTACAGAAAATCGCCCACGGCGAATAGAACAAGATCGGCATCAACGTGATCGCGCTTGCTTCGGACAAAATCTGCGTGTGGATTGCGTAGAACATCGCGGCAGCGTGAATCGCCTGATCGTTGAACCCCGCGAGAAACTGCGCGACGATCAGACCGACAAACGTGCGATTGTTGAGATTTTCCGCGGGCTGATAGGACATTGGCGGTTCCTATGCAAAACATTTAATGATAACATCGCAAATGAAGGACAAGAATGGTATACGCCGCATTTGGTCATTTGTCCGTGGACCGTGGTCCGCATCCCCTGCTAATTGGGCGACGGATTATTGGGCGTTGGTTGTTGCCACGGACCACGGACCACAGGCTGTCGCATAGTTCGTGGGGCAGGCTTTCTAGCCTGCCGTGACTTGCCCATGATCGTCAAAATGCGGCAGGCTGGAAAGCCTGCCCCACGGACCAAGGACCAAATGAGATGCCAATCCTACCCGTACGAAAGCCGGACGCACACAAAGGCGACTTCGGTCGTGTTCTCGTCATTGCGGGAAGCGTCGGCATGTCCGGCGCTGCTGTTTTGTGTGGGCGAGCGACGTTACGAGGTGGTGCTGGGTTGGTACGTGTCGCCGTTCCCGTAGCGATTCTGCCAATCGTTGCCATGGGCGATCCGTGCTACACGACCGTCGGCTTATCCTGTGATGCCGACGGACGCTTCGCCGTTGGGGCGCTCCCTGCCTTGACGACGCAATGCGCGGCGAACGACGTCGTCGCACTCGGGCCGGGTTTGGGCCAAAGCGACGACCTTCGCACGCTCGTTGCCGATCTTTCCGTCAACTGCTGTAAACCGATCGTCATCGATGCCGACGGACTAAACGCCCTTATCGGCCAGGCGGAAAAACTCGCACATGCAGCCGGGCCACGGATCATCACGCCACATCCGGGCGAATTCGCTCGGCTTCTCGGCATCGATTCAAAATCGCTGCAAGCACAACGCCCTGCCCTGGCAGCCGATTTTGCGAAACGTATGCGCTGCATCGTTGTGTTGAAAGGGCATAGAACCATCGTGACCGACGGCGACCGCATCTATCAAAACACCACCGGCAACCCCGGCATGGCGACCGGAGGCACAGGCGACGTGCTCACCGGCCTGATCGCGGCGCTACTGGGCCAACAACTCGAGCCCTTCGAGGCGGCCCAAATCGCGGTCCACATTCACGGCCTCGCCGGCGACATGGCCCGCGACCAAGTCGGCGAAACCAGCCTCATCGCGACCGATCTCATCGATTTTCTGCCCGCGGCAATTCAGGTAGGCGGTCGTCCGTAGTCATTGGTAATGCAAGAAGGTACAATGCCCGCATTGGTTTTGGCCACATAGTTCGTGGGGCAGGCTTTCCAGCCTGCCGCATTTTTGACGATCATGGGCAAATCACGGCAGGCTAGAAAGCCTGCCCCACCGGCTGTCGCATAGTTCGTGGGGCAGGCTTTCCAGCCTGCCGCATTTTTGACGATCATGGGCAAGTGACGGCAGGCTAGAAAGCCTGCCGCACAGACCACGGATAATATTATGGATCTCTTCTGCCCCCATTGCACGCGTCGAGTATCGGTTTCGGATGATATGGCGGGACAGGTGGCGAACTGCCCGCTATGCACGAAGCAGTTCAAGACGCCGACGCTGACGGCTCCGCCGACGCCGAAGCCGCCCGCTCCTCCTGTGCTCGCCCAGCCATCGCCGCTCGACACTTTCGACGTTAGCCCACCGCCCGTTCTGTCGTCGCCGTCCGCTCCGGTCCAATCGACGATCCTCCATCCGCCGAAGGTCCCGGCGAAAGCCAACGCCGAGGAAGCCGACGGGCAATACACTCGTTCGCTACAGGTGACTCTCAGCACTACCTGGCTGGCGTTCGTGCCAACGGCGTGCATCGGGCTGATCTTCGTGATGTCGTTCTTTCCCTGGCATTATCAACCAGGAGCTCTCGCTCCAGCATCGCAAAAAAACAATCCGAAGGATAGTATCCCAAGCGCCACCCTCTGGACGCTCGCTCATTTCGATGCCGGGGTAAAGCCGGCCTACCTCGCATTTGTCCTTCTACTCGTACTCCTGATGCTCGCAACACCATCGATCGCTGTCATGGATTTGAAACGAGGAGACGCCCCGGCCAATAACGACACGCTTGTGAAATGGGCACATCTGGCAGTCGCTATACTCTTCACCCTCGGTTACTTCCTTCTGCTGGCGGGCTGGTTCCTTGTGAATTTCGTAACGAAAAACGAGTCGCTCGGAATCGGCCTGGAAGCCGCGCTGCTTTTGCAATTCATCGGTATGCTCGCAGCCTTCGGTCTATTCTGGCTGAGCAAACGCAAACCCGCGAACCTGCCGCCGCCACGATTGAAGATTCGCTGGTGACTCAAGTCGTCCGTGATCCGTGGTAATGCAAGAATGTACAATGGCCGCAATGCGTCATGGTCCATCGGCGTCATTTTGGGCCGCGGGCGGTATCGGGTCATTTCCATCGCTCATCGCAAACCACAACATCGCTGGAATCGCAACGCGTTGCGAGCCGAGCGTGAACAACCCCTATAATCGGTAATCTTTACCCATTGTCGTTTGGGGCATCCCAGCATCCGTGACATCTAATTCATTTAATCGGCACAATCTGCCGATCTAGCCAAAACGAGGAAATCGAATCCCCCAATTTGCAAGGATGCACGGCAATATGTCCTACTGTAGAAATGTACTCTTGGTTCTCACGCTGGACATTCACTCTTCAGTCGGCGATAATAGTTTCTCATTCGCAACAGCACAGCAATCGTCGGCCACTCTCCTATCCCGGAACTCTGATGCCGCCCAAAGCCAAGAAATCCGCCGCTGCTGATTCCCACGCCAATCTCGGCTTTGAAGCCAAGCTCTGGCTTGCGGCTGACAAGCTGCGCAACAACATGGACGCGGCGGAGTACAAGCACGTCGTCCTCGGCCTCATCTTTCTCAAGTACATCTCCGACGCCTTTGAGGAAATGCACGCTAAACTGCTCGCCGGCAAAGGCGATTACGAAGGCTCCGATCCCGAAGACGCCGACGAATACCGTGCCGAGAACGTCTTCTGGGTGCCGAAGGAAGCCCGCTGGTCGCACTTGCAGGCCAGCGCCAAGCAGCCCACGATCGGCAAGGTCGTGGACGATGCCATGGTCGTCCTCGAACGCGACAACCCCCGCCTCAAAGGCGTTCTCCCCAAGGACTACGCCCGCCCCGGTCTTGACAAGCACCGCCTCGGCGAACTCATCGACCTCATTGGCACCATCGGCCTCGGCGACGCCGCCAACCGCTCCAAGGACATCCTTGGGCGCGTCTATGAATATTTCCTCACGCAATTCGCCAGCGCCGAAGGCAAGAACGGCGGCCAGTTCTACACGCCGAGTTGCATTGTCCGCCTCCTCGTCGGCATGCTCTCACCGTACAAGGGCCGCGTCTACGATCCCTGCTGCGGCTCGGCCGGCATGTTCGTGCAGTCGGAGAAGTTCGTCCTCGAACACGGCGGCCGTATCGGCGACCTCGCCATCTACGGCCAGGAGAGCAACGCCAC
>SIAQ01000127.1 GCA_009697105.1 Gemmataceae bacterium | reverse complement strand
TTTGTCCCTCACGACCGGGCAACAGGTCTTTGATCCGATCCCAGTCGGCGTCCGAAATCGCATGGCGAGCAAGCATGACAGGCCCTCCTTGGCAAAAGGTATGGCCTGTGTCTTACCAGATTTACCGCAACCTTGTCCACACGACCTAAGCGATTACGATTGCCGCTCGGGAAATCTGTTTTGGTCGTAGACGCCTTGCTGTTTGAAGTTTCCCTCGATAATATTTCTCTGCATCTCCTGGATGGGGATGGGATTTGGAATCCCATTCGTTGATTTCCAACAATCTGGTAGAACAGATCAACCGAACGTGCTCGTCACCCTGTTCGTTAGTGGTTGGCGAGCGCTTCCAACATCGCGGAGGACGACATGACCCTATTGCGATTTGCTTTTCTAGCGACGTTTATCGTGAGCAATGCGCTGACGTTGCACACCTGGGCTGGCGACAAGGACCGCAAGTCCGCCGATGCGGATAAGAAGGATCCGCCGAAAAAAGCGCAGACGAAAGAGATCGTCATCAACGGCAAACTCACCAATGCCGACCTGAAGGACAAAGTCCGCACCGACAGTTTCGCCAAAACATTTACCTACCGGATGGTCGAGAATCAGCGCTACCAGATCGACATGGTCAGCACGGAGTTCGATTCCTATCTGCGTTTGGAAAATCCCGCTGGCGATAACGTCGCACAAGACGACGACGGCGGCGGCTTCCCGAACGCCCGCATGATCTATGTCGCGCCCAAGAACGGCGATTACACGATTGTTTGCACGTCGTTCGGCGGCGGTGATGCGGGAAAATTCACGCTCATCGTTCGCGACCTTGCCGGCGGTGCTCCCGTCAAACCCAACCTCGACAAGAAAGCCGACTTCAAGGACGCCCCGATCAAACTCGATGGGCCTGGCTTCGACAAGAAAGTCGATCCCAAAAAGCCAGTCGAAGCCAAACGCTTCGACCTCAAGGCGGACAAAGACGGCAAGGCGGTCTACACGGGTCAAATTACCGCCGATGACGGCGCCTTTGTTGACAATCGTTTCGGCCGCCGCGAAAAACGCAGCAAACTCTTCATCATCCAAGCGGAAGCTAACAAAACCTATCGCATCGATCTCGCCAGCAAAGATTTCGATGCCTACCTTTTCCTCCTCGATGATATGGGGAAAATCATCGCCCAGAATGATGACAACGGCGAAAGTCTCGATTCACGCCTCGTACAGAAAATCGAGAAGGCCGGCAAATACACGATCGTCGCCACCAGTCTTGGCGGCCAGAGCAACGGCGAGTTCACATTGACCGTGCGGCCAGCGTCTGCCGACGAAATGAAGGAAGCCAATCTTCGCACCAAATCGATGGCGGGTGTGGCGCGTCGCTTGGACCTCGTCGGCAACACCATGGAGGTCAAGGGCAAACTTATCGATGGCAAGGACTTCGACCTCAAGAACCTCAAAGGCAAAGTCGTTCTCGTCGATTTCTGGGCCACCTGGTGTGGGCCATGCGTGCAGGAAATCCCGCACGTCAAAAGCCTGTATGAGAAGTACAACAAGCGCGGCTTTGAAGTCGTCGGCATTAGCCTCGATAACACCGAAGATGCCGTACGGAAGTTCAACGAAACCCAGAAGCTTCCCTGGGGCAGCATCTTCAACGACAGCCAGAAACGTGGCGAAAGCCTCGCCGATTACTACGGCGTGCAATCGATCCCGCTGGCGATCCTCGTCGATCGCGACGGTCGCGTCGTGTCGCTCAACGCCCGCGGTCCCGAACTGACGCGCTTGCTCGAGCAGATGTTTGTCGAGAAGAAGTGAGCATATCTACCTTTGACGGGTGATTTTGACGCTTTTCCGAGCCGCGACAGTCAGGGAGTGGCCGACAGGATGTCGTGCGGTTTATGTCGGTTCGGAAAAGCGACAATTTATAACGTGCGAAGTATCATCCTGCCGGGCCTTGTGATTAGTGGCGATCGCAGCGAGCGGTCAGGTTTCGGCACAATGCGGAACGTGCAACTCGCGATCCCCGCCACCATATCGTATTATTAATAATCGACGCGCGTCTCGATCGCCGTTTTCCGCTTGCGCTAAGCCGCAAGCGGAAATTCAAGTTCCCAAAGTGTTCTAACCGCATGAACCCCTCCCCCAAAGCCGTTGTCCTGCTCTCGGGCGGACTTGATTCCACGACCACGCTGGCGATCGCCAAGCGCCAAGGCTTCGACTGCTACGCATTGACGATGCAGTATGGCCAACGCCACGCCATCGAAATCGACGCCGCTGTGCAAATCGGGCAACGCCTTGGTGTCACGCGGCACATCGTCATGCCGATTGAACTGAGGCAGTTCGGCGGCTCGGCGTTGACGAGCGATACGCCCGTGCCGAAAGATCGCTCGCTCGATGCGATGAGCACCGGTATCCCGTCCACCTATGTGCCAGCGCGTAACACGATCTTCCTGTCATTCGCACTCGCCTTTGCGGAGACGTTGGGCGCAAGTGATATTTTTCTCGGCGTCAACGCCCTCGATTATTCGGGATACCCCGATTGCCGACCGGAATATATCGCGGCATTTGAGAAGTTGGCCAACCTGGCAACCAAA
Source organism: Gemmataceae bacterium (assembly GCA_009697105.1). Classification (GTDB taxonomy): domain Bacteria; phylum Planctomycetota; class Planctomycetia; order Gemmatales; family Gemmataceae; genus SIAQ01. The sequence goes on along the minus strand of SIAQ01000127.1, from coordinate 15,271 downwards.
GCCGGCGTCGAAGGCGCAAGCTTTACGATTCACACGCCGTTGATCGCCATGAGCAAAGCCGAGATCCTTCGAAAAGGGATTGAGCTTGGCATAGATTTCAAATTGACGACATCGTGCTACGACCCGACGCCCAATGGGTTGGCGTGTGGTCGATGCGATTCCTGCTTGCTGCGTTTGAAAGGGTTCGCCGAAATCGGGATGTGCGATCCTCGTGGATATGTGTGAATCGGGATCGCCGTAAGCCGAGAACCTCCGAACCTCTGGGATCAGCCAATGCACCGTCCTAAGGGTTCGGGAGCACCTCACCCTTGGGATTGCATTTCACGGCGTTACAGGCAGCGTTCCGTGGTGAATCTTGCTGCCACGCAAGATGAAAAACGGTACTGGATTGAACGTCGACAAGTCGGGATGATTGAGCACATAGGTGATATTGTCGAGATTGACAGTTTCCCAGCTATGCAACCCGACGAGGATATCGCCCTTCTTCAGTCCCGCCTTCGCGGCCAATCCTGCGTTGTTGATCGCCGAGACTTCGAGTCCGCCGTGCAGTTGATTGTTGAATCGCACGACGGCGTCGCGTGCCACGGGAACGAATTGCACGCCAAGCCGCTGCCAAACTACATCCGCAGTGGAGGAGACGGGCCTCACCTGGCGATCACCTGGGCTTCCCGCCAAGGCGAGCTTTATTACTTTGTCCTGATCGTTTCGGCGAACGACAAACGAGACGGGCTCGCCGGGCTTGCGGTCAATTAGGCCGCGTTCGACGTCGATTCCGCAGAGGACTTTGACATCGCCGACTTGCAAGATGATATCGCCCGAGTTAAGCCCGGCGACATCAGCGGGGCTGGCGGAATCGATGCGATCGACGATGACTTTCCGCGTCATTCCGTCCTTGGCGGGTTGGAGCACATCGCGATGGGCCAGGCCGTGGTAATTCTTGCGGTTGAGCTTCAGCATGTCGCTCACGGAACGCACCATATGATCGACGGGGATTGCAAAACCTATGCCCTGAGCGCCGGCGCGGATGGCGACGTTGACACCGATGAGTTCACCATTGATATTGATGAGCGGTCCGCCTGAGTTGCCTGGATTGATGCTGGCATCCGTTTGGATGAGCGATTTGTAGGCCATGTCCTTCGTGAGGCTGACATCGCGTTTGACAGCACTGATGACGCCGACGCTGACGGTATGTTCGTAGCCGTAGGCATTGCCGATGGCGATGACGGTTTCGCCGATCATGAGGTCGCTGGCGGTGCCGATTGGCATCACTGGGAGCGCGAATGGTGGATCGATCTTGATCAGCGCAAGGTCGAGTTCGGGATGACGGGCGACGACAACGGCATTTGTCGATGTGCCGTCGGCGAGACGAATGCGCAACGCGCTGACATCCTCGACAACGTGTTGGTTGGTGACGATATATCCGCGCGGGTCAATGATGATACCCGTGCCCATGCCGTTGACGCGGTTCTGCGTCGACGCTGGAAAGTTTTCGGTCGTATTCGCCGGCACTTGCCGTTCGCTATGAATGTTGACAACCGCGCCTTTGGTTCGATCCACTGCCGAGACGACCAACGTACGGCGTGCGCCAGTGCGCGTCAGCTGCGTCGTATCATTGACGGCCGCCGGGCCATTGGGAAAGAGGTTCGGCCCCGCGGGTTCGTTGGCGTAGATCGTACAGATGACGATCCAACAGCTCAGCAGCCCCACGGTAATCGTCCATCGGCGGCGCGAACTCATGGTGTCCTCAAATCGTCAATGGGATTGTTTCATCGGTGTCGTTTGAATGAAGTTATGGCGTCCCCGGGTTGACCTCAACGAATTTGTCGTTGAAGATTCGGAAGAGGAGGAACACACATACAAGACAGTTCGGCAACGAAATCAAATCGCCTGCATCACCATCCGCGCGGAATCGCTCAATGTGCCGATACCGCGCGCTGGTGGCATGAAACGCGACGATCGTGCCCGTTCGACCGATTCGGAAAGAATGCAAGGGACTGTGGGTTCTGACGATTTTGCCGGCGGACATGGTGGAAATGAGAGAGATGCCTGATACAATAACTATCGGAAACCTCATGCCCCCTTTTGCACGAACCCGCTATGAATGCATCGAATCGCATCGAGAATTTGAAAGCCTGGATTAACGACTCGCCGGACGATGCCGAATTGCGCTACATGTTGGCCATGGAATATGTCGCCCTGGGCGACGATCCGCAGGCAGTACTTAGTTTTCACGAGGTAATCCAGGCCAATCCTCAATACCCTCCCGCGTATCATCAAGGTGCTCGGGCACTGCAAAGACTGAATCGCATCGCCGACGCTCGCGAACTGCTCACCCAAGGAATTCCCATTGCTCAGCGCCAAGGAAACCAACACGCCGCCGGCGAAATGACAGAGCTTCTCCATTCGTTGGACTTGTAGCCACCCTCTTGCCGTGATAATGTGAATGTAGATTCGCCTGGAAACAGCATTCGATTATCGTAGCCATTACACTCCGCGTAATGGGTTTATTAAGATGTTCGAATATTGTCGTTTTGCGCCGAACCAATGCAAATCCATAACGCAGAGCGTGATGGATACGGTGGCGGCAGCAATGCCATCGAATACAAGGAGTCGATCGAATGGCCGATCCCAAATTAATTCTGATCGTCGATGACGATTACGAACTCAGTGATGGCATCCGTGCCGTTCTCGAAACGCAAGGACACAAGGTCGTGCAGGCTCGAGACGGACAGCAAGGCCAAAATCTGATCTATCAGCAACACCCCGACCTCGTGATCCTTGACATGATGATGCCGCGAAAGGGCGGCTATCCCGTCCTGGAACATTTTCGCGATAAGAAGGAAACGCCGCCGATCATCATGATCACCGCCAATGAAGGCAGTCGGCACAAGGCGTATGCCGAATACCTCGGCGTCATCGACTACATCCGCAAACCCTTCGCGATGGAGCGCTTGCTCGAGGCCGTCGACCGCGGGTTGAAAGGCGAAACACCGCCGCCGCCCCCGACCGACGAGGTCGCGAAGCCATCGTGAACCTCGCCACGCCTGCCGCCAGCGTCCTGCTTTCTCACGGCCCCGGTTCGCGCGAAGTGTACGCGATTCTGCGCGGCCGCCAGCTGCGATTCTTCGGCGGGTTCTGGGCCTTTCCCGGCGGCAAGCTCGCCGAACAAGATTTGCACCACGCCAACGGCGACCCACTGCACGCCCGCCGCCTGGCCGCCTGTCGTGAGCTTTTTGAGGAGGTCGGCGTCCTCATCGCACGGGATGACGCAGGAAATCTGCTCGCTGATTCCTCGCAATTTGAGCCATTCCGCCAAAGCGTGCTCGACGAGACGCTTCCCTTTGCTGAGTTTCTCGCCCGCAACCGTTGGACGATCCGCGATACCGATTTCCCATTGATCGGCGAAATCACGACACCCAAGTTTACGCCGGTGCGTTTCGCCACCACGTTCTTCTCAGCTCAACTCCCGTCCGGACAAGTCGCGCATGTCGTTCCCGGCGAACTCGAACTCGGCGAATGGACGACGCCCGAAGCCCTGTTGGCACGCTGGCATACCGGTGAGGTGCTGGTCACGCCGCCGTCGGCGATGTCGCTGGAGATTCTCGCCGGCCATCCGATCGACGAAGCACCGGCTCGCCTTGGCCCGACGTTCCGGCACTTAGCCGCCGGCGCGATCCATCCGATCTATCTCGCGCCGTGCGTGCAGATGATTCCGCTACGCACCGTCGCCCTGCCGCCGAGCACGCATACCAGTGCGGTGTACATTGGCAACGGGCCTCGCTATCTCATCGACCCCGGGCCGCGCGAGGCCGACGAACAACAGCGACTCTTCGATATTCTGGATGAACAGCGGCACATCGGTCGCGGCATGTCGGCGATCGTGCTCTCGCACCATCATCCCGATCACGTTGATGCCGCCACGATTTGCGCGGACCGCTACAACGTGCCGATCTGGGCACACTCGCGCACGGCTGCTTTGCTCGAAGGCACAGTCCGCGTCGATCTCTTGCTCCACAACGGCGATCGCCTCGATCTCGGCACCTCGCCCGCGGACGGTCGGCCCTGGCATCTCGATGTGCTGCACACGCCCGGCCACGCCTCCGGGCATCTGGCGTTCTTCGAGCCGGTCTATCGCATCCTCATGGCATGCGACATGATTTCGACTGTCACGTCGATGGTCATCGCGCCGCCGGATGGCAACATCCCGGACTATCTCGCTTCGCTGCGTCGCCTGCGCGAACTACCGACGCGCATCCTGCTGCCAGCCCACGGCGCGATCAGCACTGACCCGACGAAGCTGATCGCCGCCGCCATCGAGCATCGTGGCAAGCGCGAATGCCAACTCCTCGACACCCTGAGCGACACGCCGATCGACATCGACGCACTCACCGCCCTACTCTACCGAGGCACGCCGGAATCGCTCATGCGTTTCGCCCGCGCCCAGGTCCACGCCGGTTTGCTGAAGCTGCAACAAGAAGGCCGAGCGGAGCACGTGAACGTGGAGAGTTGGCGCAACGCCCGACGCTGAGCGCGAGAAATGAAAGCCACGCGGGCTTTACGCTTCAATCGGCATCCGCGGCGGGGCCATCGCCCACATCAACGCGATCTCGTCGGGCGTCAGGCCATAGGCCGCGTTCACCAAATCGGACACGCGGCTCTCCAGCGTGCGTGCTTCACTCGCCAGGGTTTGCAGCGGCAGGATCGTCGCAGCGTGTTCTTGCTTCAAGCGTTTGACATCCGCCACGGATAACGGCTTCGCCCGCCCCCGCGCTTTCTTGACCTCGCCAGCTAACGTGTCCGCATCCAGCCGGGCGACATCCTGCAACTTCTGCGACGCCTTCTCGATGCCGAACTCCAGCCGCAGCCAATCAAGCATCTCCCGGCGTCCCTCTTGCTGCTCCGCCGTGATGTCGATCAGGCGGCGCACGGCGGTTGAGGCTGCCTAGTGCTGCACCTCCGTGGGTCGGCAAATCGGTACTTCCTGAACGTAGGCACGAATGAAACGTAGCGCTTCGTCCTTGCCGTGAATTGCGGCTCGCCATGAATACCACCAAATCAGCGGCGAATTCATGACGGCGAGAATCCATAGATCTTGTGACGGCAGAATGTAAACGGTGTTATTGATGTAGAGTTGCCGTGCATCAAAACTCCATTGAGCACGCCAAGTAATTTCGGGATAAATGATCTTGGGCTTATCAAAGGCATCCCAGTATGCGCATGATCGCAGTTCCCACCAATGTTCACCTTGATCACCTCGTTTCATCAGCGTGTCTCGATACTGATTTAGTTGATCGTGTATCGCGGGGTACGTTGACGCAAAAACTTTCTCCGCGTCTTGTCCACTCTTCGACCAGGGCCAATTGTAGTTCCCGCTCGATTTCATCACGATCATCCAAAGGCCAATCCAATCAGCTTGCCAACGCTCGATGTCCTGCCCTCGAACGTAAGGCCTCAGAAGATCGGCGGATTTCGGATCTGCTGAGAGCAACTTCTCTTTCGTTGGCGTGTCCAATAGGAATGCATCGTTGAATCCAGTCTTGATTCCCGAAAGTGGCTCGGCTCCAGCGTATCGGTTCAACGGGATACCAATGGCATGAATTTTCTGAATGAGCTTCGCCACGCCCGGCGGTTCCAAGCTCCACGGCTCCGCGCCGAGGCGGTCGCGTGGCACCTCGTAGCCGTCGCTTTTGATTTGCCGGGAGAGGTCGTCGATGCGTAGTTGTTCGCGCGGAATGGCACAGACGCGGACCGAAGGCGGCGTTGGCACGTTGGCCGGTTTGCGGGCGATGAGGATCGACGGGAACACGTCGGCATCGGGGAAGATTTGCTTGGCGTGGCCGAAATCGACGACTTGCTCCACCCAGGCGGAATCGCCGAAGAATTTCCGCAGCGCTTCGCCGTAGCCTGCCCGCATCCATTTGTTGGTGACGACGAACCCCAGCCGTCCGCCTGGTTTCAGGAGCTTCATGCCGAGTTCGTAGAAGTAGACGTAGAGGTCGGCGACGCCGTCGTAGGCTTTGTAGTGTCGCTGGAGAAATGGCTTGTCCTTGGCGATCCACTCCTGGCGGACGTAGGGCGGGTTGCCGATGACGACGTCGAACCCGCCTGCCGTGAACGCGGCGGGAAAGCGCTGCTTCCAGGCGTCGAGCGGCGTCGGTTCGCCGATGACGCTGTTGCCCTGCTTGACGTTGTCATCCAGGCTCGTGAGGATCTTGCCTTGCTCGGCGGTTTTGATCCACAGGCTGAGCCGGCAGATTTCGATGGCCTCTGTGTTCAAATCCATGCCGAACAGGTTGCTTTGCAGAATCTGGCGATCGACATCGCGGAAGAGGTGCGTGTCGGTCAGCTCGGCATAGCGGGCCTGGGCTTGCTGATAATGGACGTGCAACTGATCGAACGCTTCAAGCAGAAACGCACCGGAGCCGCAGGCCGGATCGACGACGCGGATGGTGGCGAGTTCATCGATCCAGGCTTGCCAAAAGTCGGCGATGGCGGCCCGCTGCGGCTTGGTGAGGTCACGCAGATCGTAGGCACGCGGGTCGGCCAGGAGCTTTTTGATCGCGCCTTTCGCATCGGCCTCGCGCTCCTGCCGAAACGCCTCGAATCGGCTCGCGATGATCGGTTGCAGCGTCTCGGCGACGATGTAGCGCGTGACGAAGGTGGGCGTGTAGAACGCGCCTTCCTTCTTGCGCTTGGAGGGGCCGGCCTTGATAGGTTCGGCCTCGGGCGGAGCGATGATTTGCTGATGCATCTCTTCAAGATCGCTGATCGATTGCTCGAAGATGTGGCCGAGGATTTCGACGTCGATGAGCTTGGCAGCCGGGTCGGCGGAATCGTTGCCGTACTCGTAGGCGGCGAGCTTGTCGAAGCCTTTGCAGACGAGGTCGGGGACGTTGAGCGAATCGATGAAGTCATTGCCCGCGAAGAGTCCGCCGTTGTATTTGGCGATGTTGAGGGCGAGGTTACCCTCATCGACGGCGCGGAAGAGACCGCGAAAGTTGGTCCAGATCGGGCGCGGGTTGTACGGGTCCTTATGTCCATAGGTATCGGCGATGGAGCTTGCTGGAAGCAGGCCGCGATCCTCGCAGAAAGCGATGAAGAGGATGCGATCGAGGATCTTTTGCGTGGCGGCGAGCAGATCGGCGGGGGGAATCGTCGGGTTCGCCCGGCGGAGTTCGTGGAACGTCTGGCGGCGCAGCGTGGCGTATTCGTGGTAATAGTCGTTGGTCAGTTCGCGGCCTATGCGGCGCGAATCGGCGAGCAGCGTATCGAGATGCGTCCCCGCTGTAGTGGGCACGACGCGTTCCGCACCGAGCAGGTAGACGAAGCGCTTCAGGGCGGCGTCATCATCGGCGAGTGTGCGCGTCTCGAAGCGCTCGTAGCTGAAGAGATCGTGGCCCTTGTGTAGGAGCCGAATCTCGCGCATGTTCGTGACGAGGAACCAATCGATCCGCAGGTTGACGGCATACTGCAACGCTTGCTCGACGGCAGAGCGTTTGCGGCTGCCGAAGGGGCGGTCGAGCGGATCGCGCGGGCCTTTGCCTTCGATGACGACGACGAAATCCGATGACGCATCGGCAAGTGTGAATCGGCCCAGGGCGGCGTCGGCGAACTTGCCGTCCACTTGCACCAGCGATTCGCGTTTGAGCGTGTACGTGGCAGCGCCGGATGCCGGGCCAGTATAGCCCAGGAGGTCGCCGAAGATGTCGCGCAAGAAGTCGGCGAGGAGTTCCGTTTCCTTCATCTTCTCAGCGGCTTTCGACGAGAGCAAGTCGGTCCAATGCCCGAGCTTGGTCCGTGCGGCGGCGACGGCGGCGGACGGCGTGAAAGCCGACAACTTCGGGCGCAGGGCATCCGAGCGAAAGAGCGGTTTGGCATCGGCGGGCATGGCTACTCCGGGTGCGAAGGCATTTCCCTATTGTACGCGAAAAACCACTGCGGGCGGTTCCCGTCGCCTGGGCGTCCGCCTAACGAAAGCGTGCGGAATCGGCACGCTGGTTTGTCGAATTGGCAGCCTGGACGCCAACGTGCCGATCGGCGAAATCAGCATAAGTCCCTATCTGGCATCGCATAACGAAGTTATCCTGGCGTTGGCACTCCGTTTGCTTTGTGTGGGTTGGACGTGTTCCGAAACGGTGCACCATTTTGCGGGCGGAGGGTTCCATGAACCAGGATCGCTTTACCGAAAAATCACTCGAAGCGCTGCAGTCATCTCAACGCTTGGCGGCCAAATTCAACCATCAGCAGATGGATGTCGAGCATCTTTTTCTGAGCCTGTTGGACCAGGAACAGGGCCTGGCGCCTTCGATTCTGACCAAGGCCGAGGTCGCCGTTGACGCCGTCAAAATCAAGGTTCAGCGCGAGTTGGAAAAGCTGCCGCGCGTGACTGGCGGAAGCGATCAGGTCGCCATCACCGGTCGGCTGAATCGGCTGCTAGGTTTAGCCGAGGACGAAGCCAAGAAGATGAAGGACGACTTCGTCTCCGTCGAGCATCTTCTGCTGGCGATGATCGACGACACCGGCGCCGCAGGGCGAATCCTCAAAGAGTTCAAGCTCAATCGCACGAGCCTCACCAAGGCGATCCAGGACATCCGCGGGCACCAGCGCGTCAACTCTCAAAATCCAGAGGCGACGTACGCATCGCTCGAAAAGTATGGCCGTGATTTGACGCAATACGCCAAGCTCGGCAAGCTCGATCCGGTCATCGGGCGTGATGAGGAGATTCGCCGAGTGATCCAGGTGCTGTCGCGCCGCACGAAGAACAATCCGGTGCTGATCGGCGAACCCGGCGTCGGCAAGACAGCGATCGTCGAGGGCTTGGCCCAGCGCATCCACCGCGGCGACGTGCCGGAGAGCTTGAAGAATAAACGCGTCGTCGCCCTCGACATGGGGGCGCTGATCGCCGGGGCCAAGTTTCGCGGCGAGTTCGAGGAACGCCTGAAAGCGGTGCTCAAGGAAGTGACCGAATCGCAAGGCACGATCGTTCTCTTCATCGACGAATTGCACACCGTTGTCGGCACCGGCAAGGCGGAAGGCGCGATGGATGCCGGGAACCTGCTCAAGCCGATGCTGGCTCGCGGCGAGTTGCACTGCATCGGCGCGACGACGCTTGACGAGTATCGCAAGTACATCGAAAAGGATGCCGCGCTCGAGAGGCGATTCCAGCCGGTGCAGGTCGATCAGCCGACGGTGGAGGATACGATCTCGATCCTGCGCGGTCTGAAGGAGCGCTACGAGGCCCATCACAAGGTGCGCATCAAGGACAGTGCCCTCGTGGCGGCGGCGGTGATGTCGAATCGCTACATCTCCGATCGCTTCCTGCCTGATAAAGCCATCGACCTCGTCGATGAGGCCGGGGCGAAACTGCGCACCGAGCGTGAATCGCGCCCAGACAAACTCGACGCCGTGAGCCGACAGGTAATGCAGCTGGAGATCGAGCGCGTCTCGCTGGAGAAGGAAAAGGACGCCGCCTCGCGTGATCGGCTCGAAAAGCTGAAAAAGGAACTCGCGGACCTCAAAGAGCAGGAACGCGTTTACGCACAACAATGGGACGAGGAGAAACGCGGCGGACAGGCGGCAGGTTCCATGATCGAGCAAATCGAAGCCGCGCGACGGGAACTGGACGACGCCAAGAAAACGAGCAACTGGGCGCGGGCCAGCGAGTTGCAGTATTCCATCATCCCCGCGCTCGAAAAGCAGCTCAACGAAGCGCCGAAAGCGCAGTCGGATACGAAGGAGCGCGAACGCCTGACCAAAGACGAGGTCGATGAGCACGACATCGCCAAGGTCATCAGCCGATGGACCGGCATTCCCGTTGACAAGCTGCTCGAAGGCGAGGCGGCGAAGCTGTTAAACCTTGGCGATGAGCTGCACAAGAGCGTCATCGGGCAGGACGAAGCGGTGATCGCCGTGGCCGAGGCGGTTGTGCGGGCGCGATCGGGGTTGAAGGATCCGCATCGGCCAATCGGGTCGTTCATCTTCCTCGGCCCGACCGGCGTGGGCAAGACCGAGTTGGCCCGCGCATTGGCTGAGTTCCTGTTCGACGACGAACGCGCGATGATCCGCATCGACATGTCAGAGTATCAAGAAAAGCACACAGTCTCGCGCCTCGTCGGCGCGCCGCCGGGCTACGTCGGCTTCGAGGAAGGCGGGCAGCTGACCGAAGCGGTCAGGCGTCGGCCGTACTCCGTCGTGCTCTTTGACGAAATCGAGAAGGCCCATCTCGACGTGTTCAACGTGCTGCTGCAAATCCTCGACGACGGTCGCCTGACCGATGGCCAGGGCCGAACCGTCGATTTCAAGAACGCCATCGTCATCATGACGAGCAACATCGGCAGCCAGCGCATCCTCAATCACCAGGGCGCCTTCGACGGCGAAGGCTACGAGTCGATGAAGGATGTGATGTTGAATGAGATGCGCCGCGCATTTCGGCCCGAGTTCTTGAACCGCGTCGATGAGTTGATCGTTTTCCACGCACTCGATGAAAAGCAGCTGAAGGAAATCATCGTCATCCAGCTACGCCGGTTGCAAGCACGGCTCGCGGATCGCAAGATAACGCTGGAGTTGACGGACGCCGCCAAGATTCACCTGGTGCGTGTCGGTTACGAGCCAAGCTACGGCGCCAGGCCGATCAAGCGAGCGCTGCAAAAGGAGGTCGAAAACGCGCTGGGCCGACTGATCCTCGAAGGCCGCGTGCGCGACGGGCAGACGGTGGTCGGCGATTACGACGTCAAGGAGGCACGGATGGTGTTTCGGGTGAAGTGAGCGTCGATTCGGCGCCTCACTCAATCGCTTCGAGCGTAATGTTCAATTCCACGCGCTGCGTCGTGCCCATGACGCGGCGAACGTAACGCAAGAGTGCGCCGTTTTCGGGATCGAATAATGCGGTTACATATACCTTCGGCGCATTCTCTTTGTGGTCCTTCGTCATGAAAGTCTGCACAAAGCTGAACATCGCATCCATGCTGTGGTACACGTTCATATCGCGCTCGTTATCATTTTCCTGTGGCAGCGGCTTGCCGTCCATCATCACTTCGGTCACCTTCTTGTTGCGTACGGTGACCATAAACGTCGTGACTTTGTCCTCGTTATTGAGCTTTTTCTTCAGCAGCATCTTGTAGTTCTTGGGGCCATTCTCGCGCCAGCGTTTGTGCGCGATTTCAAGTTGTTCCGGCTTGAGTTGGATACTGAGATTGAACCAGATCATGAACAGCGCCACGCCGACGCTCGCTACGAACAGGAACCCGAAATACCAGATCCAACCGTTGTTGCGGACGGGAGCGTGTGGTTTCGGTTCGGCGTGTTGTGCGTCGCTCATCGATTGGCTCCGGCAATAATAGCGTAGAAAATTCAAGCCCATGAGTGAGGTACTCCGGACCCCTGGGCTTGCGATACCCCATGAAAACAACTCACGGTCGTTTGAACATCTCCGCGGTTTCGCCCTTCGCGATCACCACCACGCCTTGCTCGGTGATGGTAAAGCCTCGCCGGCGATCGTGTTCCGGATCATATCCGACGGTCGTGCCGTGGGGAATCTTCACGTCCTTGTCGATAATCGCTCGCCGAATTCGGCAACCGCGGCCCACATCCACGCCGCTGAATAGGATCGAATCTTCGACATGGGCAAAGCTGTTGATACGCACGTTCGGCGACAGGATGCTGCGCTCGACCTGTCCGCCCGACACGATGCAACCCGCGCAGACGATGCTGTCGTGGGCCGCGCCGCGTCGGCCGGTTGATTCCTCGTGGAAAACAAACTTCGGCGGCGGGACCTGCGGCTGCAACGTGCGGATCGTCCAGGCGTGATCGTACAGGTTCAATTCGGGCACGACCTGGATCAAGTCCATGTTTGTCTGGTAATAGGCGTCGAGCGTGCCGACGTCGCGCCAGTAGGCGGTCGGTTTTTCGTTCTTGTCGCGAAAACGGTAGGCGAGCACCTTTTGCTTCTCGATCATTCCGGGGATGATATTCTTGCCGAAGTCGTGCTGGCTGTTCGCATTGGTGGCGTCCTGCATGAGCAGGTCATAAAGAAGCGGCACAGAGAACACGTAAATGCCCATTGAGGCCAAGATATGGTTCGGCTCTCCGGGGATCGTCATCGGCTCGCGCGGCTTCTCCTGGAAACCGATCACGCGGTCGGTCGCATTGACCTGCATCACGCCGAAATGGATGCTTTCCTTCGCTTCAACCGGTATACATCCGATCGTCAAGTCGGCATTAGCGGCGATGTGAGCGCGGATCATCGCGCCGTAATCCATCTTGTAGATGTGATCGCCGGCCAGAATCAACACGTACTTCGGATTCGCCTTCTCAATCGTGTAAACGTTTTGATAGATCGCGTCGGCGGTGCCCTGATACCAATTCTCGTCAAGTCGCTGCTGCGGCGGCAGAACGTCGATGTACTCGTCGAGTTCGCGCGGCAGGAAGCCCCAGCCCGTCGAGATGTGCCGATCGAGGCTGCGGGCCTTGTACTGGGTAAGCACGAGGACGCGGCGCAGGTGGCTGTTAATGCAGTTCGAGAGTGTGAAGTCAATGATGCGATACAATCCGCCGAACGGCACGGCCGGTTTCGCCCGATCGCGCGTCAACGGTTCCAGTCGTGTGCCTTTGCCGCCGGCGAGGATTAGCGTCAATACATTTCTCACGATTGCGTGCTCCACGTAGAGAGTTCCAAAGGCAATTTTCGGTCCTGAGGCATGAAAAGGCAAAGGGAAAATGAAATCGCTGTCACGATCCCTGTTTTCCGCCTTCGGCTTGGAGCTCGGATATACTTCGAGCGGATGAATTTGTCCGGTCAGAGCCTGAGCGCCAGCGAAGGGCACACAGCGGCCCTTCGCTGGCGCTCAGGCTCTGAAAATGCGACAATCTCAACCGATCGAAGTATAACCCCGTGTGAGCGCTAAGCCGCAAGCGGAACTTCAGGTGGCAGAGGCAATCTGGGCGACGCGGAATTCGCACCGACATGCCGGTTATGCGGATATTTCCCTCAATACCGATGCTGACGATTGCCGAAGTAATAGTGTCCGTTCCACATAAGACCACTTCATTGTAAGGAGACCCAAGGATGACCAAGAATCCTGCGGTACATCGTTGGTTGGCGGGGATCGTGCTGGTCTTCGGCAGCGTTACCCCGGCGCTGGCGCAGGCGCCGGCCGCCGCTGACATGCTCAACGCCAAGCTCGCGCCGAAATTTGACGACATCAATATCACCACACCCAGTGAAGCCGAACTTAGATCCTGCATCGTCGAGCTAATCAAAGGCTCCGTTCCAGGCAGCAGCGGCTGGGTGCTCAAGCAAGGCGATCAAACCCTGCGCCGATTTTTCGACAGCACTGGCAAAGGTAAGGTCGATCTCTGGAGCTACTACAAAGAGGGCGTCGAGGTCTATCGCGAATTCGACACCACGGGCAAAGGCGTACCCAACAATTTCCGCTGGCTCAACTCGGCCGGTATGAAATGGGGCGTCGGCGGCGTCTCCGCACAGGGCAAAGGCTACATTGCCGCCTGGCGTATGATTTCCGCCGAGGAAGTCAGCTACGAAGCCTTTCAGGCTGTCGCGACCAAAGAATACGCCCGCCTCCAGGCCCTGTTCATCAGCGAGAACGAACTGACAATGCTCAAACTCTCGCCGAACGAAGGCAGGAAGGTCTTGGCTCGCCAGCAAGCGGCCCAGAAGAAATTCAGCGACTTGATCGACAAAGTCCAACTCGCCGGCGCCAAATTCGAAACCGTCGAAGGCGGCATCCCAAGTTGCGAGACCAACGGCGACATCGAAACCATCAAATTCTCGGACCGCGCGGTTCGCTACCAATTCGCGAAAAACTCGAATTGGCTTCACACAGGCGAGATGATCCAGGTTGGCATGGCCTGGCGCCTCACCGATGCGCCGAGCACGGAAATCGTGGAGCCGAAACCTGACAAGAATCCGAAGCTGCAAGACCTTCTGAAGGAGCTCGCTGATCTGGACTCCAAGCCCGTACCAATGGGCAAGGTGCTTGAGAATCGTGCGGATATCGAAAATTACTATCGCCAGCGCATCGCGATTGTCCAGAAAATCATCCCCGAAGACAAGGCCAGCGAACGCGAAGGTTGGTACAAGCAGCTTTTTGACAACCTCACCGCCATGGCCCAGAACAGCGGCGACGCCGGCACCATCGCCCTGCAGAACAAACTCTGCGATGACGTAGCCAAGCAATTGCCTGGCAGCAACCTTGCCGCCTATGGGACCTATCGTTGTAGCTGGACGAAGTATGCCATCGATATTGTGGCGGTTCAGATGGACCCCATGCAGGCGAAGAAAATCGCCAACCTTCAGGACAAATGGCATGACACCCTGGTCGATTTCGTCAAACGCTATCCGAAAGCGGAAGACACCTCTGAAGCGCTGCACCAGATCGCGATTGGCTGCGAATTCAGCGGAAAAAACGAAGAAGCCAAACGCTGGTACGCCAAGCTGGCCGAGGATTTTCCCGAACACCACTTCGCGCCGCGAGCACGTGGTTCGGTGGCTCGCCTCAGCCTCGTCGGCAGCCCGCTCAAGCTGGCCGGGCCGGACCTTGCCACGAAGCAGCCGTTCGATGTGGCGTCGCTCAAGAACAAGATCGTCATCGTCCATTACTGGTCGAGCGTGACCGGTAGCCACGTTGGCGACTTCGCTCAACTCAAACGGATCATAGATAGAGACGGCGCCAAGCTCGGCGTCGAACTCGTCTCGATCTGCCTCGACGACACCGAAGCCCAGGCCAAGGAAGCCGTCAGCGCCACGAAGGCCCTGGGCACGCACCTGTTCCTGGCCCCGTCCAACAACGCCGGCGGACTCAATAGCCCGCTCGCGATCCAATACGGCATCCACATTCTACCGACCGTCTTCATCGTCGGACGCGATGGCCGAGTCACGAGTAACTCGGTGCAGATCGGCGATCTCGATACCGAGCTGAAAAAAGTGCAGTAACGAACCTACCCCCGCAGGTTCGACGGCTCGATCCGCTAACGCTGGATCGAGCCGTTTTTTTTCGGCGTCGTCGGCCAGGCTGTGGACACCACGGAAATGCAATGAAGAACGAGGAATTAAGAATGAAGAATTGTGCTCGATCCATTCAAAGTTGCTGATTCGCCCGTGTTTAATTCTGTTGAACTAAAATAGAAATGTCCGGTCATAACGCAATAGGAATGTCCTCTTTCGCCCTTGGGCAAGGAGGACAGCTATGAGCGTGCAACAGAAAGACCGGATCGAGATGAGCCAGCAAGAACGTGATCGACTCAAGGTGCTGCA
>SIAQ01000126.1 GCA_009697105.1 Gemmataceae bacterium | reverse complement strand
AACTCGAATACGCAATCGATCTGCGTCGATTCGCAGAGCCGACAGGAACGACGGCGATGGTAAATTGGACTCGTTGTCATCGTGACTCTCCGCGGAAAAATTCAAGCAGTCAAAGTCTCATGCCAGCGCAGCGAGATGCCGCCGTCCACCACCAGGGATTGCCCGGTGATGAACGACGCCTTGTCGCTGAGCAAAAAGAAAATAGCCTCGGCCACGTCTCGATAGCTTCCCATGCGTCGCAACGGTGACGCCAGCGCCAACCGCTCATAAGCGTCCCGGTGTTCGGCGTAATAGCCTTCACTTTCCGGCTTGATGAACGTTGCCGGGCAAACCGCATTTACGCGGATGCCATTCTCACCGAGGGACATCGCGAAGTATCGCGCCAGTTGCGTCAGGCCGGCCTTGCCGACGTGATAACTGCACGGAAGCTTTGGTGAAATAAACGATGCATTGACCGACGACACCAGCACGGCCGAGCATTTTTGCGTCAAATCAAAAGCGGTGACGCTGTTTTCAAGAAAGCATCGGGTCGCACCCAAACTCGCTGTTATTTCGCCGGTCCAATCGTCGCCGGCGCCGCGGAACCGTTGACAAAACACCATGTGGTTAAGGGCCCCACGCTCTGCAACGATGCTTGTCAGCAACTCCTTGATTCCGTCAACTCGGCTAAGATCGAAGGGAAAAAAGTCCGCTGTGGCTGGCTCCGGTGCTGTCCTTGCGACCACTGTGACGCGCCAGCCATTCTCTCGAGCAAGCGAAGCAAACCCCTTGCCAAGGCCGCGCGAACCTCCGATCACCAGAACATGCGGACTCGTCATGCCGACAACCTCATGGGCTGGCCCAGCGAATCAAGATAGCGGTGGGCGGCCTTCATGTCGCTGCCGTCAGGCGCCCAGGTGGGGAATTCGGTGTCTGCACGCGAGAACGGCCCCGAGGTCGTCTCCTTCGCCACCAGGATCGGCGATTCGATAGTCAAACAGTGATACGTGTTGGCCGGGATGCGGCAATAAAACGACCGGCCCGAGCCCATGGGGCCCAGCGGCACGCGGTCGATGACGTTGCCTTGATCGTCGAAGAAAACGTAGGTACCGAACCCCTCCAGGATCAATAGGGATTCTTCCTTATCAATGTGAATGCTGGGACGAATGTATGTGTCCCGAGAGAAAACCATCAGCATCTCGTGAAGCCGATCTTCAACGCCCGGGTGACAACAAATGCGGATGCGGTCGAGTTTTTGTTGCTGCAGTTGTGCTTTGAGAAACTCATTCTCGGTTTCGCCTAAAGGAACGACGCGTTCGACGGCCGAGTAGACCAGTGTGTTTAGCTGCCGCAACTGCAAGAGATCCCGTCCTTCCGTGCCCTTCGGTGAGGCGGCGGCGACAAAGCGATCCAGTTCTTGCCGATAGGCGGCGACAGCCTCGCGCTCCGACTCCGCCGGCGCCCAGTCCGCATACAGCGTCTCGGCCGGGTTGAACGGCCCCGGCGTTCCTTCGAACAGGACGATTTCTTCCGAACGCATTATGATCGTGTGATACACCTCGGCCGGCACCCGGCAGTAATACGCCCGGTCGGCGCCGGACGCACGCATGCGCACAAGTTGCCTCGGCGTGCCGTCATCGTCGAAAAATATAAAGTCAGCTTCGCCTTTGAGAACGTAGACCGATTCGTCCTTGCCAAGATGCTTGTTCGGTCGCACGTAGGTTTCTTTGTTGTAGATAACGAACATCTCGTGCAGCTTTTCGCTGACGGAGCGATGCGTGCAAATGCGCGACCGTTTGCGCGGACTCTTGTGGATTGCGTTGCCAAGAAAATCGAAAACGCTATCGGAGAGGTGCACGACCTTGTCCGTCGCTTGGTAGGCCTCGGTCGTCATCATTTTGAGATTCGGCATGTTCATCTCCATATTTTCCGTGAGGCAACTACGATGTATGTTTTCCATTGACGCCATTGCGACTGGCGGACCTACGTCGATTACAGCACAACGCGAACAAATAGTGAGCCATCGGGTAAAACCCCGTATGCACCACTTCGTCATTCATCGAAAAAATAAAGACATTGGCAAAAAACGGATCGACCGACTGCTTCAGCCCCTCGCCGGTCTTGCAATTAACGTGCCCCGCAAGGCTGCCTGGCGACGCATATTGCTGGGATTGCAACGACGGCATGCCGATCAAGAGCACGCCATCATCCGTCAGCGAATCGACGATGTTCTTGAGGAAGCGATGTTCGTCCTTCTCGGCAATGTGCTCCATGACATCCAGCGAATAGGCGGCATCAAACGCTCCATCGATCGGCCCGGAAAGCATATCGTGCAGACGAACCTGCATCGGCCAATCGGGGCTCATACGCTCTTGTACATCCTTCGTGAACACCGGATCGAAATCAGAAACTGTCAGCGACTTGACAAACTGGCGCACAATGCGGCTGCCGAACGCATCGGCGCAGCCGATCTCAAGGACGTTCGTCTTGCCGGCGAGCATGCGGGCCGCGAACTTGTAGCGTGCCAGGACAAAAAGAAGCCGCTTCGGGTCAGTCTGCCAGACGAAGTTCGTCATGACGCCGAGGGACGCCACGCCTTTTTCGTCGCGCACATCCAGACAGGCGCCATATTGCTGCTCCTTGGTCGCTTCCTTCACTGCTTGCCCCTTCATTTAGAACATTCAAATAATATTTCCCGATTTGGTATTGCCGCTTGCGGCTTAGCACTCGCACGGCGCCTTGCGAACGCTAAGCCGCAAGCGGCGGAATCGGGAAGTTGTCATTTCGGTTTCGCTTATGCATCGAGAACCCGCCTCGATTGGCGGGCTTTTTGGTTATGCTGCTTTGGCTTTGCCGGCACAGTAGTTCTGCATCGTTTTGATGTTGGAATATTGAGGATTGGTCATCGCCTCCGGAACCAACCCCGCTTTGAACGCCGCGACCAAATCCTGAACCGCCTGCTTGACGGTGTGCTTTGGCGTCCAGCCCAGCTCGCGGCGAATCTTTTCCGCGGAGATGTGATAGGAGCGTAAATCGTTCGACGGCGTCGTCACAATCTGGACATCGGGACCGATCTCAGCACGTACCAGCTCAGCGATTTCGCGAATCTTCATGTTCTGAAAGCCGACATTGAAAATCTTGCCGTCAATGCTTTCATCCGACCAACGCAACGATTGCGAGTAGAGATCGACCACGTCTTGAATGTGCAAATTGGGTCGCGTCTGCTCGCCGCCGAAAACTGTAATCTTGCGATTATGATAGGCAAGACTCGTCAAGATATTAACGGACAAGTCGAGGCGAAGCCGCGGCGAGTAGCCGCAGATCGTGGCCGGGCGGACAATCAAGGTCACGAATCCGGGGCAGCGTTCCGCCAGGAGAACGTCCTCGCAGAGCGCCTTATATTTCGAGTAATCGGTCAGCGGCTCAAGCGGCAGATCCTCGGTGACGTTCGGCACATCCTTGACGCCGTAAACACTTGACGAGGAAGCGTACACGAAACGACGAACCTTGTTTTTTTTCGCGACGGCAACGAGGTCGGAAAAGCAATCGTAGTTGATCGATTTGCCGAGCGACGGATCGAGCTCAAAGCTTGGATCATTGGAAATGCACGCGAGGTGAATGATTGCATCGCAGCCAGGGATCGCGCGCTCGAGCAGGCTGCGATCGCGCAGGTCGCCGACAATCAATTGGAGTCGTGGGTGGTCCTTGACGCCATCGAGAACCTGGTTGCCGAAAATAAACAGGTCGAGAACGCGAACCTGATGGCCCTCGGCCAGTAATTTCGGTACGAGCACCGCGCCGACATAGCCACCGCCGCCGGTAACGAGGACTGTCTTCTGGGACGTCATCGGAATCCTTTCCGTGAGGTAGAGGTCACGCCCGAGTTTTATTGATAGGGAGAGGATGGTAGCCGCTTGGCGCAGGCCTGTCAATCCCGATTTCTTCGAACAAATTGGATTGGCAGGGCCGTTTGATTATCGGTGAAAGTCGCCCCTATTTCCTCACAATGCATCACACTGGCGAAGATAGGCGGAACCCAACTCGCCCAACCCCGAACATCAAATCGCCCTGGTCGAATTCAATACAACGATAATGATTTCCAGTTTATCCATTAGTACGACAGCGCTACATCGTATCCTGTAGCTGAATTCGTGAGAATTCGGCCTTCCCTCGTTTGCCCAAGTCGTCCGAATTCTCACGAATTCGGCTACAATGCGGGCCAAATTCTCGATCTAGCGCTGTCGTATTAGGTGATGTATGGCGAAGAAGCGTTCTAACGAAATACAGGGAATGACACTGAAGAAACGCGCATTGCTTGGCGAAATTGCCATGATTTATTACGTCATGGATCTTCTCAAGCTGTTGCCGAAAGGAAAGCTAGAACAATTCGATGAGTTCGTGCAGCAAACCGGCGGCGTTACCGACTGGAAAGCGTGTGCTGAACAGCAGGTTGCCAAGTCGTTTTCCGTCACGCCCGACGCAATCAAAGCCGCGTACAAGGCATTGCTGGAGCATCAATCCGCTCGTGAGTCCGCCTACTTTGTTCTTCGTGGTTTGGGATGTTCGCGGATGCCGGAGCAGACGATTTTTCCGTGACCATTTTTCCGTCCTCCCGGACGTGGCTCCACACCGCGCCTTGGACACGATCATGTTGGCCGCTTCCTTCATCGGAACGTCGTCCCTCTTTGCTTCTCCCTCTAGCGTAGGCCGTGAATGCGCTAAACTCTCTCTGGCACGGTCGCTCGCAGGCACCTCGTGGCACTTCAGGTAGTACTCCTCGAACCGTATCGCCATCGTGCCATCCAGTCGCAGCTCGATGGTCACTCAGCCGTGCAATCTGCGCCAGGGCCCGGGCGTTAATATCTCTCTGAATCTCAACGGCCCCCATGCCGACACCGTCGTATTTTGCGAAACTAGTGGTCCGACCAGCTTGATTTGATAAGTGGGGCCAGGCTTTCCAGCCTGGCCAGGCTGTGGAAAGCCTGGCCCCACGGACCTGTCAACTCTGCCTATTCGCATCACTAGATAGTTCAGCGTGGATTGCAAATCGAGAGTCATACCTCATTCACTCGCTTGCTTTCTCCAGGTCCATGGAATGGCACGACCGGCGAGAATCGTGCTACAAATCGTTCGAGCCAGTCCCCGTTGACTCATTGTTTGCTCGTCTTCGGTCGCGCGGGCACCGGCGACGGCGATTCTCGCGGCGGCGGTGAAACCGTTCGCGGAGGACTCGGTGGCGGCGGTGGCGATGGTCGGGGCGCCGGCGGCGGTGCTGGTCGTGGCGGCGGAGCGGTGAACTTCGGCGCACTCGGCGGTGGCGACACGGCCTTCGGCGCACTCGGCGGTGGCGACACGGCCTTCGGCGCACTCGGCGGCGGAGCGGTGAACTTCGGCGCACTCGGCGGTGGCGACACGAATTTTGGCGAGGGCGTCGGGTCCGGGCCGCGGATAATCACTTTGGGGTCTCCCACTTTTGGCAGACCTTCACCCTGTCCCGGTAGCTTGGGAGCGATTGGCGTCACGACCTTCGGCGCCGGCGCCACCAATTTCGGTTCGCTCGCAGGCCCTTTCGGCGTCGCCGTCATCGGCTGCGTTTGCGACACCACCGGCTTCGTTGTTGTTGGCACCTTGAACACTCGCCCCTCACCAGTCGGTGCCACGCGGTTGGTTTTGGTTTGCTGCACTACAGCCACATCGCCAACTTTGCGATTGACACCGAGGTCCCGTATCCGCTGGGCGTTCTTTTGCTGGGCCTCGATCTGTGCCGGCGTCGCGCGAACGAACTTCGCCGAGTTGGCCGCAACCTGATTGAGCGGCGTCACCACAGCGGGCGTTTTCGCGGTACGTTGTTGAGCGAAGGTGCTCGGCGGAGCGCTGATCCGCCCTTCACTGCGATTCGCATACGTCGTCTGCGCATTGCCGGCCCAATTCGGATTCGTACGGCGATTCTGCCAGCCGTGATAGGCGAACGCCGGATCGTGGCGACCGGCGCCGTTGAACCAGGGACGATAGCCGCGCTGTGCGTAGGTTGGGTTGTAATAGTTGCCGAAATAGAATGCTCCACCGCGAATGAAGGCGGAATCAAAGAAGAACGACAGGCTCACGACGTGATCGGGCCGATAGCGCCAGCTGGAATCCCGCCAGAGCGGACGATGGAAGCAAACGGGCGCGAAGATCATGCCGCGAGTGTCGTAGGGTTCGTCCCAGAATCCGTCGATGAAGAGGTAGCCGTTGGGCGTCCAAATGTAGCGTGGCGGCGTCCAGACTCGGCCGACCTGCACCGCTGCCCAATAGCCCGGTCGCCAAGTGAAACGGTTGGTGTTGTACACCCACACGCCAGGAATGAACGCTGCGTTCTCGTCAGGCGACTGCGTCGTCGGTCCGATCGAAAGCGGCGCGGGGGGTTCGGGAGCATACGGGACTTCGGATCGTTGCGAATCGGACCAGAAACCGGGAATCCAGCGCCAGCCATCGTCCGTTTGTGACCAGTAGCCGGGCACGAATGTTCGGCCTCGCGGCGCCACACGATAGACGCCGCTGATCCAGAGGAAATCCTGGCGGTCGGCATCCCAGGCCCAATAACCGGGAATCCACTCGGCGTTATCGAGGTCCGGGCGAACTTCCGGCGGCTGTTCCTGGATCAGGGGCGGCGGTTCCTTGGGGACGATTTCGCCAGGCAGCGGCTTCTCCTCCAATGGCTGCGCGAAGGCCTCGTGCAACGGACCGCGAGTTTGCACCTCGATTGGGCTTTGTAGCGGCTCGCTAACGTTCGGCGCGGGGCTCTCCTGACCGATGACGAAGCCGACGATCATCAACCCAGCAAGGGTGATGGCCATCCGAGCAGCCGTGGTTTTCACATGTTGTTGCATGGCCGTACCTTAGTGTTGGACTGGTTTGCCGGACGCACGAACGACGGACGAATTCTGCCGTCGCTCGGCGTCAAATTGGAAATTTTTTAAGCGGAACACTTTACCATCCGAACGCACACGAGCAATGAACTTGCGCAATTTTTCCTTGGTTTTGCTGTGTGTGCTTTTCCTGCCATCTGATAAAATAAACAAACAGGTCACGAGACGCTGACATCTCGTTCGTTCGCGATTGCACAGCACTTGCTATCCGTTCCGCCCGGCAAGCACACGTTTTTGGAGATATTTATCATGACCAAAAGTCGCGGTGACTTCACCGAGATTCTCATTAAAAAAGGCATCCTCAGCGAGGAGCAAATTGCCGAGGCGAGGGCCCTTCAGCAACAAACCGGAGCGAAACTTCAAGACGCTCTCATCAAACTTGGTTATGCCTCGCAAGAAGAGATCATGTCTGCCATAGCCGAGGCTGCGGGCATGAAATCGGTCTCGCTGGAGGACGCACTGATCCCGCCCACGGTCATCGAAATGGTGCCCGAATCGGTAGCACGCGAAAACATTGTCATCCCCTACAACGTAGAAAATGGCGTCCTCCTGATCGTAATTTCCGATCCGTCAGATTATGAAACTATCGAAAAGCTGACGTTCATCCTGAACAAGGAAATTCAGCCGGTCCTGGCCTCGAAGGACCAAATTATTGAGGCCATCAACAAGCATTATGGACAAACCGAAACGGAATCGGTTGATTCCGTGCTCGCCGAATTCACGGATACGCAGATCGACTTTACCGAGACCGAAGCGACCAAGGCAGTGCAAGCGGGCATGGAGGAAAGCGAAGCCCCCATTATCAAGCTCTGCAATCTTATCATCCTGGAAGCGATCAGTCTGCGTGGCAGCGACATCCATATCGAGCCGTTTGAAGACCGCATCCGAATCCGCTACCGTATCGACGGCATCATGGTGGAACGCGACAGTCCGCCGCGCCGACTGCTGGCGCCGATGATCTCTCGCTTCAAAATCATGGCGAGTATGGATATCTCCGAAAAGAGACGCCCGCAGGACGGCCGTATCAAGATGACGACGAACAACAAGCACTTTGACCTCCGGGTCAGTGCGCTCCCGACCAACCACGGGCAGTCGATCGTCATGCGCGTCCTTGATCGCGCCAATATCCAGGTCAGCGTCAAGGATCTGGGATTTGCCGAGGATGATTACAAACGGTTCCTGAATATCATCAAACGGCCCAACGGCATCTTTCTGGTTACTGGGCCGACCGGATCTGGCAAGACGACGACGCTCTACTCGGCCATCAATGAGATGAACCGGCCGGACAAGAAGATCATCACGGCGGAAGATCCTGTGGAATACTATCTGCCTGGCATCAGCCAATGCGAAGTGAAGCACAAGATCGGGCTGACTTTTGCCAAGATCATTAAGTCGATGCTACGGCAAGCGCCGAACATTATCCTTGTGGGAGAGATTCGCGACCACGAGACTGCTGAGATTGCTGTACAAGCATCCTTGACGGGACATTTGGTTTTCAGCACACTACATACGAACGATGCGCCTAGTGCTATTACGCGTTTGAACGACATCGGCGTGGCGCCGTTTTTGACGGCGTCGAGCGTAATCGCTGTGCTCGCTCAGCGCCTGGTCCGCCTCGTTTGTCCGAAATGTAAAGAGCCGGACAAGCCACCGGCACACGAAATCAAAGCAGCTGGCCTGACACCAGCTCAGGCGCAGAGTTCGAACTTTACGCGAGGGCGTGGGTGTGGCAACTGTAATCACACCGGCTACCGCGGGCGCAAAGGCATCTATGAGATGATGCGCATGAGTAACGTCATTCGCGAGTTGACTTTCAATCGCGAGCCGGCCCAGGCGATCCGCCGCCAAGCACGCATCGCTGGTATGCGAACTTTACTGGAAGATGGTGTCAACAAAGCAGTTGCGGGCATGACAACGCTCGAGGAAGTCCTGAGTTCCTGCCACCATGAGTGACCCAGGGCACGACCGCATTCAATGCGATATCGTGCGGCGTTGGCGACTGCGTCCGCGTTTCTCGTTGCATCGCTGCGGTTGGTGTTGTTCGGCGTAACGATACGGTTTTTGCCGAACGAGTGTGTCTTTTCGATACGCCGATTTGACGAACGGGGCCATTCGCCTGGCGTCGTCGATTTCTGACCTAATAGGATGGAGATCGCCCCATGGGTCGATCGCTCAATGTATCGAATACTGGCGGAATCGATTGGATTCCTAACCGAGCGACAGGATGCCGAGAAAACAAAATAGGGGCGTTTTTTTTGGTTTTTCTCACGGGCTTACTCATAATAATTTGGTTGGGAACATTTCCATTAAGTGGTAGACGCCCAGGGATGGATCGCGAATTCGTATCACATCAATGTTGAGGAGGGTAGATCGTGTCCGCCGGCGCCACACCGCAAATGGAAAAGTTGTTGAACACGATGATTCAGATCAGAGCGGCTGATCTATTCATCACCGTAGGCAGCAAACCCGCCATCAAAAAGGGCGGCCATTACCGACTGCTGGAGACCAAGGTTCTCGACAGCGACGATACGACCGCTTTGATGAAATCGATCACGCCCGATCGCTGCCAGCAGGAGCTGCAAGAGCACGGCGGGACCGACTTCGCCATCGAATATACCGGCGGTATCCGGTTTCGGGTTGCTGTCTTTCGTCAACGTGGAACAATCGGTATTGTCATGCGGCGAATTCCGAGCGAGTTTCTGTCGTTCGAACAAATCGGTATGCCCGAGCCGATCAAACGCCTTATTCTCCGTCCGCGCGGTTTGTTGCTCGTCACTGGCCCGACGGGATCCGGTAAGACGACTAGCCTGGCGTCGATGATGAATTTTCTCAACCAGAACTACGACCGTCATATCGTCACGCTCGAAGATCCGATTGAGTACCAGCATAAGCACCAAAAATGTCTGATCAATCAACGCGAGGTCGGCGTGGACGTGCCCAGTTTTAAGGAGGGCATTCGCCGAGCGCTGCGTATGGCACCCGATATTATCTTCGTCGGCGAAATGCGCGATTTGGAGACGATTCACGCCGCCATCGAAGCCGCGGAAACTGGGCACATCGTGTTCGGTACGCTGCATACGAATAGCGCGTCGAGCACCGTCAACCGAATCATCGACGTTTTTCCGAAGGACGCGCAAGATCAGGTCCGAACACAACTCTCCAGCGCCCTGATCGGCGTGCTCTCCCAGACGCTGCTGCCGAAAAAACCCGAAGGCGTCGTGGCGGCCTACGAGCTGATGATTGTCACATCCGCCATCGCGAACCTTATCCGCGAAAACAAGACGTATCGTATCGACTCATCGATCCAGACTGGTGCCAAAGAAGGCATGATCCTGATGGATGACAGCCTGTTCAGTCTCTGGCGAGCTGGTTCCTGCGAAAAAGAAGAGATTCTGCTTAAAGCCCAAAAGCCGAACGAATTGGCGGAACGCATTCGCCTTGCCGAGGAAGGCAAACTTGGTGCCGACGATGATGACGATGAAGATGACGATGACGATGACGACGATGAAGATGGCGACGAAGATGACGACGATGAAGATGATCGAAAGCGCAAGAAACGCCGGTAAGGGAAAACAATAATTTCCAGTTCTTGTATTCCGCCTGCAGCCTAGCGTTCAGAATGTCTTACGCGGTCGCTAAAGCCGCAAGCGGGAAACAAGAAAGGAAGAGACGCAACGATGTCTACACCGAACGATCCGAATCTGCCGAAGAAGCCGACTCCGCCTCCGAGCGCGGCGTCCGTGCCAGGAAAACCTGCGGCTCCCGCTACGGCAGGCAACGTACCTGTAAGCAAACCAGCGGTCCCGGCAGCGGGTCAACCGGCACGACCAGCGGTACCCGCACCAGCGCCTGGTGCAGCGAAATCTGGTGTCCCTGCTCAGCTGGCGAAGCCTGGAGTACCGGTTCCCGCCAAGCCTGCCGTGGCTCCAGGAGCGACCGGAGCGCCGAGGCCGCTCGTAGCGCCGGTTGCCCCCAAGCCAGGTGTGCCGACGACGGCCAAACCCGCCGCGCCGCCTCTCGCCAGACCTGGAGTGCCTGCATCGCCCGGCAAGCCCGCAGCGCCGGCGCCAGGCGCGAAACCGGGGATTCCACCCAAAACGGAGGGCGCGTCGACGATCAAGAAGCCCAGCGGCGTGCAGGCGATTCCAGCAAACAAGCATAAACCCATGCCCGTCAAGGCGAATGTCTCAAGCAAATCAGGTGGCCGACGTTTAGGCCAGGTGTTCATCGATCTTGGCTACATCGACGAGAATCAGCTTTGGCAGATTCTTGATGAAGCCAAGAGCATGAGCTTGCCGATCGGCCAAATCGCCGTCTCGAAGGCGCTCATCACGGAAACCCAACTGCTCCAGGCTCTGGCGGAACAGTTCAACCTCAAGTTCATGACACCCGAGGAAATCAAACCAACGCCGGAAGCGTTGGTAGCCGTCCCCGAAACGATGGCGACGCTCTACAAGGTCATTCCGCTCACCGCGAAGGATGGCGTTGTGACCGTCGTGATCGGCGATCCGATGAATCTGCCGGGCCTCGACGACTTGCGCAACATGCAAGGTTTTAAAGAAATCACCGCAGCACTGGCGGCGCCGGCAGTAATCACCGACCTTCTTGCCAAATGTTACCAGGGCAAAGAAGAGAGCATCGTCGACATCATCAATGCGATGAATGAGGACATCGATGCGGACGATCGCGGGCGTGGCCGAGAGATCAGCATCGATCTCGACAAGCTGATGGAGGAAGCCGATCAGGCGCCGGTTCGCAAGCTGGTCAACATGGTCATGCTGCTCGCGATCAAGGATCGTGCTAGCGACATTCATTTCGAGCCGTTCGAGGAAGAATATAAGCTGCGCTACAAGTGCGACGGCGTGCTGATGGAAATGATCCCGCCGCCCCGCCATTTGGCCAACGCCATCGCCACACGCATCAAGGTCATGGCGAATCTCGACATCGCCGAACGCCGCATGCCGCAGGACGGACGCATTGAACTGAACATCGGCGGTAACCAGGTCGATATGCGCGTCAGCATCTTGCCGACGATGTTCGGCGAAAGCTGCGTCTTGCGTTTGCTTGATAAAGGCCAGGTCGGCCTCGACCTCAATCGCGTCGGCATGGACCCCAAAATGGTCACCGTCTTTCGCGAGATCATCAGAAAGCCCAACGGCATCATTCTCGTGACCGGACCGACGGGATCGGGCAAAACCACGACGCTCTACTCGGCAATCAGTGAACTCAATGAGGTCACCGACAAGCTAATCACCTGCGAAGATCCCATCGAATACGACATCGACGGCATCATTCAGGTTCCGATCAACGTGGACATCGGCGTCACGTTCGCCGCCGCCCTGCGTGCTATCCTTCGACAAGACCCGGATCGAATCTTGATTGGCGAGATTCGCGATCTCGAAACCGCCCAGATCGCCGTGCAAGCTGCGTTGACGGGCCACCTCGTGTTCAGCACCTTGCACACGAATGACGCGCCAAGCACGATCACCCGCATGCGCGACATGGGGCTGGAAACCTTCCTCATCACGGCAACCGTCGAAGCGATTCTCGCGCAGCGCCTGGTTCGCAAAATTTGCGAGGACTGCCGAACCGAATTCGACCCCAGCGCGGAAATGCTCATGGAGCTTGGGCTGCGTAAGGCCGAAGTTCCGCTTGATAAGAAATTCTACTACGGCAAGGGCTGCGACCGCTGCAACAACACCGGTTACAAGGGGCGCCAGGGTATCTTCGAGTTGATTATCGTCAACGACGATATTCGCGACATGATTAGCTCCAACTGCTCGACCGATCAACTCAGCGAATGTTGCCAAAAGCACGGCATGCAAACGCTTCGCGAGGCTGGCCTGGAGCAGATTTACCAGGGCAATACAACGATCGACGAAATCGTCCGCGAAACGGTCATCGAGGATGCTTAGTTTCCGCTTGCGGCTTAGCGCTCGGATAATCTCACTTGAGCGCTAAAGCTGCAAGCGATTACCGTAGCCATCACGTTCCGCGTGATGGCTACGGTAATCGCGGATTTCTGCCGTCAACGCCATTATGGATCCCCATCGAGGAGCTTGCTGATGCCGACTTATCAATACGAAGCGATGGACACGACAGGCGGCGAAGTCAAAGACACGGTTGACGCCGCCAATGAAGAAGATGCCCAGCAAAAAATCCGCTCGATGGGTTACTTCGTGACACGTCTCACCGAGATGGCGGACAAAAAAAAGAAAAAGGACAAGAAGAAAGATAAGGCCGCCAAGCCGAAAAAGACCAAGGTTCTCGCCCTCGGCGGCGTCAATGAAGTTCAGCTCGTGGCATTCACGCGCCAATTTTCCGTGCTTCAAGACGCCGGTCTGCCTGTGTTGCGCAGCCTGAAAATTCTCGAAGGGCAAATGAAGCCCGGCATCCTGAAAAACTCGCTGATGGACATCGTTGACGACATCGAGTCAGGCAATACCCTGTCCGAGGCTTTTAACAAACACCCGAAATGTTTTGACCGCCTCTATGTCAACATGATCCGCGCTGGTGAAGCCGGCGGTGCCCTCGAAGTCATCTTGCGACGCTTGGCAGAGTTTAAGGAAAAAGCCCAGAGCTTGGCCCGCAAAGTTAAAGGCGCGATGATTTACCCGATCGTCGTTGTCTCGGTCGCCGTGGCGATTTTGAGCTTCATCATGATCTTCATCATCCCGAAATTCGAGAAGATCTTCCTCGATTTCAAGATGAAGTTGCCGTTCGTCACCGTCGTGCTCATGGACATGTCCAAACTGTTCGTGCGCTACTGGTACGTCATCCCGGTCATTCCGGTGTTCATCGTCGTGTCGCTCAAATTAATACGCTTGAACAAGTCCGGGGCATACATTCTTGACAAGATCAAACTCAAGCTGCCCGTCGCCGGCATGATTACGGAAAAGACCATCATCGCCCGCACCATGCGCACGTTAGGCACGCTCATCGCGTCCGGCGTGCCGATCTTGGAAGCGTTGAAGATCGTAAAAGAGACCGCGATGAATGAGGTGTTCGAGGAAATGTTCCAGCGCGTGTACGACGCGATCCGTGAAGGCGAAACGATCGCCACCCCTATGCGCGATTGTAAACTGGTCGATGACCTCGTCGTCAACATGATCGACGTCGGCGAGGAAACCGGCGATCTCGACACGATGCTCAACAAAGTCTCTGACGTCTATGAAGAAGAAGTCGATGTGCTCGTCGAATCGCTCATCAGCTTACTCGAACCGTTGATGATCGTCATCCTCGGCTTAATCGTCGGCACGATCGTCATCGCCTTGTTCATGCCGCTCTTGGAACTGCTCGACGGTCTGTCCGGCGGCGGCAAGAAGTAGAATTGTTAGCCGGACGCGCAAGCGACGGAACACCTTCCCGTCGCTTGCGCGTCCGGCTAACAAGAAGACCAAGTGACCTTCTCATGTCGAAGGAGAAACTCGTGATCCGCAATCTCAATACGTATCGCCGCCCCGGCTTTACCCTGGTCGAAATCCTCGTCGTCATCGCCATCATCGCGATCTTGGCGGCATTGGTGGTCGGCGGTGTCGTCTCATTTATGAGCAAAGGGCCGGAGATCCAAACCCGTAACGATCTTCTGCAACTCAGCACGGCACTCGACAAGTTCTACGCGAAGTACAAATTCTACCCGCCCGATCAGATCAAACTCTGCGCGAACTACAGCCAATACAACGTCGTGGCTGACAAGGCATCCCTTGCTTACATCGGCACGATGTGGCCCAACCTCGGCCAATTCACGAACGTGCCGTGGGCCGGCAGTACCGCCATTCCCGCGACAGGCATCGTGCTCGAAGGCGATCAGTGTCTCGTTTTTTTTCTCGGCGGCCCGCCCGTCGGCTCGACGCCCGGCCTCATGGGCGGCTTCTCGCTCAACCCGCGCGATCCGATCTCGATAGCCGGCGGCGTCGATCGCGAACGCTTCATGGATTTCGATACCGGCCGACTCGTCAATCGCCCAACGGTGGCCTATCCCACGGGGCACCCTTTCCCATCGATGTTTGACCGCTCCGATAAGCGGATGCCGTACGTCTATTTCAGTTCGGGCCGATATGGATATGATCCTACTACACCAAACTCGGCCGG
Source organism: Gemmataceae bacterium (assembly GCA_009697105.1). Taxonomy (GTDB): domain Bacteria; phylum Planctomycetota; class Planctomycetia; order Gemmatales; family Gemmataceae; genus SIAQ01. The sequence continues at coordinate 2,941 of SIAQ01000126.1, read as the reverse complement.
AGGATTCACACCGGCTGGAATATTGACGAATCCTGTGATTCCCTACAGGGAACTACTCCTGCCACCTTATAATTTCCACCAGAAGTCGCGCTTCCAAATCATCTCCGCCGGACGCGATGGGTTGTACGGCCCCGGCGGTGTTTGGACGCAGGCGACGGCGGGGTCGATGTCCCTTCAGGGCCGTGATGACATGACCAGTTTCTACGAAAGCAAAATGGGTTCTCCTTGAGGTTTAACGATGATACGCACCGAACAACATTTGACGCGGCGTGCCGGCTTTACGCTCATGGAGTTGCTGGTCGTCATCGCGATCATCGCCGTCCTGGCGTCGATGGTTTCGCTGGGCGTGTTCGCCATGATCGGCAATCGGACGAAATCCAACACCGAGGCGAACGTGCGCGTCTTGCACAAGCTGCTGCAAACACGCTGGGCGGCGGTCGTCGCCGATGCCAAGAAGGAAACGCCGTCACTCATGGCGCAGGGCCTCGCGGGCGGCGATTTGGAGCGTGCCCGCGTGATCTGGATAAAAATTCGGCTCGCTGAGGCGTTTCCGATCAATTATTCCGAAATGGAGCCTGACCCCAAGAAGGTCGTCAATATCGTCAACACCTACATCCCAGCGAATAAACTGAAGCCCCACTTTGTCAAGTATCGCACGACGATTACGGCTTATCCGCCCGCGCCTGGACCGACCGAACCTTCGGCCTGTTTGCTAATGGCGTTGCGAACCTTGCAAACGGACGGCGTATCGCTCGACGACCAGATGAAGAACGCCGTGGCGGACACCGACGGCGACGGCATCCCCGAACTCGTTGATGGCTGGGGCAGGCCACTCGCGTTCTTCCGCTTCCCGTGGAACGACGCCGCCCTTCAGGCAGCAAACCCGGCGGCGGCGAACTCGGCAGCCGCGAAGTTCAGCGATCCCGCCGATCCCACCGGCAAACTGCTCCTCAATAAATTAGCGTCGAACTGGTACAAGGACACAACACCGTTCAATCCACCGATCGAAATGAAATCGAGACGAGTGCTTTTTGAATTCCTATTTCACCCGATTATGGTTACGGCAACCGACCCCCTAGTAATCGCCAACCCCGCGATCATGACTCCAAAAATCAACAATGCCTACTACACAACGCCCGTAATCGCCTCGGCGGGTAAAGATGGTCTCATGTTGTATAGCGACTTTAGCTCGGCTGGTGCCGGTTCCGCCGATAACATTCTCAGCTTTCAATTGCGAGGGGATTAACATGATCGAAATTATGAGTCCCAGAGGCTCGCTGCGCTCGCCCCTGGGCTTGAGCCGCGATGCCTTCACACTCATCGAGCTGCTTGTCGTGATCTCGATCATGGCGGTGCTTGCGACGCTGACGATTGCGTTCTTCCCCAATGCCGCGTCGGCCCAGCGCGAGGCGCGAGCGGCGATGCAAGTGCAAGGCTGGCTGAACATCGCCAAGCAGCGAGCCCTGCGCGATCAGGTCCCGTTCGGGATTCGGCTCATCCAAAACACGGATCCGTTTGACCCGCTTGCCCCGACGATGGTCATCGAGTGCCAGTATATCCAACAACCGGACGACTTCACGGGGGGCGTGGTCGCATCCGTGCCTCTGCTGTCACCGATTGAGTTTCTCTTCTTCGTGCTTCCCGGCGGAGTCGACCTGTTGAATGGCCATGTGCCGATAAATCTCGTGGAGCAGAAATACTGGGCGGTTCAGCCGGGCGATTCGATTGAGTTGCTGGGCACGGGCCTGGTTCGCCAAATCGTCGCCGTGGATGCGGCTGCCGTGAAAGTAAGTCCGCCGTTGCCCTACGCGATCACGATTCCGACGACGAGCTATCGCATCATCCGCGCGCCGCGACCGGCGGGCGAGGAGAAGTTGAGTCTGCCGGACAACACGTTCATCGATATCGGTACGAACGCGAATCCGACGTACCCCAACCCACTGCCGCCGACCGATCCGCTGATCGGGTCGGGATACTACGACATCGTGTTCGGTCCGTCGGGTCAGGTGATTTCGCGCAATGTGGCAACGGCGAACATTCATCTGTGGGTGCGGTCACCCAATCAAGACTTTCCAGCGGATGTATTCCGCGGCGACCCGACGATCGTGTCGGTATTCGTGCGCTCGGGTTTCGTCGGCGCGTACCCGCCGGCCCGCACTGGGGATCCGTATGCGCTGGTGAAGTGATTGTTGCGAATTGCCGCTTGCGGCTTAGCGCTCGGATAATCCCATTTGATCGCTAAGCCGCAAGCGAAAGAAGGAGATACCCCCATGACACGCCGATCGGGCCTGACGCTGGTTGAAGTGCTCGTCGCGATGTTCATCATGAGCATCGGCATGATCGCGTTGTTGACGCTGTTCCCCATCGGCGTGTTGCGCATGGCGCAATCCATCCGCGACGCCCGCTGCGAACAAATGGGCCGCAACGCCTATGCGACTGCGGTGATGGAGAACGTCGGGGCGGATGTGGTGACCGGTGCATTAGACAACACAGGGCTCGCCGTGATTCCCGATAATTTTGTGAATCCGAGTCCGAAGACAATTACGGGAGCGCCGAATTTGCCCGATGCCGACCCATATGCGGAGAGCTATCCGATTCTGGTCGATCCTGTGGCGTATGTTCAAGGCGGAAGCGATTGGGTGGGCAACGTGCCGGATGTATTGCGGCGTCGTCCGGTGGAGTTTATCCGTCGGCCTGCTCTGACCGGGGCGGCGGTCACATTGAACGCGCTTCGTTCGTTCAGCCTGTGGGATGAGCTGCGCTTCAACTCCAGCCTGACGGCTGCGGTCCCGCCCGGCACGCCGCAAAAGGTCGGCGCCGCCGTCTTGCGTGATCCGCGTTTTACGTCGGCGTATGTTTTGCGTCGGCCTCAAACGGGCGATAAGTCACTGGTCGATTGCACGGTGATCGTGTACGAGAATCGGTCCGTGGCCGCGTTGGA
>SIAQ01000125.1 GCA_009697105.1 Gemmataceae bacterium | reverse complement strand
GGCGATCAACTTCGCTTCGCCGGCGCCATCGGCGACATAGTCCGTTTCTTGCGAACGAGCGCCGCCTCGAAGCCTTCGCAGACGAATGCTTGCCGCACGTTCTCGACCGTCCGCGTCCGGCACCCGACCGCCTCGCTGATCTTGGCGTCATCCCAGGCTGGCCCGTCGGCATCGGCCTTGAGCAAGATCGTTGCTCGCCGCAGTTTTTCCGACTTGCCCTTCTCCTTCTTGACTGGGGCTTCACAACTCGCCCGTTCCTCTTCCGTGAGTCGCACGATATATTTCTTTTTCATGGGAACCTCCTTGTCGAGGTGGAGGTTCCGAAAAATCGACGATACGAACAATCCCAAAATTTAGTCTGGACAGGGCACTAGCGCTCTGTCAACGCTAAGATATCGGGTACGAGCCGGAAGCGTAAGCGACGGATGGTTATGCCAGACCGTCGCTTACGCTTCCGGCTCGTAAACTAAACATCCTACATTTAAGCTGTGACGGAGCGCTTGTGGTGAGTAGTAAGTGTCTCATAACCAATTCGTTACTAATGACCAATGACTAATGGACCAATTTAGGGGCTTACCTCGTACAGTAGCGTGCCACGGATTGAGGTTTTCCCATTGTTGATGATACGCACGCGGACGATTTCGGTCCTGGGCAATTCGAGTAGCACGCGCGGATTGGCGCCAGCGTCCTTGTCCTCGGCGAGCACCGAATTGTCGCTCTCCTTGACCACGATGAGTCCCACCTTAGGATTAATAGCCTTTGTCGTTGTCATACTGAAGCTTGCCTTATGGCCCACCTTCACGCGGAACTTGAAACTGATTTCCTTGCCTGCCGGCAGGGAGGGAATCTGCTTGTCGCCGCTCTTTTCAAACGTATCGGGCGGCAGCGGGTCGGTCTGCGGGTCGTTCTTGTCGTCTTTCTTCTCTTCTTGCTTATCGCGATTGGGCGGCGAAGTCACCATGCGAATGGTAACTTTCGATTGCACGCGGGTCACGCCGTTCAGATTTCGCACCTCGACGCGATATGGCCCGGTGCGGTTGGGCGACCAACGCACGAATGAGTCCGGGCCGATAGAACCATCCGAAACCTCGACAAAGTTGTTGGCCGGATTTAGGACGTATAGATCGATGTCCGGATGACGCGGCTGGCTTTTCACAACGATCTCGTAGGTGGCCCCCGCTTCAAAGATGAACTCTCGACCGTTCGCTTGCTGCGGCGCGACGGAGACGGTGTATTCCGGTTGCCCGACGATCTTGGGAATGTTTCCGCCCGGATTCTGCTTGATCTTGTCGAGGTTGGGAATGGCCTTTCCGCCGTCGGCTTTTGGCCCGTCCTTGGCGATCGCGTCTTTTTTCGCGGCGATGCCGTCCTTTCCGCCGTCATCGGGCGAGCGCGAGACGACGATGAGGATGACGACACCGACGACGAGTCCGGTGAGGAGTACGCCGGCGCCGAGGAAGATCGCGATGAGGATGCCCCAGTTCATGCCGCCGCCGCTTGACGCTGGTTCGGTGCGACGGCGCGGCGGCTTGCGGTGTTCGGGTTCCGCGCTGCTTTTCGAGGTCGGACTTTGGTCGTCGGATGCGGGCGCTCCCGCCGTCGTCGATGGCGTTGGGAGGTTCGCCGCTTTGACGCTGGTGTGTGGGGCGCTCGTTTCGGCGGTCGTGGTGGTTTTGCCGGCGGTATTGGTGAAGTAGTGGTCGAGTGCCGTGGCGGGATCGGGAAAGAGATCGGTGACGGAGCTGGCGCGAATCCAGCGTGGCATGCCGTCCTGCCAAACCATGTCGGTTGGTTTAAGGGTGCCTGCATCAACGAGCCTTTTCAGCTCCTTGAGGGGCACCGCGTCCATCTGAACGCCTTCGTTGGTGTAGTACCACAGCTCAGCCATGGCTTGCGCTCCGGATTGGTCTGTCTGGCTTCCGCATGACATTCGCGTCGACCGGGCGGATATCCCGTACCTGTTTCTTATCTCGAAACCATCCGACATGCAAGGACAACGTTTTCACGTCGAGCGAGGAAGCGAGGAAGTCTCAGCAGCGCGTACCTACGCTCTGTGTGGGTACGCGGAAAAACTCTGTGCCGACTCGCGCATGTGCAAATGCCTCATGCGATTGTACGTTCTCCGAACGTCTCGCAACGGAATTTGACCAAACCCGCGTTCCTGCGTCAAGCGTTTTCAGGCCAATTGTTCGGAAGATTATTTGACGTGGCATCACCCCCCACCAATCGCTGCTCTCATGGCGGGGCATGCGGATTGTTAAAGTCGGTAGCCGAGCGGTACGCGAAGGCATGGGCCGAGGTGGGCGCCAAACGGGGAAGTTCATCAACCATCCCCGATGGCCAGCGTGTCGGCCTCGCCATAGCATGACCCCGTTGACATCCTCTCACCGCTTCGGAGTCCTCTCTCATGGCACTCTCTCGTCGCACGTTTCTTGCTTCCTCCGCTGTCGGGGCGGCACTCACGCTGCCCGCTTCCGCGCAGCCGATCGGGGCGAATGAACGCATCAACATCGGCCTCATCGGCACCGGCGGACGCTGTCGCCATCTCATGCCGGCGTTAGCGAAGGTGCCGAACACGCGCATGATGGCGTTGTGCGATGTCTATGAGCCGAACCTTGAACTCGCGCAGAAGCTGGCGGAGCCGAAAGCGTACACGACGCGCGACTATCATGCCCTGCTGGCGCGAAAGGACATCCATGCGGTGTTGATCGCGTCGCCGGACCATTGGCATACGCCGATGACGATCGATGCCATGGCTGCGGGAAAAGACGTATATGTCGAGAAGCCATTAACGCACAAGATGCGCGAAGGTGCGGAGATCACCGCGGCTCTCGCCAAGCATCGGCGTATCGTGCAGGTCGGCACACAGCAGCGCTCGATGCCACACATTGTGCGTGCCCGCGAGTTGATTCAAGCGGGGCGCATCGGCACGGTGCACAAGGTCCGCATGACCTGGAACCGCAATGCCGACCGCGCTCGCCGAGGGCCGCAAAACGTGGACCTCAAACGGCTCGATTGGAAGCGATTTCTGGGCAACGCGCCGGCCCAGGACTTTGACGATTACAAGTTTCGCAACTGGCGCTGGTTCTGGGATTTTGGCAACGGCATCCTCACCGACTTGATGGTCCATTGGCTTGATGTCGCCCACTGGATTTGCAACGTCGATCGGCCCGAGAAAGCCGTCACCATCGGCGATCACTACCACGCCCGCGATGTTTGGCAGACGCCTGATACGATCCAGACGCTGTTGTACTATCGCAACGTGCAGATGCACTTCGAGGGCACGTTCTCGAACGCTCGCAATGGCGCCATGATCGAATTCATGGGAACCGAAGGCACGATGTACATCGACCGTGGCCGATTCGAGTTGATCCCGGAGCCGCGCTTCATGAAGAACAAGCCGGAAGAGATGATCCTCGGCCAAGGCCCGCGTGGCCGGGATTTCTACCCGCAACCCGACGGCGAGCTATTGCACCTGCAAAACTGGATTGACTCGATCCGCAACAACCGCCAACCGAGCGCTCCGATCAGCGCCGGCGTGAGCGCGGCCGCCGCAGCGCACCTGGGCAACGAAGCGTATCGGCAGAATAGGGTGGCGGTGTGGCCGAAGTGAAGCGGGAGCTAATATCGAGCACGAGTCATTCTTGAAAGCGATCCTGGAGCGACCCGACGACGACATGCCGCGCATGGTCTTGCCGACTGGCTGGACGAGCAAGACCATGCGCGAGCCCAGTTTACCCGGACGCAGTGCGAACTTTCACGCCAGCCCGATTTCATGTCACGACCGCCACTGAGGACTCAATACTCCGCACGGTTGAGCGTGGCGTACATTTCTTAGCGAACCAGCAACTTTTCGTGAAGCGGTTCTTCCCTCAACTTTGAAGCGGAAGCCCGCAGAATCGAGAGAGGAAACGCTTAGAGCGATTTCCCTTGGCGTCACTGCGCCTTGGCGTGATCTTCTTCGCCAACTTTTAAAGAGGGAGAGCCATCATTTCGCGTGTTTCTGGCGTGTTAATGTATTCCGAATTCGCAGGCAACGCAATATCGGCAATTAACGACAATGAGACAACTTGAGAGTTTTTGGAAATATTTTCCTAAAATATGACTTGACATACCTGCATAATTTGCACAAAATACACCATCATCTGTCATAATTCATGACCGATACTTACCACAAAAGTGCAGGATGTGCCGTGCTAGTGGAAGAAAGACGCCAAAAGGTATTGAATCTAGTCAATGAGCGTGGCTACGTGGCTTTGGGCGATTTGGCGAAAACGCTCAACGCCTCCGAGTCCACGATTCGCCGCGATCTCGATTATTGGGGCCAGCTTGGCCTGATCAAGCGCACCCATGGCGGCGCGGTATTTCGAGAGGAAGCGCAGAACCTGCCGGCACTCGAAGAGCGAGCGTCGCGCGAACTGGACGAGAAGCGCCAAATCGCGTTGGCCGCTGCCGCTCGCATCGAAGACGGCGATTCGGTGCTCATGGACGGCGGCACGACCACGCTCGAGCTGGCGCGGTTGCTTATGGGTAGGCCGTTGCAGATCGTGACGAACAGCCTTCCGATCGCGAACCTGTTCGCCAACAGCCGCGAGACCGATTTGGTCATGCTTGGCGGCTATGTTTATCCGCGTACCGGCGTCGCGCTGGGGCCATTGACGATCCGCATGCTCGATGACGTGCATGTCCGTCAAACAGTATTGAGCATTGGCGGCGTGACGGCAGAGGGGCTGTTCAACAGCAACTTGCTTCTCGTCGAAACTGAGCGGGCGATGATGCGCTGTGCCGACGAAGTCGTCGTGCTCGCGGATCACACCAAGATTGGCAAGACGGCACTGGCGTTTCTCTGTGCGTTGACCGAGATCGACACACTCGTCGTCGATCGTGGAATTCGACCCGAGCAACGTGAACTGATTGCAGCTGGCGACGTGCGACTTGTCGTCGCCAACGAAAAAGGACAGGCCGAGGAGTTTCGCGCATGATGACTCTCGATCGCAGCATCGTCGAACGCCTGGTACGCGATGCGCTCACGAAAAAGCTCCCCTCTACCTCCGGGAGAGGGGTTGGGGATGATGGTGCTGTCACAAAGCTCGTCGTCAACGTCTCCGCTCGCCATGCGCATGTGACGCAAGAAGACTTGGAGCGTCTGTTTGGCAAAGGCCACAAGCTCAAGCCGGCCAAATGGCTATACCAGGATGGCTTCTTTGCGGCCGAGGAAACGATCACCGTCATCGGTCCCCGGCAGCGCATCATTCCGAATGTGCGCATCCTCGGGCCGTGCCGAGATCATAGCCAAATCGAGCTGGCGTTCACCGACGCCGTCGCGCTGGGACTGGATGTGCCGGTGCGCAAGAGCGGCGACCATCGCGACTCGCCCGGCTGCTGGATCATGGGTCCGGCGGGGATGATTCACCTCGAACGCGGCGTGATTCGGCACGAACGTCATGTGCACATGGGCCCGGCCGATTTGGCACGCTATGGCGTCAAGGATGGCGACCGGCTCAACCTGCGAATCAAGAGCGACTGCTCGGCCGTGCTTGAAGGTCTTCTAGTTCGCTACGGTCCGACCATCAAGCTCGAAGTGCACATCGACACGGATGAAGGCAACGCGGTGAACTATCCGCGGGCGACGAAGTTTGAGTTGTTCAAGTAGTATTTCAAGCCCGCAGGCGAGCGTAGCGAGCCTGCGGGGTCACCGGGACAAAACACCCCGCAGGTTCGCTACGCTCACCTGCGGGCTTGGAGTTATTTTTCCATGGCAAGCAATCTCGAAGCCCTCGGCATGATCGAAGCCAAGGGGCTGGTAACGCTGGTCGAAGCCAGTGACGCAATGTTGAAGGCCGCCAATGTGACGTTGGTCGGCTGGCAGAAAATCGGCAGCGGCCTGGTGACGGCGTTCATCGCCGGTGATGTCGCCGCAGTCAAGGCGGCACTCGACGCCGGCGCCGCCGCCGGCGGACGCATTGGCGAAATTGTCGGTGTCCAGGTCATTCCGCGCCCGGCTGAGGAATTGGCCAACATACTTCCCAAACGCGCATAACAAAATTCAAGCCCCGCGATGAGCGCAGCGATTCGCGTGGGTCGAACCCCCCAGGAATCGCTGCGCTCATCCTGGGGCTTTGACATTCATAACTCTCATGAAACCATCCCGAAAAAGGAAACAAGCAATGTCGAAACCAATCAATGAAGCCCTCGGCATGATCGAGACCAAAGGCCTGATCGCGTCGATCGCCGCCACTGACGCGATGGCCAAAGCTGCCACCGTGACGATTCTCGAACAGGTCGCGATCGGCAACGCCTTCGTGGCGATCTTCGTCAAAGGCGACGTCGGCTCCGTCCGCGCCGCCGTCGACGCCGGCGCCGCCGCCGCCCAACAGCACGGCGAACTCGTCAGCGCCCACGTAATCCCGCGACCGGAAGAAGCGGTGATTCGCGTGTTTTTGGCAAAGTAATCCACCAAGCCCCAGGATGAGCGAAGCGATTCCTGGGGGTCAAGGACGAAACCCATGAAAATCTTGGTAGCCAATCTCGGCAGCACGAGCTTCAAATATCGTCTGTTCGATATGACGGACGAGCGCATTCTCGCAAGAGGCGGCGTCGAACGTATCGGCTCCGCTCAATCGAAATGCTTCGTCGAGGTCGGCGGGCAACGCGAAGAATGGACGCTCGAAGCGAAGGATCACGCTGTTGCCGTTCGGCTTTGCTTGACGCAATTGACGGACAAGAAATGCCTGTCGAGTCCAAAGGAATTGGCGGCGATTGGCTTCAAGGCTGTGCATGCCAAGGGCTTGACCGGCGTGCATCGGGTGGACAAGCACGTACTCACGGCGATGGAAGCCTACAACGACATCTTGCCTGCCCATAATCCGCCCTACGTCACCGCCATGCGACTCCTGGCGAAGGAACTGCCCGAGATTCCCCTGGTGGCGGCTTTCGAGACTGGGTTTCACGAAACGATCCCGCCGGCTCAGAAGCACTACGCCATCCCGCGCGAATGGGCCGACTCGATCGGCATCAAACGTTGGGGCTTTCACGGCGCGAGTCACCGCTTCATTGCCGAGCGGGCGACGATGCTCATCGGCAACCCTGATGCGAAAATTGTGTCCTGTCACCTGGGCGGCAGCAGCTCGCTGTGTGCCATCAAGGCGGGAAAATCGCAAGCCACGAGCATGGGCATGACGCCGCAGTCGGGCTTGCCACAGAACAACCGCGTCGGCGATTTCGATCCGTTTGCGTTGCTCGAATTGATGCGAACGACAGGCAAATCGCTCGGCGAATTGCTCGATATCCTGGCGAACAAGTCCGGCCTGGAAGGTCTCAGCGGCAAGAGCAACGATCTCCGCGATGTCGAAATCGCCGCCCTCGCTGGCGACGCGAACTCCAAGCTCGCATTGGACGTTTATGTCGCGTCGGTTCGCCAATATCTCGGCTCGTACCTGCTATTGCTCGGCGGGGCCGATGCGATCGTCTTCACGGGCGGCATCGGCGAAAACTCCGCCACGATGCGCGAGGCGATCTGCCAGGACCTCGGCTGGTTCGGCATCCATCTCGACGGCGACAAGAACAAGTCGGCCAAGGGCGAGACACGCATCGAGGCCGCGAATAGCCGAGTGCAACTGTGGATCATGCCGACGAATGAAGAATTGATCGTGGCCAGGCAAACGGCGGGCGCGATATGACGATTGCTGCTTGTCGTTTAGCGCTCGCACTACGCCGCGCGAGTGCTAAACGACAAGCAGTAATGACGGAATGTTCAACGTGAGGTTAATCCCATGTTCCTAGCAAAAGTTACCGGCAGCGTCATTGCGACGCAAAAGGTCGCCTCGATGAAAGGCAGCAAGCTGCTTACCGTCGAACCCTTGCGCGTCGATCCCGCCAATCGCGACAAACTCGTCGGCACGGGCCGCACGTTCGTGTGCGTGGACACCGTCGGCGCCGGCTTGGGTGAAACGGTAATGATCGTGCAAGGCTCCAGCGCCCGCATGACGCCCGAGGTGGAAAAGCTGCCCGTGGACGCGACGATCATCGGGATTGTGGATACGGTCAATGTCGACAACAAGGTAATTTTCAGCGCCCAAGCCCATGGGTGAGGTACTCCGAACCCCTGGGATAAGGGTTCAAATCCCAGGGGTTCGTACCTCACCCCTGGGCTTGGAGCGAACTGTCATGCCTGCGGATGGAATGCAATGGTGGCATGTCATCATCTCCACGCACAAGAGTTGGTTGCCGGGAGATCAACGTGGCTTTCGTTCGCGCGATCACAAGATTCATTCGTCGGGAGACTACAAGAATCCGCCGCCGCCAGACGAGCATGAGGGCTTAAGAAAGTTTCACGAGCAGAATTCGGGAGATGCGGTCGTCATCCCGCAAGAATGCCGCGAAACGGTCGGCCAAGCGATATTGGCGAAGCTAAGAAAACTGAACTATCGCGAGCTGGTTATCTCTGTAGCCGCCACGCATTCGCATTGGTTGGTGGAATTGCCTGACGATCTCAAGCGCGTTCGCCAGATTGTCGGGCAATGCAAAACGAAATCGTCGCATGCGATTCGCGAAACGTTGCCTGGCCGGGTTTGGGCGTTTCGCGGGAGTTTTATCCCAGTGGAGACTCGTGAACATCAATTGAAGGCATACCACTACATTCTCGACCAGGAGGATGCATGGATATGGGACTTTCAGAAGGAAGAAAAACAGGATCAAGCCCATGGGTGAGGTACTCCGAACCCCTGGGATAAGGGTTCAAATCCCAGGGGTTCGGAGTACCTCACCCATGGGCTTGATTGAAACTGCAACCGCCGATCCCAGGGGTTCGGAGTACCTCACCCCTGGGCTTACTTAGGAATAACCACATGCTCCAAGTCACCGACGAACTCGTTCGCAGCGTTGTCTTCGAAGTCCTCAACAACATGAAGGGTAAGCCCGTTGTCGCGGCTACTTCGTCTAGCGCGTCCGGCGTATTCGACAACGTCAACGACGCCGTCGCCGCCGCGGGCAAAGCACAAAAGCAACTCGAAGCGCTCGGCATCGATGGCCGCAAGAAGGCGACCGATTGCATTCGCAAAATCTGCATCGAGAAGGCCGAAGCACTGGGCCTCGAAGAGATGGAAGAGACCAAGATCGGTCGGCTCAAGCACAAGGTCGAGAAGCTCGTCACCGCCGGCGAAAAGTCGCCGGGCGTCGAGTATCTCCGCACCGGGGCCTTCGGCGGTTCGGGCAACGGCGGCAGCGTCACACTCGAAGAGTACGCGCCGTTCGGCATCGTCGGCACGATCACGCCAGTCACGCATTCGCTGCCAACGCTCGCTAACAACGCCATCAGCATGATCGCCGCGGGCAACGCCATCGTCTGCAATCCGCATCCGTCCGGCGTGCGCGTCGCCTGTCATGGTGTGCAGCTTTTCAACCAGGCGATTCACAAAGCGATTGACATCGACAATCTCATCACCATCATCGGCAAGCCGACGCTCGAAACGGCCCAGGCCATCTTCGATCACCGCGACGTCCGACTGCTTTGCGTCACGGGCGGCCCCGCTGTAGGTCGCGCGGCCCTGCGTAGCCCGAAGCGTGCGATCGTCGCTGGGCCTGGTAATCCGCCCGTCGTCGTCGATGAAACCGCCGATCTCGACAACGCCGCCAAATCGATCATCTATGGCGCCGCGTATGACAACAATCTGCTGTGCATTGCCGAGAAGGAAGTCTTCGTCGTCGCCTCGGTGTTCGACGAAATGATGGAAGCGATGACGCGCCACAAGGCCGTGAAACTCGACGCCAAACAGATCGAAGCGTTGACCAAGGCGGCATTCGTATCGGCGGAAGGTGGCAAGCAAGTCGTCAACAAAGACCTGATCGGCCAGGACGCCGCCGTGCTTGCGAAACACGCCGGCGTGAGCGTGCCCGCCGACACCGAGCTGTTGTTCGGCGAGACCGACGAATTCAGCCCGTTCGTCGATCATGAGCAGATGATGCCGTTTGTGCCGTTCGTCCGCTGCAAAGACGCCGACACCGCCATCGCGCTGGCGCACAAATACGAGCACGGCTACAAGCACACCGCCATCATCCATTCGCGCAACGTGGACACGATAACCAAGATGGGCCGACTGATGGACGTGACGATCTTCGTGCAGAACGGCCCTTGCACCGCGGGCCTCGGCGAAGCGTACCTGAGCTTTTCCATCGCCACCCCGACCGGCGAAGGCGTAACGACACCGTTGACGTTCACGCGCGTCCGCCGGTCGTGTACCTTTGGGTCGATGCGGGTGATTTAGGAAAAAGCTGTCAGCTATCAGCTATCAGCTATCAGCCAATGCGGTGTTGCATGGCTAAAAGCTGATAGCTGATAGCTTGGGAGTGCTCCCATGCAACTAGCGACAATCGTAGGCCATGCGACGGCGACGGTGAAGCATCCCAGTATGGTCGGGTGGAAGTTGCTGATTGCGCAGCCGTTGGCGGTGAACGATGAGCCTGACGGTGAGCCGCAGTTAGTGATCGATAATCTGGGGGCCGGTCTGAATGACCGCGTTTTGATCTGCAATGACGGAGCCGGGACACGCAGTTTGATGGGGCAGAAGAATTCGCCGGTACGCTGGTTTGTCATGGGAATATGCGACTGATGAGCAAGACGCTGACGGAACCTGGAAGTGTATTGTGCTGGCCCAAGAAAGTGCTGAGCGCGGACGATCTGCGCCGGCACCTGACGAATCAGCGTGAGTTGCAACTGTTGCCTCGCACGATTATCACGCCGCTGGCGATGGACGAATTGAAGGCGAAGGGTGTACGCATCAGCTCGCAGGTAAGCCCTGGGGTGAGGTGCTCCGAACCTTTGGGAAGTGGCGCCGTTACGTGGTTTTACGTTCAGGAAAAACACGATACGATGTTTTCCGCATCCATTGCTGGATTGGCGCAAGATGGCATCCTGCTGACGGCATATGAGATCAAGCAGCAGCCGTGGATCATCGCCTTCGCCGAGATGCTCGTGGCGTCGAACGTCGGCGGCGTTGCCGTGGTCGCCGAACCGGGCCTGATCTGCTGCCTAGCAAATAAGCTGTCGGGCGTCCGGGCGGTATCCGTGGAAAGCGTGGCGAACATCAAGGGTGTCAAGAAATTGCTCGGCCCAAACCTATTCGCCATCGCGACGCAGGGACGTACGTTCTTCGAGTTGAAACAGATGTTGCGAACCATCGCGAGCAGCGGCCTACAATGCCCGGCGGAAATCGCGACATCGCTCCAGGAGCTAGACGGCCATGCGCATCGCTGAAGTCATTGGCACGGTCACGCTGTCACGCTGCCATCCTTTGATCGCGGGCTACCGCTGGATCATCGGCATGCCGTTCAGTTTGAAAGCGCTGCGCGAAGGCACGGGACCGGACGGCGAGGACCTCGTCATCCTTGATGAATTCGGCGCCGGCCAAGGCCAGCGCATCGGTGTCAGTGAAGGCGTTGAGGCAGCGGTGCCGTTCTTCCCCGTGAAGAAGCCGTTGGATGCGTATAACGCGTGTATTTTGGACGCGATCGAAGTGAGATAACAATCAAGCCCAGCGGGTGAGGTACTCTGAACCCCTGGGATACGAAACTTCATCCCAGGGGTTCGGAGTACCTCACCCCTGGGCTTGAATGGAAAAACACCATGAACGTCAGCGAATTCAAGATCAAAGAACAAATCTGCGACATCGGCCGACGGCTGTACGCCAAGGGCTTCGCCGCTGCCAATGACGGTAATATTACCTATCGCCTCAACGATAAGGAAATTCTCTGCACGCCGACGATGGTGTCGAAAGGCTTCCTCAAGCCCGATGACATCTGCAAAGTCGATTACGACGGCAAGCAGATTTCCGGCTCTCGCAAGCGTACGAGCGAAGTGCTGCTGCATCTCGCCGTCTACAAGAATCGGCCCGACATCAACGCCGTCGTGCACTGCCATCCGCCGTATGCGACGGCATTTGCAGTTGCGCATGAGCCGATCCCGAAGTGCGTGCTGCCCGAAGTCGAGGTGTTCCTCGGCGAAGTCCCGATCGCGAAATACGCCACGCCGGGCGATCAGCGTCTGCCCAATACGATCATCCCCTACGTGAAGGATTGCAACACGATCCTACTCGCGAATCACGGCACGGTGTCGTGGGGCACGACCGTTGAACTTGCGTACTTCAACACCGAAATCATCGATGCCTACTGCAAAATCTTGTTGATCGCCAAGCAACTGGGCCGAGTGAACTACTTCAGCGAAGAACACACGCAGGAGTTGATGGAGTTCAAGAAGCGCATCAAGATTGACGATCCGCGCCTGCACATCAAAGACTGCGAAGTGTGTGGACCGAGCATCTTCGAGAACGGCTACGGCGACTTCGTGCCGGAACCCTACGCCTTCCTGCGTCAAGGCCAAGAGCCGACGAGCTACACCGACGACGACGCCTCGAATCGCGGCTGCACCACGACGTGCGCGAACCCGACGCCGAAAGCCGAGGTCAAGGTGAAGGACATGGAGGAGCTGGTCCGCATCGTCACCGAGAAAGTGATGGCGGCTTTGTCGGAGTCGAAGGCGTGATATAATGAGCAAAAAAAGGAGGTGACCCACATGACCGCTATCAAGAAAATCGAACAACGCCTCGACGCCTTGGAGGCTGAGTTGACGAAGCTGAAAGTAACGAACGGCAAGCACGACACAGGCGAACCTTGGTGGAAAGAGTGGTTTGGAGCATTCCAAGACGACCCGTATTTCGAGGAAGCCATGAACCTCGCCCAGGCACGACGAGAAGGTAAAGAGCTCGCCCCGCGCAAGAAAAAGCGGAGGCCCAAATAATGTTCGTTCTTGATTCGGACATTCTCAGTTTGATGCTCTGGAAGGGGGCAACTGCGAGTATACTCGAAGCTCGCATGGCAAAGGTGCCGAACGGCGAATTGGTTTCGACAATTGTCAACTACGAGGAACAACTCGGAGGTTGGATCGATTCCATTCGGCAGAAAGATAAGATGTCGGACCTTATCGAATGTTATCGTCGCCTTCATCAGCAGTTAAACCTATATCGCAACGTCCCGCTCTTGGATTTTGACGAAACGGCGGCGATACGTTTTCAGGAACTGCGAAAGAAACATCGGCGAATTAAACGTAGCGATCTGAAAATCGCGGCGATTGCGATTACCAATCACGCAACACTTGTGACAAGAAATCTTAGCGACTTCAAACAGATTCCAGGCTTGAAGGTCGAAGACTGGACCAAAGAATAAAGGCTCTCCTCATGAAAGTCAGCATCATCGGCGGTGGTGGATTGGTCGGCAGCTCGACGGCGTTCGCGCTACAATGCGGCGGCGTCGTCAGCAGCATTTGCTTGATCGACGCGAATGCCGAGAAGGCGCAAGGCGAGGCGCTTGACCTCCTGCACGGCGCCAGCCTCGTCGCCGACCAACGCATCTATACTGGCGACATGAGCGATGTCGCCAGCAGCCAAATCGTCGTCATCACGGCGGGGTTACGCCGCAAACCGGATGAGAGCCGACTCGATCTCATCACTCGCAACGTCGATCTCTTCACCGGCATCTTGACACAGATGAAATCGGCGGGTGTAAATGAAAACACCTATGTCGTCGTCGTCAGCAATCCGGTCGATGTGCTCACCTATCTCGCGGTGAAAAAGCTCGGCCTCGCCTGGCAGCGCGTTATCGGTTTGGGTACCGTGCTCGACACGACGCGCTTTCGCAGTATTCTCGCCAAACGCTTGCAAGTGCCGGCTACGCAGGTCAACGCGATGATCCTCGGTGAGCATGGCGACAGCATGACGCCGATCTGGTCGAGCGCGACGATCAACGGTTTGCCGATGGAACAATGGCCTGGCTTTGATGCGAGCATGGCCAAGGAAATCTTTGAAGCCACCAAAGGCTCGGGTGCGCAAGTCATCAAGCTGAAAGGCGGCGCCGGGTTCGCTGTCGGGCTGTCGATTCGCGAAGTCGTGCACGCCATCGCGCTCGACAATCGACGCATCCTGCCGGTCAGCACACTCATCAACGGCCCGTACGGTATCAATGATGTCTGCCTCTCCGTCCCGACTGAAGTCGGTTGCGGCGGCGTCCGCAAACAAATCGAACTCGCCCTGACGCCCAAAGAACGCCTCGGCTTGCAAGCCTCGGCTCGCATTCTGCACGACACGATCGCGCAGGTGGAAGCGCGGCTCTCCAGTTCTTCGCCTTCGCCGGCAATCGGCCAGTCGAAGACCGGAGAACGAGCTATACCGCGTGCGGCGTGGGCAGGGAAGAAATGAGGAATGAGGAACGAGGAATTAGGAATTTAGGAGGATACGATGAAAGGCGACGATCTATCCGAGCGCTTTCTGGATTTCGCGGCGCGGATCATTCGACTCGTTTCGGCATTGCCCAGGAGTGCCGTGGGGCGGCATATCGCTGGCCAACTGCTGCGCAGCGGGACGGCAGTCGGCGCGAACTACGAGGAAGCTCGTGGTGCCGAGAGCAAAGCCGATTTTAATCATAAACTTGGTATCGCTTGAAAGGAAGCTCGTGAGTCCTGGTATTGGTTAAGGCTCGTGCAGAAAACGAACCTCGTCAAGCCAGACCTAATTGACTGTATCTTGCAAGAATCAAACGAAATCTCAGCAATCCTCGGCAAATCGCTGGCAACGGCGAAAGGCCGAGCGACCAACAAAGAAGCTGAAAGTGCCTCGGATAATTCCTCGTTCCTTATTCCTCATTGCATTTGGTCTAATTGATGACTAAGTCTCTCAACGAAAAGCTGTCCCGCATCCACGCCAATCCGAGCAGCGCCAAGGATTTTATCCTCGCCGACGCCAAGGATGCTGACATGGCCCTTGGCCTTGGCGCGACCGGCAAATCGCCCGAATCGCACACCGCCGAGCTGCGCTATCGCACGCTGCAAGAATATCGCGAGCAGATCGAGCAGATCGTACAACAGGGGCTCGTCGATATCATGCTGATGTCGGCTCACACCAACGAAATCCTCAACATCCAGAAACGCATCTTCGACCAGAGTCACGTCACGCCCGCAGCCCGAGGCAACGACACGACCGATGTGCATGTCATGCGCGGAGGCCGCAGCCCGACGCAACCCGCCCTGCCCTTTCGCACCGCGACGCTCGATCACATTCAGTGCGGCCATCTCGATTGTGAGCCGAACGAACGTCATCTTGGCGCCAACCTCGGGCTTTACAGCATCACGTTCCAAAACGACAACGTCATCGATCGTGAAGCACTCGAACGCTACAAGGAATTTCGCATCGAAGCCGAGCGCAAAGGCTTTCGTCATTTCCTCGAAGTGTTCGATCCGAATTGCCCCGAATCGGTCGATCCCGCCAAGCTCGGCGACTTCATCAACGATGCCATCGTACGTACGTTGGCCGGCGTCACCGCGAAGGGCAGGCCGATTTTTCTGAAGATCGTCTACCACGGCCCGAAGGCGATGGAAGACCTCGTCCGCTATGATCCGCACCTCGTCGTCGGCATCCTCGGCGGTTCCGCGGGCACGACCTATGACGCTTTCAAGCTGCTTAGCGAGGCACGCAAATACGGCGCCCGCGTCGCGCTGTATGGGCGAAAGATTAATAATGCTGAGAACCAACTTGCCTTCGTGCGGTTCCTACGCTGGATTGCCGAGGGCGAGATCGGTCCCGAGGAAGCCGTGCGTGCATACCACGGCGTGTTGCAGCAGCTAAACATCAAGCCGACGCGAACGCTTGACGACGACATGAAGCTGCAAACGGCCATCATGAGCTACGGCGGTGACGGCAAGACGATCAGTATCCCGGATAAGAAAAAAGACGTGGCTAACAAAAAAACCGAACCGGCGAGATCAACACCGCTGCCAGAAAAAGCGGCCCAGCAAAAAGCAAAGTGGGCACGCTTGCTCGCGGATGATTAATTCATTAGTTGCAAATTTACAGATTCGGACCAACGATTCGCAATTTCGTCGTTTTCAATTCGGCATGCGCGTGATAGGATCAACTTTGGGATCCATTCACCGACCGACGTGAGACACGAGTATGCCATCGCCAATCCTTGATTACCACGAACTCCAAACACGCCGCTATTTTCTGCAACGTTCAGGCGTCGGCCTCGGGGCGGCGGCGCTGGCGGGATTGCTCGACGGCGACGCCCACGGTCAGGGCGAACAGCCGAGCGTGCCACACTTTACGCCAAAAGCGAAGCGCGTCATCTATCTGTTTCAGTCCGGCGCTCCGTCGCAGATGGACCTGTTCGACCACAAACCGCGCCTGCGTTCGATGTTCGGCCAAGATCTGCCTGATTCGGTTCGTCGGGGCCAGCGTCTGACAGGCATGACGGCAACGCAGGACCGCTTCCCAATCGCGCCGTCGATGTATCGCTTTGCCCGACATGGCCGATCTGGCACAACGATCAGCGAATTGATGCCTCACGTTGCGAGTGTCGCGGACGATCTCTGCTTCATCAAGTCGATGCACACCGAGGCGATCAACCACGACCCCGCCATTACGTTCTTGCAAAGCGGCGCCCAACTCGCGGGTAGGCCGAGCATGGGCGCCTGGTTGTCGTATGGCCTGGGTAGCGAGAACCGCGATCTGCCGGCGTTTGTCGTCATGATCTCGCAAGGTTCGGGCAACCCCGCCGACCAGCCGCTCTATGACCGCCTGTGGGGCAGCGGGTTTCTGCCGTCGCAGTATCAGGGCGTCAAGTTCCGCTCGACCGGCGACCCTGTGCTGTTTCTCTCCAATCCCGAGGGCATCGATCCCGCGACCCGCCGACGCATGCTCGACGATCTCGCTCGGCTCAATCAGCTTCGGCTCGAGCAATCCGGCGATCCCGAAATCCGCACGCGCATCGCTCAGTACGAACTCGCGTTTCGCATGCAAACCGCCGTCCCCGAACTCACCGACATCTCGCGCGAGCCACGCCATGTGCTCGACATGTACGGTCCCGAAGTCCGCACGCCCGGCAGCTACGCCCACAACTGTTTGCTCGCACGCCGGCTGTCCGAACGCGGCGTTCGCTTCGTGCAACTCTTTCACCGCGGCTGGGATCAACACGCCAATCTGCCTCGCCAAATCACCGGCCAGGCACGCGACACCGACCAAGCATCGGCGGCGCTTATCAAAGACCTGAAGATGCGCGGCTTGCTCGACGATACGCTCGTCATTTGGGGCGGCGAGTTCGGCCGAACCGTCTACTGCCAGGGCACGCTAACGCACGACAACTACGGCCGCGACCATCACCCGCGCTGTTTCACCTATTGGCTTTCGGGCGGCGGTGTGAAGCCTGGCTTCAGCTTCGGGCAGACCGACGACTTCTCGTACAACATCGACGAGAACCCGGTGCACGTCCATGACCTGCACGCCACGATGCTGCACTGCCTGGGCATCGATCATCGCCGGTTGACGTATCGCTATCAGGGCCGCAATCATCGCTTGACGGACGTGCACGGGAATGTGGTGGAAGAGATTCTGGGATAACGAGCCATGTAAGAATACCTTGCACAAATAGGACGCCATCATCAAGGGTCAGGTTGTATTCGATTAGCGCCGCCGATGAAGGACACGCCGGTGCCGCCGCGATGCAACATCTCTACGACCGTCCGCTCACCGACGACCGAAGGATCGCTTGTATGTGTCTCCTTTCGTCGGGGAGACTGTATCGTTTGGATGTTGCTCATGTTGCTCATCCCTTTTGCATGAACAACATCCAACAACATCCAACTTGGTTTAGCCGCGACGCGCCAGCGGAGCGCGAGCTTTATCCCGCGCTCCGCTGGCGCGTCGCGGCTAAACAAAATCTTTCACAACTGACTTTGCGTATCGTCCTCGGCCTGTGTTAGGATTCGTTCAGCGCGGTCTCCGCAGATCTTCCTTATATAAGGTAGTTAGCCCCCCTTATATATTAAATCACCCGCTTGGTTATCAAACTTTTTCCGTTGTCGATGTAATCGATCAAACGCTCGAGCAATGGCTCCGCGTACCCCCTTTTTGCGCCGACCGTTTCGCCGCAACGACTGCCGTACATCGCCAATAGCTGTCCAGCAACTCCAGCCAAAGTTGCGGCACTGACCAGTGGCGAGCGAAACGCCGATGACCGAGCCAACAGAAAACGTCCCAACCGATGAGCCGGTACGGCATCGCCAGCGTCAATTCGCGTTCCGGATTAATTACGTGGCGATGCATCACACAGGCAGGATTCGGGCAGTGCGCCAGCTCGCACATCAAAGTCCGAGGTCCATCCAAAGTAATTATTCGACGACATCGATGACCGCAGGTGTGAAGATGCCGTCCGCACTGGACACACCACCGATCCTCTACA
>SIAQ01000124.1 GCA_009697105.1 Gemmataceae bacterium | reverse complement strand
GAAGCTGCTCCAGGACCAACACCAGAACGCCACCGCTCGCCGTTGCCATACCGTGACCCGCCATCAGCGAATCATTGGACTCGGAATCAACCTTGCCGAACTTCCTTGTTGTATACCAAGATAGAGATCAAGTAGCGCTGTCGTAGTAGAAATACGCGCTTTGCTATAAGTGCTACAGGTAGATTATAGGCCGTATCTGCCGTCTTTCAACAAATAAATTGGCTGACGAGAATCATGGATCATTCAATTTCCTGTGCTGGCCAGCGCATCTCGGCCAAAACTCAACGACGAATCATCTGCCGAACATCCCTTCGCTTTCTTGAAGTTTCTGCTTTACGCTGTAGATGAGCCGCGTGCAGGTGCATTCCAAGCAACTCGGAGCGTGGTATCGCACGCTTGACGTGTTGATTCGCGCCACGGACAAAATCGAACTTGCGCTGTACCATCACCTGCGCGACCTGTTCCGCCTGAAGCCGGACCTTGTGCTGTTCGACATCACGAGCGCCTACTTCAAAGGCGCCGGGCCGGAGGACTTCGCGAAGCGCGGTTACAGCCGCGATGGTAAATCGTATACTGTGCAAGCCCTTTCGTATCTATCTGTTTGTGATGATGGCCAAATGGAAAACCGACTTGCTCTTCGAGTTGACCCAGAGGGTGCAGGACGCTTGTAATGCGTTACTGATGCCGCGCGGGCGCCGGTTAGGCCGTAGGTTGTTTTTCAAGGGTTCTGACGTGGTATTTCCGCTATCTGGTCTGCTTTTCAGGGAGGGTTTTGAACATGCCTTTGAACGACATGGGCATTCTAATACGACAGCGCTAGATCGAGAATTTGGCCCGCATTGTAGCCGAATTCGTGAGAATTCGGACGACTTGGGCAAACGAGGGAAGGCCGAATTCTCACGAATTCAGCTACAGGATACGATGTAGCGCTGTCGTACTAAACGCCGGTTGGGGTATTTGTGGATTTACCAGCTTCCTAATATGCGCTATACGAGCACAATCCGACGCAACAGGTGGCGCTGGCAGCGGGTGGAACGGTTGGCACCAGGGTGCTGGCTGAGATCAAAACCTATCTCCGCATTCTTCAGGCGGAAGGCAAGTTTGATGCCACCGACGTGCCGAAAAATGTTTTGATTCGCAGATACTGCTTGACGCGCCCATCAAAAGTCGAATTTCCGTCGGAGGCTGAAGCGTAAGCGAGGCATTCAGGCCGCCTCGCTTACGCTTCAGCCTCGGCAATCGACTTTTGAGGGTGGCGTCTTGCTTGATCCATTTAAAGAATAATGCCAACTGCCATCGGCACTTGTATAGTTTTGCGATTGTCAGAGCGGCGAGTTCAAAGCTGTTGGTGAGAAAAACCAAACATTTGCCTGTGACCGAATCCACATATTTCACTCGAAAAATGCTTGCCAGAGTTCATCGCCAAGACCTTTCCAGGTTTTTTTGGAAAAGTCTACGGAATTCCGGCAAGCGAAGTTGAAATCGATCAGGATCAGAACGAGTCATATGATAAAAACCCGCAAAGAGTTGCAGCTGGACCGCGAACTCTTAACGGGACAGTAGTGATCTTTCATAGCGAACGAAATTGGATCGGATTTCGCCAATCCCGGTTTCCTCATCCGCGTGACGAAAGCCGATTTCGCGGTGAATCCGGACCCATCGAAGATCACCGTCGATCATCCAGGCATCGTTCCCGGCGGCGAGATCAATGCGGTGGAGGGCGAAATATTTCTGCAGCGCGTGCGCGACGACAAGGGCAACGATTTCTTCGTCATCTTTCAAATCGTCGCCGTGGACCCGTATAGCCGCTACATGGCCATCATCTGGCGTCCGCTGCCGGGCGGCAAGCGCGTGGTAATGAAAAAGTAGTAAGCAATCACCTCACACAATCACCGTCTCCTTCGACATCGGCAGCCAGGCGGGGCGGCGCTTCACGGCTTCCTTGATGCGGCGGACGACGTCCTCATCCGTCGGGTACGGCGACTTCAGAGCGGGGCGCAGAGGTAGCGGGATTTCGTCCATGCGGTAGGCCGTGCCGCCTGCGCTGACGCCGGTCACGGCGGTGGTGATGTGCACGCGGGCGAGTCGGCTGGTGTGCGTGACCTTCGGATCGAGCACGATGGTCGGGACTTTCGCCAAGTGGTCGATCGCTGGCTGGGGCATCGTCGCGCCGGGGTCAGCGCCGAGCACCAGGCAGGCGTCGATGTCGCCACGTACGAGCAGATCGACCGTCGAGAACTCGCCGGGGTTGAAGCGCGGATAGCCTCGGCACAAATTGACGCCGAACGGGTAGCCCGTGGTATAGCGCAGGACGACGTCGGCGCCGGTGACGTTGCCATGCCCGCGCATCGGCATGGCGACGAACTTGGTAAAGGCGTTCATCTCGGCGGCGAGCATGAGAATCGCCGCGGAGTTCATGTGCTTGCCACGGGTCATCGACAAACCCATGCCGAAGAAGATGACGCCGAAACGTGCTTCCTTCATCATTTTGACGAGGTCGTTAAGCTGTTCGAGCGTCAATCCGGTGTCGGCAATCGCTTCGGGGTGGATCGGCTGATTCTTGACGAGCGCTCGCAATGCGGTGATGACTTCAAAGTCCTTGCCCGGGCGGACTTGCAGGAACACGTCGGCCGCTTTGCCGCTGGGCGTTTCGCGGATATCGACGAGGACCATGGTGCGGTCCTTACGCCCATTGGGCGTGAACTTGCCTTTTTGCGTGAGCGAGTATTTGGTGAAGTGGCGTGGATGGCATTCAGCCGGGTTCCCGCCCCAATAGATCATGAAGTCGGCGCGGTTCTTGACTTCGCCAAGCGTGCAGGTGACTTTTCCGCCCAACTGGGCGGCGATTTCGGTTGGCCCATGTCAGAGGGAGGTGTGGCTGTCAACCACGCCTCCGATCAGTTCGGTAAGGTGCACCGCCTCGCGCTGGGCTTCGCAGGTGACGTTGCTCAGGCCATACACGAGCGGCATATGCGCATCGAGCAGGTAGTCGGCGGCGGCCTCGATAGCGTCGTCCACCGTCGCGGGATGGCCGTCGATCAGCGCGTCGGGATAGAGCCGTTCGGCGGTGTGGTTCTTGAACCAGCTTTCGCCGAGGCTGCACGCGCGCTTCGTCTCGGTGATGCGCACGCCGTCGGCATGCAGTTCGATGTCATCGCAGACACAGCCGCAGAAAGTGCAGGTGGCGTTTTTGACGATGGTAAGGGTCATAATAAACTCAGAAGGAGGAGGGATGAATCAGAGAGTGTAAATGGAATCCGATGAACTCGTTCACGTTGCTTTCTCAGCCTCGCGAATCAATTGCCAAATATCACTCAGGCCAAACCGTGTAGTCCATGATTCGATGTAGCCAATATCGAGCTTGTCACCTTGAATGCGGACCACGCCGGCGATGTCGCGCAGGTGTTTTTCCGAGCCGCCTTCGCGGTAGTAGAGCATCTTCTTGATGATGACGTCTTCTGGCGAGGCGAAAGTCGCGGCGACATCCGAAACGGTTGGACGTTTTCGAGTACGCTGAATCCTTCCTCGATCAAACTCCGAATCGGTCAGCAGGATGAAGTCGATTTTCCATCCGGACCCTGGATTCAGCACATTGAACTGGTGCCGAGCCTTAACCGACTCCTGAACGGCTTGGTCGCTGAGATAAAACTCCGAACTGGGAAAGCCGGCGCAGAACGCGGGAACTTTTTCCATACTCAGGTCGATAACAATATCAAGATCGTTAGTGAATCGCGGTTCGCCGTAGGCGATGGATGCAGTGGACCCCGTAATGAAATAAGGGATTTCAAGCCGTTCCAGTACGCCGACGGTGTGGCGTAACAGATCACCAGGACCCATTGGAAAGCCTCCGGGCGGTCTCATGTTGGATTTCGGCATTGGACCAGTCGACTCTTTCGGCACGAAGTGTATTCTCGATCATCTCCCGTGCGAAATGCCACATACCCCACGCAATCTGTAGCCGCTCCGCTTCTGTTTTTTCGCGCAGGATGGCGGCCATTTGGCGGTCGACGATTTCGATCGTTGGGCGCCTCGGCTGGTATGCCGTCATCTTTCATCCTTTCTTATTTCACTCCCGCCCGAACCGGGCGGCACAAAGAATGTTCAGCCCAGCGCTCGGCCCTGGCAGCTGCCGCGCACTCGGCGCGGCATGAATCGGCCGGGGGCGATCTCTTCCCAGGCGGATGCCGGTCCGGTGCCGACGGTGTCGGTCAGCGCGGTCGGGTTGTCTGGGGTTTGGGGATCGTGCGTCGTCGTCATGTGAGTCTCCATATTTCGTTAATTGTTTAGCGCTCGCGCGGCGACCTGCGAGCGCTAAACGGCAAGCCGAGAAATCAAACAATCGGCTCGACTTCGACTTCCCAGCCCTTCGACGTCGGCATGCCCGTGCCGTCCGTCGTTTGGCCCATGAGTTTACAAGTGGGCGGGCCGTACGGCACGAAGATCATGCCGGCGGGCAACTTGCCTTCCTTGCACAGGAACACTGCTTCGCCCATCTCCGAGCGGACCCGCACCTGCGTGTTGTTCGCGATGCCTTCCGCTTTCATATCATCGGCATTCATCGTGATCGTCGTCACAATCGCGATATACTCGGCTCCGTCCTTGCCGATGTTGATGTGCTGGCCTTGCTTGGTCGTTCGGCCCGCGTTCATCGAGTAGCGTTTTTTCATGCGATGGTTTCCAAGGGGCATGGCTAATGGTGGCATTGTTGATTCTACCGCTTCCTCGCCGATCCCGCTACTATGAAGTTAGCCGGACGCGCAAGCGACGGGGCGCGGCACCGTCGCTTGCGCGTCCGGCTAACAAGAAGAATACGTTACGCAAACGAAAAAAATCGAGACCTCATGGACCACGAACGAACCGAATTCCGCCGACGCGCCGTGCAACCGATGGTTTGCTTGCGCGAAGGCTGGCGGCTCATCAAGCCGAACTATTGGCTGTTTCTCGGCATCTGCTTTGTCGGCTCGCTGATCGCGGGCATGGGGCCGATGGGTATCCTCATGGGTCCAATGATGTGCGGCATCCACTTGTGTTTATTGCGAGCGGAGCGTGGCTTGCCCATCGATTTCGGCATGTTGTTCAAGGGGTTCGATTATTTCTTACCCAGCTTCGTGGCGGCGCTGTTTATCATGGTGCCGATGATTGTGATATTGGTTGCGACATACATCCTCTTCTTTTTTGGAATGTTTGCGGGCATCGCCGCCTTTGGGCCACAACAACGTGGTGGCGGTCCTCCCGGCGATGCGTTTGGTTACTACATGATGAGCCTCTTTGCCATCATGTACGTATCGATCCTGGTTACCTCGACGGTGCTTCACGCTGTCTTTCTCTTCGTGTTTCCCTTGATCGTGGACCGTGAGCTATCCGGGTGGGACGCGGTCGTACTCAGTGTCCGCGCGTTCCTGGGTAACTTTTTCGGCGTGCTGGCGTTGGTGATTCTGGTCATGTTTCTCAGCTTGCTCAGTTTACTGGCGTGCTATGTCGGCGTCTTTTTTTTTCTGCCGCTCAGTATGGCGATGTCGATGGCCGCCTACCGCCAAGTGTTTCCAGAGTTGGAATCGCCGCTGGACCGGCTACACGATTTCGACAACGATGACGATCTCCCGCCGGCGCCGAAATGGTCGCAACCCAGTTCGACCGATATTACGTCGGCAAATGATTGAGCGAATCTGAATGCAAGCCCAAGGGTGAGGTACTCCGAACCCTTGGGCTCCCAGAGGTTCGGAGTACCTTACCTCTGGGCTTAGGGAATCCACTATTCCTCATCGCGCGAACTTGAGGATTCCCTTTCCCGTCGTCGTCACGGTCAGGAAATAGGCTTCGCCTTGTTCGTCGTCGCCGAAGCTGAGGATGATGTTGCTCGCTCCCTGGATTCGGCGATTGGCGACGACGCGCTGTTGGGCGTCGTCGTACTTCAAGGCCCAAATGCTGCCGGTGATGTAGTCGGCATAGACGTACATGCCATCGAGTTCGGGCAGGGCCTTGCCGCGATAGACGAGGCCCCCGGTGATCGATTTACCGATGTCATGGTGGTACTCCCAGATCGGCTCGATGAGATCCTTGCGAGGCCCGACGCCGTCGATGCTGAAGGGATGCAGGCCTTCGCGGATGCTCCAGCCGTAGTTGCCGCCTTTCTTGACGATATTTATTTCTTCGTACAGGTTTTGCCCTACATCGCCGGCCCAGAGCTGGCCGGTCTTGCGGTCGAAGGCCATACGCCAGATGTTGCGGAAGCCATAGGCGTAGATTTCGGGCAGCGCTTTGTCGTCGCCGACGAATGGATTGTCCTTGGGGATGGCGTAAGCCTTGCCGGCGTCTTTGCGATCGACGTCGAGGCGGAGGACTTTGCCGAGCATCGTTTTGAGGTTTTGGCCGTTGCGGTGCGGATCATTGGCAGCGCCGCCGTCACCGACGGCCATGTAGAGGTAACCGTCGGGTCCGAAGCAGATCGTACCGCCGTCGTGATTCCAGTACGGGCGGGTGATGCGGAGCAGCTCTTCCTCGGAGGCCGGATCGGCTTTGTTCGGGTTGTCCTTGCTGACCTTGAAGCGGGACAGGACGTTCGTTTGCTTAACGCCCTTGATCGTGTACAGGACGAAGAACTCGCCGTTCTTTTTGTAGTTCGGATGGAACGCCAAACCGAGCAAGCCTTCTTCGTTTTGTTTGTCCTCATAGACGACTTTCTTTTCGATGTCAAGGAAGATTTCGGTGGTCTTCACTTTCGGATCGTTCGCGAAGGCGTGGATGACGCCGTGCTGGGTGGCGAGGAAGATACGGTTTGAGCCGTCGCCGGCGTGGGTCAACGCAATCGGGCGTTGTGGCATGAGTTTGCCCTGCGGCGTCTCGGCGGACCAACCGGTATATTTCAAGTCGGGAAACGCGACGACCGTCTTCAACGGCAGCGGGCTGAGGTCGAGCACCTCGCCGGGAACCTTCGCGGGAATGGCGGTCAGCGTGCCGGCTTTCATGTCGGGAATCAGCATGAATTTGCCGGTCGGATCGAGACACAGGTCGGCGGCGGACTCGAAGCGTTCGTCGAGCAGCTTCGGGGCGTCGCCGGGACGAGCGATGACCCAGGCCTTGCCGGTCTTCCAACTCGTGATGAACAGCTTGCCGAAATGGTCCCAGGCCAGGCCGTCGCCGCCGTCGAACCCGTCGGCGACTTTGGTGCTTGAACCGTCGGCGATCTTGACTCGCAGCAATTCGCCGGACGTAAAATCGAGCGCGAGCAGAAACGACTTGCCGTCAAGCAACAGTCCATTGGGCGTTTTGATGGCGGGATTGCGTTTGCCATCCGTGACGACGGTGATCTTGCCCTTCTGCGGGATGCGAAAGACGCCGCCGGCGTTGCCTTTGAGATCGCCGGAATCGGAGACGTAAAGCGTGCCTTCCTCATCAACGGCGATGTCGTTGAGAAACAACGGTGCGACAGGGAACGCCTTCTCGGCGGCGATGACTTCGACTTTGCCCTTCATGTCAATCTTCACGACGCGCTTGTTGTCGGCGACGAAAAGGAAATTCAACCAACGCACGATGCCCTTGGGGTCGTCCAGCCCGCTCGCGAACGGCACGATTTTACCTTTATCAATGACGACGACGCGGCCATCGCCGTCTTTGCCGAACTCGCCGATCTCGGTGACGTAGATCCGTCCGTCCGAGCCGACAACGACCGATTCGGGCGTCTTCAGCCCGGTCACCATCGGCTTGGGCAGCTTGTCGCCAGCCGCAACGTTGCCGACGGGGATGAAAGATAATGCCATCAAAAGAACCGATATTCGCTTCATGTTCGCTCCTTGTGCATGTTGGAAAGCAGATGTCTCGCGGAGTTCGTTATATGGCCTGCAGGCGATACGGCGTCGGGTTTCGTTTTGCCGCTTGCGGCTTAGCGCTCGCATGGCGCCTTGCTGAGCGCTAAGCCGCAAGCGGCAATCTCACACACCTCAACGGAATGAAACAGTAAGATAGACGAAAGTCCCTCCCCTGGATTGGAAGACCGTCATGAAAGACCAGCTGCAATCGTCCAAGTGTGCCATCAGCCTCAAGGCGATCGGCGATCCCGAACGGCTCAAGATTATCCAATGTCTTCAGCTCGGCCCGATGCATGTCGGCGCCATCGCGGACGTACTCGACGCAGAGATCGCCAATGTCTCGCACCATCTGCAAACCTTGAAACACGCCGCTCTCGTCGAGGTCAAAAAGCAAGGCAAGTTCGCGTTCTACTCGCTGTCGGCTGAGGTTCTCGCCGAGAACGACGTGCTCGAACTGGGCTGCTGCCGACTGCAGCTTGGCAAGAAATAGCGTTGATTGTTTACGTTTAGCGCTCGATTAGATGCTTTACCGCCGAGAGCTTCCGCGGGCGCTAAACGTAAACGAATGCTAAATCTTGTCAAACGTTCAAACGAACATAAGAATATCAATCGACGAGGGAACCTCATGGAATCGCGCTGCGTGCCTATTCGTTGTTTCGGCGAATTGCTCGGCACCTTTATGTTGGTACTGTTCGGCTGCGGCGCGGTGCATGCGGCGGTGTTGACCGGCGCTCAAAGCGGACTTTGGCAGGTCGCCATCGTTTGGGGTATCGCCATCGCGGTCACGATTTACACCGTCGGCAATGTCTCCGGCGCCCACATCAACCCGGCGATGACGCTCGCCTTCGCCTGTTGGCGCGGTTTTCCCAAAGCGATTATCGTGCCATACATCGTCAGCCAATTCGCTGGCGCGATGCTGGCGGCGGCGGCGCTGTTCGTGCTTTTTGGGCCGTTCCTTGATGCCAAGGAGCTCGATCTCAAAGTCGAACGAGGCAAACCCGGCAGCGAAATGACCGCGATGTGCTATGGCGAATTTTATCCGAATCCGGGCCGCTTGGAATCGACCTGGCGAACCGACGCTCTCGCTGCCGAGAGGCACTATGCCCTCGTCAGCGAGGCGACGGCGTTTTTCGCCGAGGTGCTGGGCACGTTGATCCTGGCGCTTGTCGTGTTTGCCGTCACGGATGAACGCAACGCCGCTGGGCCTGGCGGACGCATCGCGCCGTTGTTCATCGGCTTGACCGTGGCGATTCTGATCTCGGTGTTCGCGCCGCTTACGCAAGCGTGCTTCAACCCGGCCCGCGACTTTGGGCCACGCGTGTTCGCCTGGCTCGCCGGCTGGGGCGAAATCGCGATTCCCGGTCCGAATGGCCGTGGGTTCTTTACCGTCTATATCATCGCCCCGATAGTCGGCGCATTGATCGGCGGCGGTTTGTACGATGGCGTATTGCGATCGCCGCCGGAAGCCCAGAGGTGAGGTACCCCGAACCTCTGGGATGTTGGGCGCTCATCCCAAGGGTTCGGAGTACCTCACCCTTGGGCTTTCATTTTTTCTTGAGGCACACGCATGTTTCGTTTTCCCGTCTACGCAATCCCATTGTTGCTGACGGTCCCGGCGTTCGCGCATGGGCAAATGAAACTCGATCCGAACTTGCCATACCAGGGCGTGAAGTCGAGTCCGGTCAGCTTCAACGTCGATTTGTCGGCCGTTGTCACGCCGCCGTACAAGTGCAAGGTGCTCAAGATTTGGATGCCGATCCCACCGTCGGATACGATCCAGGAAGTGACCGGTAGCAAGTTCTCGACGTTCCCAATGAAGCTGGAAGCGAAGGTCGGCATGGAGCCGTTGTATGGCAATCGCTTCGCCTATTTCGAATTTCACAATCCACAAGGCGCTCAGATGGTGCGCCATCAGTTCACAATCAAGACTCACGAAGTGCGCTGGAACATTGATACCGCCAAAGTCCCAGCCATCGCCAAGTGGCCCGCGTCGTTCGGGCCGTACCTACGCGGCGAGCCGTTGATTCCGCTCGACGAACGCTTCGCCAAGGTTGCGACATCGATCGTCTCGGAGAGAACGAACGCCTCGCAAGATCTCGGCAAGATTTTCGACTGGGTACAGCGGACGATGAAATACAGTCACGTCGAATGTTCGCTCCAGGCCAGCGCAGTACATGCGCTCGACAAAAAGGTCGGCCATTGCAGCGACTACCACGGCCTGTGCACGGCGCTGAGCCGAAACCTCGGCTACCCGACACGCATGGTCTACGGCATCAACCCGACGCCAAAACCTTCGCCGTCGCATTGCAAGCTGGAAGCGTTCATCCCGCCGTACGGTTGGGTCTGCTTCGATGTGTCCGAAACGCAGCTGTTGATCGCGAAGATCGGCAAGGACGAAACGCTGGACGAGACCGCCAAGAAGAAGTTGGTCGCCAAGGCCACGGAACGCTTCCTGGCGGGCTTTCGCGACAACACCTGGTTCCTACAAACGCGAGGCAGCGGGTACGATCTCGAACCGCCGGCGAAGCACAAGGTCAACGTCGTCCGCACGATCTACGCTGAGGCCGACGGTGAAACGCTGCCCGAACCCGACCCGGCCAACCCGGTGCAGCGTGCGTTCAGCTGGATGACGCTGCATCACTACGAAGCGAGCCGCAAGGTCGTCAACCCGTTCCATGATTGGCGCTCGCTGGAGTGAGACCGCGGAACTGCCGCTTGCGGCTTAGCGCTCTCGTGGGAATTTCCGAGCGCTAAGCCGCAAGCGGAATACGAATACGCAATTTTCGCCACATATCCTTGACATGCGCCATTCGCTAGCGTAAGATTCTGTTGAGATGCCGTCTCAACAAGCATGTTACGGTGCTTCGATGGATACAACTTGTGAATTCCTGGCGAGCGAATGCTGCGATGAAAAGATCGTCTGCCGATGTTTGCACGTGACAGAGGCACAAGTCGTTCGCATGATCACGCAGCTTGAATTGCGCACTATTCGCGAAGTAAAGCAAATCACGGGAGCTGGCGACGGCTGCACTGCCTGCCATTCCAAATTGGCGGAATGCCTGGAAATGCACGCCTGCCCGGTTGAATTAGCCGTACGGTGAGTTGTCTATCTCAATTTTCCACCATATACTTCACGCAGTTTGAATTGTCGCATCGGTGGCACAGACAGGAAGGTCTGCGCCACCGGTCAATAAATCGGACAAGTCTAGCCGTTCAAGGTCATAGACGGGGCGTAAGCATTTTGAGGGGTGCATCAACATTGACTCGCCCATCAAAAGTCGATTTCCCGGCGGAGGCTGAAGCGTAAGCGAGGCATTTACGCTGCCTCTTCAGCCTCGGAACGCACGACTCGCAAGGCTCTGTTATACTCGGCTGCATCATCGATTTGCACAGCTAGACTGGCTCCACAGAACGTGGTTCGACCGCGTCAATCGACAACGGCGCGGAGTGAATTTGAGGTTTTCCGCTTGCGGCTTAGCGTCCAGATCATCCCTGCGAGCGCAAAGCGGCAAGTGGAATATCGGGAAATTGACCATCCTCGCCAGATTCTGCTTGACAGATCCTGTACGCACGTGTAAATTTTTGATTGATACCACATTCGGCATCAGCTGCGCAAGAGTTACGTTCACGGGCGGACATGGGGGGTATCGCTTTCCGCTTGACGAGTCGCGCGAGTAGTGCCGGCATCCTACCTGAATCGCCGAAAGGTTCCCACCATGCTGAACGTATCCGGTCCGTCATCGCGGTATTGCGACGGTGTCACCCGCCGTGGTTTTTTGAAGATTGGCGCTTTCGCCATGGGCGCGACCACGCTGTCCCTTGCCGACATCTACCGTGCCGAAGCCAACGAAGGCGCGACAACTTCGCATCGAGCCGTCATCAACGTCTACCTCGGCGGCGGGCCCCCGCATCAAGATATGTGGGACCTCAAGATGGAAGCCCCGATGGAAATTCGCGGCGAATTCCAGCCGATCCAGACCAACGTCAACGGCATCCAAATCTGCGAAGTCTTCCCGCGCATGGCCCGGGTCATGGACAAGTGCGTCGTCATCCGTTCGATCACCGGTTGTGCCGACCGCCACGATGGTATTCAGTGCTTGACCGGTTGGCCTCACAATTCACTGCAACCGTTGGGCGGCCGCCCGAGCGTCGGGGCGGCGCTTTCCAAAGTGCTTGGCCCAGCCCATCCGTCGGTTCCGCCTTTCGTCGGCTTGGCAGCGGCGACACAGCATCGCCCCTGGTCCGATTCCGGTCAAACCGGTTTCGTCGGCCCGTCGCACGCGCCGTTCCGTCCTGATGGCCCCGGCATGGCGAACATGCGACTCAACGGCATCTCCGTCGATCAACTCGACGACCGCCGTCGCCTGATGCAAAGCTTCGACTCGCTTCGCCGGGAGATCGATATCTCCGGCGCGATCCAGGGCCTTGATGCCGCTCAACAACGCGCGCTCGGCGTATTGACTTCCAGCCGACTTCTCGACGCACTCGACATCTCGCGCGAACCGCAAGCGGTTCGTGAACGCTATGGCGATGGGCGACCGTACCAGTACCAGTTCGACGGTGCTCCGACCGTAAACGACCAGTTCCTCGTCGCGCGTCGGCTCGTCGAAGCCGGCGTCCGTTGCGTCACGCTCACGTTCGGTCGCTGGGATAGCCACGGGCAGAACTTCAACCTCGTCCGCGATCACGGCGGCAAACTCGACCAGTGCTTGAGCGCTCTCGTCGAGGACCTCGACACGCGTGGCATGCTCAACGACACAACCATCGTTGTCTGGGGCGAATTCGGCCGAACCCCGCGAATCAACAACGGCGCTGGCCGCGATCACTGGGCACCGGTCAGCAGCTGCGTAATGATCGGCGGCGGCATGCGGACAGGCCAGGTCATCGGTGCGACGAACCGTCTCGGCGAGATCGCTGCCCAACGCCCGGTATACTCCGGAGAAGTCATCGCCACCGTCTACCGCAACCTCGGCATCAACCCCGACGTCGTCAACATCAACGACCCGACAGGCCGACCGCAACACCTGATCGACCTGCCGTCGTTGCCGGAAGTTCGATAGTTCAAGACAAAGCTCACCATCACGAGACCCACCCCGCAAAGGTGGGTT
This sequence comes from Gemmataceae bacterium, assembly GCA_009697105.1. Taxonomy (GTDB): domain Bacteria; phylum Planctomycetota; class Planctomycetia; order Gemmatales; family Gemmataceae; genus SIAQ01. Next base: position 5,542 of record SIAQ01000124.1, on the reverse strand, counting down.
TTTTCGTGTCGTGAGCAAATGGCATCAGGCACTCGATGTGAGTGGCCAGTTTACGGCACAGAACTCAACCGGCTCCTTACGGAGCACGGCTCGCCGTTAGAATTGGATGTTCTGCCCTGCTACTTCTTTTCCGCCTCTTCGTTGCGTTGGTAGAGGGGCAGCAGCCGATATTCGACGGTCAAGGCGAGCACGGCCAAGGCGGTCGAGAAGGCGGGGCCGAGATTGTCGAGATCAAGCCAGCTGCCGTCTTTTTGCTGGCTGCCAAGTAGCACCTTGTGGAGATTGGGGCGAAAGGCGAGCCAGTAGTTGTTGCCGAGCTGGAACATCGCTTGCGAGGCGTAGTACGTGGTATAGTAGTGGTGTTGTTCGTTGTTGGTGAGCGGATGTTTGAGGAGATAGGAGCCGGCTTGAAGTGCTTCGCGCGAGAGGTGACGATCTTTGCCACACAGTTCGAGCGCGAGGATGCCCGTGCCGGTGCAGGCCTTGGTCTCGGCGCCGGAGCCTGGCAGGTAGCAGAAGGCGCCGGAGCGCGGGTCTCGACATTGCAGGACGAACTCGACGGCCATGTTGATGCGTTCGGCGGGCACGTCGCAGCCGATGTTTCGGGCGGCGCGTAGGGCCAGCAGTTGCCAGCCGGTGATGCTGAGGTCGGCGTCAGCGCCTTCCACGTTATAGCGCCAGCCGCCGCGGTTTAGATCTTTGCCCTGACGCTGGGCCTGGAGAATGCGTTTGACGCAGGCCTCGAGTTTGGGCCGGAGATCCTTGGCGGTTTTCGCATCGCTCATCGCTGACACTTCGCACAGCATCATCGTGCAGATGCCGAGATGATACATTTCTCCGCTGCCGACGTTGGTGGTGACAATGCCGTTCCTATCGATTAGCGACAAGATCCATTTCACGCCTTTCTCAACGTTCGCGCGATACGGTCCTTCGCCGGGAACGTGGCCCGCAGACAGGAACGCCATCACCGCCAGTGACGTGATGGCGGGGTCGTTCTGTCCGTTTGAATCCCACCTCCCGTCAGGCAACTGTTTGGCAGCGAGAAACACCAGCGCCCGATCGACACTGGCCGTGAGCCTATCCTTGGCGCTTGGCTGGGCGCGCACGCTAGACGAAAGCAGACCGACGATCAGAAAAGCGAGGATCGTTCGCATGAATATTCCAATCCCACCGCTTGCGGTTTAGCGCTCCTGTGGGATCATCCGAGCGCTAAGAAGCAAGCGGAAAAGGCGCAAACGCACAATTACTGTTTCCGCCCAGGCGTTTCGGCGATGCGTTCAAAGTAGCGCTGGATCAGCTCGGCGTAGTCGTCGCCGAAACGACCGCGAAAATCCTGGAGCATGCGCGTGCGTAGTTCGCCGGGAAGCTCACCCCAGGTCTTGCCGTCGATGAGTTCGGCGGCGATGTCCTTGGGCAGAGTCGGTAATCCAGGCCGACCGAGACCGGGCGACACCTTGGCGGCAGGCTTGCGGGCCGTCACCGGGTTCTTGCGTTTGGTTTGCTCGCTTGCTTGCTGGGCCGCCTCCATGAGCTGTTTGGCGGCGGACTTCATGGCGATCTCGGCGTCCTTGGGCATCGCCGGCAGGTCCTTTTCGGCGCGGCGCATTTCATCGGCGGCTTTCTTCAGCGCCTCCGCCGTCTTCTCCGCACCAGGCTTCGGCATGTCCTTGCCGGCTTGCTCCTGGACCATCTTTTGCAGTTGTTTCACCGCGAGTTCAAGTTTGCCCGCGGCGTCGGCGTCCATCTTTTTAGCTTGCTCGGCCTCGCCCTTGGCTTTGAGCGCGTCGCTGGCCTGCATTGCTTTCTTGGCGTCATCGAGCGTTTTCGCCGACTCCTTCGCCATCGCTTTCGCTTCGGGACTGGTGGCCTTCTGCGCGAGTTCCATGAGGTCGCCCGCCAACTTCTCCGTTTGTTTTTCCATCGCGTTGCCGCCGCCCGCCGACATCTTCGTCAAGTCGGCAAGCAGGCGTTCGGTGTCGGCTCGCAATTCTTGTTGCGTTTTCTCGAAGCGTTCGATGCGGTCGATATTGTCGCGCGCTACCGGATCCTTGATGTCGTTGCGATCCGTCGGCAATGATTTGGGCAGCGATTGCACCAGTCCGTCGATTAGTTGTTTCGTTTTCTCCATCGTCTCATGAGCCGCAAGGGCGTCCTTCACCGCCAACTCACGGGCAGCTTTGAGTGCGGTCTGGCCAGCGGCATCGCGCTGTGGCAAATTGCCGGCACCTGTCGGCAGCTTGGCGACGGCATCGGCGAGTTCGGCCTGGCGTTTGACGAGCGCGCCGAGCCGATCGCGCACCATCACTTCGTTCAGGTTGCCAAGGTCAGCGCCGAGCTTCTCCAAATCGGCAGCGATTTGTTTCTGCTCCTTGGCCAACTCCATGACGCGCTCGCGGATCGCATTGACTGCTTGGCCGGGCAGAAGTTTCTCCAGCCATTCGCGCAGACGGCGTTCGTGTTCTTTTTGCTGAATCAGCGCCGGCTCGATGCGAAGTCGGCGCAACGACTCCGCCGCCTCGTCCGCAGGTTTCAGGTTCGGGCCCTGATGTTTCTTCGCGAATGGCTGGGCGTCGTCGGCCAAGGCGGCCTGACGTTCGGCCAGCTTCTTCAGCCGTTCCTTGATCGCCGGTGACATCTTTTCGGGCGAAATCTCGCTCTGCTCGCGCTGCTCTTGTGCCAGCGATTTGGCGTCGGCAGCAAGTTGTTTTATTTTCATCTGCTCAGCGACGGCGAGCGACTCCTGCACAAGCCGACTTTGCTTTTCAAGCTTCGCCATCTCGTTGGCGATCTTCGCCTGCTCCTCGCGCAGGGCGTCAATGCGCTTCGTCATCTCGGCATCCGCCATGGGCATCGGCGCGGGCGGTTCGGCGAGAAGTTTCGCCAAACGGTCGGCAAGTTCCTGCTGCCGTTTCGCCAGCTTCTCCATCTGAAACTGATCGAGCCGATCCTGAGCGAGCAACTTATTCAGATCCTGCAACTGATCAAGTTTCTTGAGCGCGCTGAGAAGGGCGTCGTTGGCGGTTTGCAATTCGCGCTCGGCTTTCTCGAACGATTTCTCGGTCTCCGCTACGCGCTCCAGCGCATTGCCACTTTTAGTGAGATCGGTCTCGGCAATGCCGAAGAAGCGGTCGGCCAGCCCCGCAAGTTCGGGATTGCGCGCGAAGCGTTCGCCGGCGCTGAAGAGGTCGCCAATGATGTCGCTGTTGAGCGTGCGAATCTTCTTCACCTGCTGAATCTGCGCCGGCGTCAGCACCGCTTGCTGATGGATCGAACGCTGCACGTCGCGCACCTGAACGATTTCCTGGTTGATCTTTTGCTTGATGCTTTCCAGTGTGTTCTTGATCTCACGAGCTTGCACCTCGGCCTGATCCTTGAGGAAGCTCTCAATGGAACGATTCACACGCAACGTCACCCAAGCGTCTTCGCCACCAAACGCGGCTGGTGCATATGCCACATTGGCGGGCAGATCGCGCTCGGGATGCACTGCCCCGGCAGCGTTGACGACATCGCCCCGGCGCAACGCGCGATTGTCCGACACGCGAATGCGAAACTGCACACGGTCGCTTTCTTTCAAGCCATCCGGCAACGGCAGCCAATCGTCGATCACCAGCGACTTCTTCCCCGAGGCACGCAGCCAGGGCACGGCAATCGCCAGCTGATCGTTCAAACGATATTCGAACGCGACCTGATCCAGGCCTTCATCGTCGGCAATTTCGGTTTGCAGCCTTAGCGTATCTTGTGGCGAAATGCGGTATTCGCCACGCGACAGCACCGTCGAATCGACGCCACGCAGCGTCAACGGCTGCACGAGGCGCGGCGCCTGATCCTCGTGAATCCGCCAAACGCCCATCGGCAACACAACTATCAATTCGTGTTCCAACGTCATCCGCAACGTGACGCGGTAGTCGGCAGGCTTCAGCGCCAACCATTCCGCTTGCCCCGACACGCTGTTGGCGGTGAACGTAACGCCAATCGCTTGCCGCGATATCGGAGCATCGCCTGGGGTAATCGATGTGATCTCAAGCTTCGCCTCAATCGGCTTGCGGTCGAGAGGCAGCGAAAAATGCAGCCGAGAGAATTGAAGAACAGCGTTCGCGTCCTCCGTCGCACTGTCGAACTCAGTCGGCCGCGTCACCGCCGGTCCGACATATTTGGGCGGCGTCATCGTGTAACTCGGCTTGCCTGACCAGCTCGGCGGATCGATCGGTTCGAGCACAAAGACGTTGCTCTTTACATCTCCGGCCCGCACGATCCAGGAACTCGGCTCGCGGACGCTGGGAACCACGACGGTGAACTGATCGTCGCCGACCTGCGTCATTGCCTCGCCCGCTTCGAGCGAATCGACAGGGCAAAGCGTGCACGCTAAGAGCGCCGGCGCGTGCGGATCGAGACGGATGGCCTTGGCGCGGATGACACCCTCACCGCCACGAACCGCGTAGACAGTCGGTGCGACCTCGATCGAAAACGGGACCAACGGCGTGAACCACGCCAACGCACAACGCTGCGAGAAGGCGGTGAACGCGGGCCAAAAACAAAGGCCGGTCAGCAGAACGACCGCAATGCCAAGCGAACGCAACCAGCGCTGGCGTTCACCTTCGAGCGAACAAGCGTCCTGCGGGTTAACGCTCGAGAGCTGCCGACCGGTTTCCGCAGCGAGAAAGCGCGCGAACGGTACTGGCGTTTCGGTCGGCAGTTGCACGAGCGTGACGAGGCGCTCCGCAAACTCAGGATGGCGCTTTTCCAGAAGATGTGCCAACCCGACCGGATCGAGCCGACTGCGCCAAATTTGCAGCCAGGCCATCGACACGCCGCCGGCAAGCGTTCCCGCCATGCCTCCGACGATGACGCGCAACGACAACGTGCGCAGTCCGACGACAAAATCGAACGCAAACGCCAGCGCGAACACGCCGACGGCAATCGTCGCAATTCGCCAGCCTAACTGCGATGTCCGCAACCAGCGCACCTGGCGTGCAATCACGGCGAGAAACGTTGGCACATCCGCTGAAGGTGTCTTGTTCACGGAAACCAATCCCTGCCGGCCTATTGGCCGATTAATGAGGACGATTAAGAGTGTTAGCCCAAGGGTGAGGTACGCCGAACCGATCCAAACATTTCCGAGCCGCGACCGTAAGGAAGCGGCCGACTGGATACCGTGCGGATTATGTCGGCCGCTCCCTTACGGTCGCGGCTCGAAAAAGCGTCAAACTCGCCCGGCAGAGGCATCATTGCGGTAGGCGGGACGAGAGTATGATACCAGAACAAAGGGGGATTGGGAAAGAAAAAAAGGTGCGCATCGAGGAATAAATCCCACGAATACGCACCCTCTCGCCTGGGTTGGATGCTTGGGTTGAAGATCAAGCCTATCCGAGCCTGAGCGCCAGCGAAGGGCTGTAGTGCCCTTCGCTGGCGCCTTAAGTTTTACCACAACTTTTTTTTCGTTTTGCGTTGGGCGGCGCGATAACCGTCGACCATGGCCTGAAGCTTCTGCCAGCCACGCCAGAGCGTGATCCAGCCGGGGAAACCATCGCACTTGCGATTTTGA
>SIAQ01000123.1 GCA_009697105.1 Gemmataceae bacterium | reverse complement strand
CGCGCCTTTCGGCGGTGGTCCCCATCCGCTCACGTCCCGCTCTCGGGCCTCGCACGATTCCCCAACAGCTACGCGCCACACCGCGTCAAGCCACTACACCTGGCCCACCGTCACTCCGCGCATTGACCCGCGTGCCGAGCTGCGCCACCTGTGCGCGCCAAGCCCGCCAACCCACTCCCGTTGCCACAACTGGCCCCGTCTTCGCGATCAAAACTGGCCCTCTTTTCTCGATCGGTATCACAAGTTCTATTACGTCGAGGCTGTTCGGGTATTTTCGTAGCACAAGAGCCCTCGCTCTCGCATGAACTCGCGAGGATTCTTGTTCCACGAAAAAAATCGCTAGCTCTCGTATCACCTCTTAGATTAAGGAACGACACAAACGTCGTGTGTGAAAACGATGAAGATATTGTGAATGTAATGGTCGAAATATCGGTTCTCTCGATGTGTGATCTAAGCCCAAGATCGTTCAATCGGAATTCAATACTAACCACAGATAACACCGATGAACACGGATAAAGGGAGAAAAAATAGGAGTCTTCTCGCCCGTCTCCATTTCAACATCACCCACAGAGGCACAAAGGCACAGAGAGAATGCGAAGAATTGGGAGTTGGGCACTACTGGTTTTTGTTGAATACAGTCATCCATTCATGGGAAGCATTCCGAACTCTCACGAGTTTGGCTACCCCAAGATGAACACTTGACGAGGCACTAGTGCTCTGTCACAGCTTAATTGTAGGATGTTTGGTTTGCGAGCCGGAAGCGTAAGCAGCGGTCTGGCATAACTATTTGTCGCTTACGCTTCCGGCTCGTACCCGATATCTTAGCGTTGACAAAGGATAAGCCAGATATGTCGCTCGCTTTGGTCGGACGATGATAAGTGTTAGTACGACAGCGCTACATCGTATCCTGTAGCTGAATTCGTGAGAATTCGGCCTTCCCTCGTTTGCCCAAGTCGTCCGAATTCTCACGAATTCGGCTACAATGCGGGCCAAATTCTCGATCTAGCGCTGTCGTATTAGAATAGCTGCGGCCCGCCGTTGCCAAGAGAATCGCATGCGTGTATCGGCAGATTGATGTGTCATACCAGTACCTACACCTGGAGCACGATATGAATCCATTGCTTATCACTGCGGATCGCTTGTGGGACGGTACGGGCAATGCCACACGTGTTCGCCCAGCTCTCAAGGTCGTCGGCGACCGCATCGACAGCGTCGAGACAGCGCTGCTTTCTCCCAAGACCTGTTCGGGCGAAGTCGTCGATTTTCCCGGCTGCACCATCCTACCCGGAATGATCGACACGCACGTGCACCTCGTGATGTCGGCTCAGGCGACGAACGAAGCGATCATCGATCAGGTGACGCGCGAGTCCGATGCCGAGCCGATGGCGCGAATTGCCGGCAATGCCGAGGCGGCCCTGCACGCGGGCTTGACGACCGTGCGTGATTGCGGTGGAACCAAGAACCACGTCCAGCAGGTACGTGATCGTATTCGGCGTGGCGAACTCGTCGGCGCGGACATCGTCGCCTGCGGCTCGCCGATCACGACGACGCTCGGCCACTGCCATTGGCTGGGGCTTGTGGCGGATACGTACGATGAGGTCGAGGCCGCCGCCCGCAAGATGCTGGCCGAGGACGTCGACTTTTTGAAGGTGATGGCGACGGGCGGAAACATGACGGCAACATCCGACCCGATGAAGGCCCAGTATGACGCCCGCACGCTGCACCGCATCGCTCAAATGGGTCGCGATGCCAGCAAGCACTCCGCCGCCCATGTCCTGAGCCGCGTCGCTTTGCCTGCGGTGGTGGCGGCGAACTTTCGCACCATCGAGCATTGCGACTGGCGCGTCGAAGAATTTCGCTACGAATTCGATCCCGAGCTGGCTAAGAAGATTATCGATCAGAACCAATTCGTAGGCCTAACGATGTCCGGCTTGGCGAGGCGTGCATTTCTGCCAGAAGTCAACACGCTCGGAATCGGCCCGGTGAAACGGCTCGACGCCCGCTTCGCCTGCGAACGGCAGATGATCGACGCCGGCATCCGCTATACGATCCATTCCGACGCCGGCGTTCGGCTTTGCCCGATTGAGCGCTTCGTCCTGGGCCTGCGTGCCGCCGAGCGCGAACTCAAGCTTACGCCGACGGAGATTTTGCGAGCGGTCACGGCCACCGCAGCCGAGGCGATTGAGCTACCGGATCGCGGAGTGTTGAGCGCGGGCAAACGTGCCGACCTGATCGTCGTCGAAGGCGACCCGACGCGCGACCTGACGTGCCTCGAAAAAATCCGCGCCGTCATGAAAGCGGGCGTGTGGTATCATTTCGTAAAACCGGCGCAGGAATCCAATTACAACCACGGATAACATAGCGCGGATTGGCCGGGCTGTGTTAACTGTGGTTAGGTGCTTTGTTGTTGTTCCGAGGCTTTCACCATGTCCGCAGGTTACTCCGGCACGCCGCTTGCCAAGAAGCTTGGGTTCAAATCGGGTTTGCGCGTCTTCGTCGATGGCGCACCCGCGAGCTATCTTGAGCTCGTTTCGCCATTGCCTGAGAACATCGTGTTCATCGAAGCGGTTGGCGACAAGCCGGACATCATCCACCTATTCACGGATAGCTTGAAAGGCCTGACGAAAAAGCTCACGGGCTATGTCAAGAAAATCCACTCGTACGGCACGATCTGGGTGTCCTGGCCGAAGAAGGCGTCGAAGGTGCCGACCGATGTCACCGAGGATCGCATCCGCGAGTTGGCGATTTCGCTCGGCTGGGTCGATGTCAAGGTGTGTGCGGTGGACGAGGTTTGGTCCGGATTGAAGCTTGTCGTACCTCTGAAGGATCGGTGACTGATGCTTGCTCTAACAATCGAGGCCCATCCGCTCTTGGATGCGTGCGTATTCACAACGACGTTTCCCAAACCGATCGGCGAGATGCCGACGCCGTCCGAAATGCTCACGCTGCTGGCGATCGACGCCGTTGCTCCGTTGCGTGCTGACGATACGGTGCGCGATGCAGTCCGAGCGATGCTTCGGCACGGCGGGTTCAAGCCGGCGGGACGCAGCAAGCCGGCCTCGGAATACCTGGTTCGCGCGGTCAGTGATGGAAGCCTGGGTTCGATCAACGCGGCGGTGGATGCGTGCAATATCGTATCGCTGAACAGCGGCTTGCCGATCAGCGTCGTCGATTTGGCCAAGACGACGCCGTCGTTCCGCATCGCGATCGCGCCGGCGGGAGCGACGTACGTTTTCAACTCCGCCGGCCAGGTGATCGACATCGCCGGCCTGGTTTGTTTGTGCGATGCACAAGGCCCAACAGGCAACGCCGTCAAGGACGCCCAGCGCACGAAGACCGACGCCACCACGACGCAAACGCTCAGCGTCATCTGGGGCGCGACGTCACTTCCGGGCCGCGCACAGCAAGCGATGACGTGGTATCGGCAACTGCTGGAGTCGCTGGGAGCGGTGACGGATATTGTTTAGCCGCGACGCGCCAGCGGAGCGCGGACTGGGCGTCGCGCGATCGCATGGCGTGCCGTCCGCGCTCCGCTGGCGCGTCGCGGCTAAACGAAATGGATTGCCTACGCCGACCGTCTTAGCGGTGATTCGCTGGCGCCGTGTTCGCGGACATATTTGAGCAGGCGGTCCCAGGCCTCGGCGTTGGGCGGGATCGCGTCGCCGGCATTGCTGAGGTCGGCCAGTAGTTCATCCACGTCACGATAACCCTGGTCGCCGTCGGCGGCCAAGCGGAACAGCACCGACACCAGGGCATCGGGCAACGGCTTCGTCCGTGGGCCTTTCCTCACACCGGCGGGCGTACACCAACTTGACGCGATTCGGCCCAATGCTCGCAAATCCTCGCGCATGCTCGGGTCGTCGTCCGGCGGCGTGCCGAGTAGCCAGGCTGGCTCGCCGAGGCTGCGAATTTTTAGCACGCCTTCGCCGGTGAGCAGCAGCGAATCTTCGCTGAGATGACCATGCACCAATCCCGCGCGATGTCCGGTTGCGAGACCCTGAGCGGCTTGCGTGAGCAGACGCCAGCAGACGCCCGGGGCCGCGGCGAGGGGGGGCCAATCGGTTGCCGTCAGGCCCGTCAACCATTCCTGCAATGCGGCTGGGCGACCTGATAGCTCCAACACGTCCAACGTATTGGCGACATGCGGATCGTTGAGCATCGCCTGGCGGAATCGTTGGCGGAATTCGTCGGGCTTGACTGCGTCGGCGAGGTCGCTCTCGGCGAGGTGTCGCAGCACCGCTTCGACGCCACGCCTTGGATCGAATACGCGATAGACCATCTCATGCGGCGACGTTCGCAGGCGATCGATAACGCGCACCGGCCCGAGCATGAGGCCCGCGAGGTTGCCCGTCTCGATCAAGGCGAGCTGATACAAGGTGATAACGCCGCTGGCGAGCAACACCTGGCGGAGCGAGCGCCGTTGCCGACGCGACTCGGCCAAGAGTGCGGTGAGCGTGTCGCCGTCGATGAGTTGGGCGTCGCGCATGAGTCGGCCCAGCCGGTCGTCGCCCTGTTCGTCTGCCGACTTCAGCGAGAGGATACTTCGGCCCGTGGGGATGATGCCTGGTTCGCCATCCTCGCTGATTGTCTCCGTCGTCGGCGCGGGCAGGATCGTGGGTTCGTTGAGATTCGCCAACGTACCGGGCACAAGTGGGATACCGGCGAGATCGCGAAGCTTGCGGCGATACCAATCGCGCATGTCGACGAGATGGCGGTCGATTTCGTCACGGCGATCGGCGACGTCGCGTTCCTGTAGTTGCAACTCCTCGGCCTGTTGCGTGAGCCGTTGCGACTCGGCTTGCATGACGCGTGCTTGCTCATGGACCTGGGCCTGCTTGCGTTCGAGTCGAGTTTCACCGCGGGCCAGGGTGCGACGCAGCTCGGCGATTTGGCCCTGCCATTCGACGAGGTGTTGCCGATAGGCGGCCAGCGCGAGGCGATGCTCGTCTTGCTGTTGGCGCAGCGATTGTTCGTGTGTTTGTAACGAATCGAGATCGGCCTGCAGCCGGCTGCGAAGCTGCGTCAGATCGTCCTGACATTGGCGAACGTATTGATGGATTTCGGCGAGATGATTGCGTAATTGCTCGCGGGCCACACCTAATCGCTCGGCAACAGCGCCGGCGCGGACCTCGGCGTCGGGCAGGTCGGCAATAATCGTCTGGGCCTCGGTGCGCATCGCCTCATACTCGGCCCGCGACTTGGCGAGGTTTTCCAAGGTTTGCCGTTGTTCGGCTTTAAACTCCGCACGTTCGCTGGCATGGGCCTGGCGCTGCACATTAACGAGGTTCATCTGCTCCTGGTAGCGATCCTCGAAGCCGGCGATATTGGTATGCTGTTCTTTTAGCGTTAATGCTTTCGTATCCAGTTCGCGCCGCCAGGCTTCGATCTGCGTCTTGAGTTGTTGTTCGCGCTCGCCGACTTCAAAGGCCTTCGCTTCGATCCGCGCGGATTGTTCGTCGATCTTATCCGCCTGCTCCTCGATTTCCTGGCGGCGAGCGTTCATTTCCTCGGAGCGTTTGCGCAGTTGTTCTTGCAGTGCGGCGCAGGCTTCTTCACGTTCGAGAAGATGCACACTTCGTTGCTGTAACGTTTGGCGATCGAGGTCGAGACGCTCGCGCGTTTCGGCTAGCTGGCTGAGCCGACTGTGCAACAGCGACTCCGCCTCCGCGAGTTGACCACGGCCTTGTTCGATGTCCTGCGTTTGCTGTTCCAAACGCAGTTGGTCGGCGTTAAGTTTTTCTTGAGCGAGCTTGAACTGGCGGACCGCCGCCTCCATGACGGCGCCACGGTCGGCCCATTGCTTCTGGTCGTGCGAACGCATCTCCTGATCGGCACGCACGTCGGCTGCAAGTTGGCGCACCTCTTCGGCTTTGCGCGTCAGTTCGGCCTCGGCCAGCTGCTGCCGATGGCGTTCGAGATCGAACTGTTCTTCTCGCTTGCGGGCCTCATCGCGCATGCGTTCCAGGCGGCCACGGAGGATGGCGAGCGTCGCCTGTTGGCCTTCGAGGGCGGCGCTGCGCTCGGCGAAGTCGCGGGTGTTGGCGTCCTGTTCCTGCTTTTGTTTGGCGAGCCGATCCGAATCCGCCACTAGTTCCGAACGCCAGGTGTCGAGTTTGTTGACTTGCTCCTCAAGCTCCTCGCTGTCGTTGCGAAGTCGGTCGCGCAACGTGGTGATTTCATCATGGCAAACGCGCGTCTCGGCATCGCGGGTTTCGATTTCGCCCTGAAGCCGATTTAGCCGAAGCACGTCGGCTTCGTATTGTTTGACCTTGGCTTCAAGTTCGCGGGCGCGATCGGCAAGCGATTTATCGAGCAGGGCGAGGTCGCCCAGCTTGGCGTCGGCATCGGTTCGAGAGTGCCTGCACCTCTCCTCAAATGCGCGCCGTTCCTCCTCCAGCTTTAGCGTGCGTTGGGTCAACTCGGTGGCGCGGCGGTCAATATCTTCCTGGCGGTCGCGGTCGCCTTGGCGTCGCTCGGGGGGGGCGAATTCGTCGGACCGGAGCTTTGCTTCGCGTTCCTCAAGCAGACGTTCACGCCGATCGAGATCGTGCGTGCGTTCGGTTCGTTCGGCTAGCCAATCGCTGGAAAGTCCGGTCCGTTGTGGGATGGCACGCTGTTTTTCAAAAGCTTCTTTTTCTTCTTGGAAGCATTCCACTTGCCAACGAAATTGCTGGAGCTTCTCCTGAAACAAGCGCTGGGTCTGCTCGACGACCGGCAAGGCAAGGGACTGCGGGGCTTGAACACGGCAAACAATATCGACGCTGCCGATCTGGATGCGAGCGCCGTCGCCGAGGGCATCATGAAGCGAGCAGGGTTCACCGTCTACGAGAATGGTTTGCGCGGATGTGAAGCGGCGTAAGCGGACACCTTGAGGATGTCGCGCGAAGCTGCACAGAATGGGAGGCGCCTCGGCGCTGAGCCGTAAATCGCAACCGACGGCACTACCGAGGAGAAATTCGACGCTGTCGAGGGAATAGGTGGCGGCGCGCACGCCTGACTGCCGAACGTCGAGTTGGACGCTGGGAAGCAGGTCAGTCCAGGAGGTTGAGTCAAAATGGGGTGCCGCCGCCATGCCGATTTTTGCCTCGAGTTGGTGGTTCCGTCCACCGGCCTCGTGCCGAACGCGCAAGAGTCCAGGCGGGATAACAACCTATTCCGGCGAAAAATGGAAGAGCGCTTTTTGAAGGAGATGACCGTTCCGCAAGTCGATAACCGGTTCCCCGTGGCTGAATTCGTGAGAATTCGGCCTGGAGCAGCCGAATTCTCACGAATTCAGCCACGGGGAACGGCGCAGGCATTTATGAAACGGCCATCTATACTTCGAGCGGATGAAATTAGCTGGTCCGTGCCTGAGCGCCAGCAAAGGGCACAACGCGGCCCTTCGCTGGCGCTCAAGCTCTGAAAATGCGACAATCTCAACCGCTCGTAGTATAGTGTCGCTACTGCGAGGGAGGATGTTGCGGCGCCAGCGACCTTCGAGACGCTCCCTTGCGGTCGCGGCTCTTTCCATGTTGCGAGCCTGAATCGTGGGCGGAAAGGAACATTTCTCTGGACAGGCGTACGGATTGGGATTAGAATCCATTATCTGATCCATCTCTTACTTCATTGACAAGGTACATCGTATGTCTACTAATCGCCGAGCGTTTACGCTCATCGAGTTGCTTGTAGTGATCGCTATTATCGCGATTCTCATCAGCTTGCTGGTCCCAGCCGTGCAGAAGGTGCGCGAGGCCGCCGTCCGGACGCAATGCGTGAACAACTTGCATCAGTGGGGTGTCGCGTTTCACGGGTTTCACGATGCCAACAAGCAGCTGCCCGTCGGAGCAAGAAACAACCCCAGACAGACATGGGTGATGTGCCTTTGGCCATTCATCGATCAAGGCCCGCTCGCTGCCCAGAATGATCTCACCCAGCATTTTTACGTGCCACCAGGAACGATTACCGGTACGATGAACGGTCTGTGTGGCGCACGTGTCGCGCTATACAACTGTCCTGCCGACAACAACTCGCAAGACCAAGATGCGGCGGGCACGACCTACATGCGAACGCGGGGCAACTATGTCGTGAACTGGGGAGCGGTCAATTATGACACCGCGCCGTCTGCATCCGGATCGGCGCCGTTCGCTCATGTCGGCGGCAACCGGTCCACGTCACGCATCACGAAAATGGTCCACTTCTACGACGGCACATCGAATACGCTGCTGATGGCGGAATACCTCAAACCGTTGAGCGGCGCCGACAACGATTGGCGTGCTGACATCCATAACGACGACGGCGTGTTTCGCTTTCACACGAAAAACACGCCCAACACCACCGTGCCCGATCAGGTCGGCTGGGCCCAACCCAACGGCGATCCACTGATGCCGATTCTCGCCTCCTGGCCGCAACATAATGCCGCGCGCAGCCGTCATTCCAGCGGCGTCCACGTCTTGCTCGGCGACGGGACCGTCCGATGGATCGCCAACAATATCTCCCTCACCACCTGGCAAGCGCTTGGCACGATGGACGGCAACGACGTTGCCAGCCTCGATTGAATTTCCGTTTGCAGTCCGCCGCCTGCGGCTTGGCGCTCGGATTTTCCCACGCGAGCGCTAAGCCGCAAGCGGCAGAATTGTACCCGGCGAATTCGTCGCTCGATCCTTTATTATTCCACTGGATTCTTTACCATGCGCATGAAACTCTCTGTGGCCGGGTTCACCTGTCTCCTTGGGTTAGGCCTCGTCACCGGCTGCGGCGACAACCTGGCCGAGGTCAAAGGAACCGTTAAATTCGACGGCAAACTTGTCGAAAGCGGCGCCATCCGTTTCGTGGCGGCAGACGGTTCCTCACCTGCCAAGGGCGGCGTCATCACCAAGGGCGAATACCACGTCAAGGTTCCCCCGGGCGAAATGAAAGTCTCCTTCACCGCCACTCATGTCACCGGCAAAAAGGCCCTCTACGACAAACCCGAAGGCCCATTCATGGGCGTGCGCGTCAACATGGTTCCCGAGAAATATGCCGACGATAAATCCGAGCTTCGCCACACCGTCGTTCGCGGCGTCAACCAAAAGGACTGGGACCTCAGCAGCAAGTGAGGTCCGGAATGCCCCAACACGGCTTTTAGGAATTTAACCACGGAACACAGCGCGGTCAAGCCGCAACAAATACAGAATCACGAAAGAACGAAAACACGAAAGGAAGGCATAGCCATTCACCACGCGTCACAAGCCCAAGCAATTCTCGATAAGGAAAGCAGGAAGGCAGGAAAAAAGGGCTGATTCAATTCTTGCTTTCCTGTCTTCCTTATCGTCCCTGCATTTTCCGGTAGTGCGGTGTACGGTTGGGCAAATCGCTTGGGTTAGGTTTCTATTTCGTGATTTCGTGATTTCGTACTTTCGGGCTTTCGTGATTCGCATTCTGAATTTGCGCAAGATGAATTCAGCGCGGCTCGCAAAGATTTTGGATGTAGGTAACACGAATCCCACGGATAGGGAATAATTCCTGCATGGTATTTCTCATCCGTGCGAGCAGTGCTATCCGTGGTTGCATTTGGTTCTCTGCAAGCTGTGTTGTGTCTTCCGAAGTGCATGCGTCGGCCATCACTCCGGCATCGCCAGTCTCAGGATGTCCGCTTGCGTCGCTTGCTTCACTTCGCTGATCTCGCCGGAGATTCGGCCTTCGCACATCACCAGCACGCGATCGGCCATGCCGAGCACTTCGGGCAACTCCGAGCTAATCATCAGGATTGCCTTGCCGGCGTCGGCGAGTTTGTTGATGAGTTGATAGATTTCATATTTCGCGCCGACATCAATGCCGCGGGTTGGCTCGTCGAAGATCAAGACCCGGCAGTCGCGCTGAAGCCATTTCGCGAGTACGACTTTTTGCTGATTCCCGCCGGACAGGTTGCGTGCTGGGGTCTCCACGTCGCTGACTTTGATTTGCAGCGATTCGCGATGTCGCGCCAGGGCATCACGTTCCTGTGCCTGAGCGAGCACGCCCAGTCGCGAGAAGCTCGAGACGTTGGGCAGTCCGAAATTATGGCGGACCGATTCGTTCAGGATTAGGCCCTGGGCCTTGCGATCCTCCGTCAACAGGCAGATACCCGCACGAATCGCATCGCGCGGACTGCGCCAGCGCATTGGCACGCCGTCCAGCGAAATTGTCCCGCCATCAAGCGGATCGGCGCCTGCCAGCAACCGAGCGGTCTCGGTGCGCCCGGAGCCGATGAGGCCAGTCAGCGCCAGTACCTCGCCGCGATGTAGCGTCAGTGACACGCTGCGCACCTTCGTGCCGCGCCGCAATTCGACCGCGGTCAGGCATCGCTCACGAATTCGTCGCGTGCGCGACGGGAATTCCTGGTCAAGGGTGCGCCCGACCATGCGTTCGATCAATTGATTGCGGCTCAACTCGGACTTCGGCGCGTCCGCGACTTTGGCGCCGTCGCGCAGCACCATGATGCGATCGGCGATCGTGTCGATTTCATCGAGCCGATGACTGATGAATATCACGCCGATGCCGTTCGATTTTAACTCGCGAATAATCAAGAATAGCCGATCGACTTCTTGCGAAGTGAGCGCAGCAGACGGTTCGTCCATCACGAGAATCCGAGCATTCTGGGCGAGGGCGCGTGCGATCTCCACGACCTGTTGCTGGGCGACGCTCAGGTCACGGCACAGTGCGTATGGATCGATGGCGACGCCAAGTCTGGCGAAAAGCGCACGGGCTTGGTTCGCTTCGTTGCCGCGCCGCAGTAGGCCAAGGCGCGATTGTTCTTGGCCGAGAAAAAGATTGTCGATCACAGAAAGAGTTGGAATGAGATTGAATTCCTGATAGATGACGGCAATGCCCGCGTGTCGGCCATCGAGCGGTGTGCGGATGTTCGTCGGGACGCCAGCGATGCGGATGACGCCTTTGTCGGGAGTCACGGCGCCGGCGAGTATCTTGATCAGCGTGCTCTTGCCGGCTCCGTTTTCGCCAAGTAGGGCAAGCACTTCGCCGGCGTGCAGCGTCAAATCGACGTTGACGAGCGCTCGCACGGCGGGGTAGGATTTCGTGATGCCGATCATCTCGAGCATGGTGGTGGCTCTTCCGCGATAATGCGATCGTTTAGCCGCGGCGCGCGTTGAACATCCCGCGCTCCGCTCCACGTCGCGGCTAAACAAGGTTTGGATAATTTACAGGAAGTGTCTAAGGTGAGTCGGTGGTGGTCGCCGGAAAAAAAAAACGCCATCGCGACGCGCACTGGGAATGCACATCGCGACGGCGGTGGGTTGATGCGACTACAGATTCTCCCTGTCCACGAGTAACGAGCAAGGCAAGTGCGAATCGTTGCGCGGCGTCTTCGTCCGAGCTTCCTGCCCGGACGTGGGCTCTCCGCGTGTGGAGTCTTCGGCGTGCCGCCCGGTTGTTTGCTATCGCCGAGCGCTCCCGATCCGCGGGCGGCCTTACATGTTCGCTCGTTTTTCTTCGACGAGCGTCTGAATCCGTTCAGCCAGGAGGGCCACGTCGAACGGTTTCTTGAACGCTTCGCTGAAGCCGAAGTTAGACAGCGTTTCGGGGGCCGCCTCGTCCTCGCTGGCGAGAGCGATGATCAGGGTTTGTTCGTAGTCGGGCTTTTTGCGCAGGTTGCTGGCGATTTGCAGCGCATCGGATCGGCCCATCGCCATGTCGATGACGATAGTGTCCGGGTGGAAGCTTTCGGCCTGGATGCCGGCTTCAAACCCGCTGTTGGCGAGTTCATGCTTGAAGTCCTCATCCTCGGGCAGCAGTTCCTTGATGCGATCAACGAACAGCTTGTCGGCGCCGATGACGAGGATTTTGTGCAAACCCTCCTCTTCGAGTTCGCCTAACGGCATCCCATGCTCTTTGAGGAATTTGATGAGATGTTCACGCGGGATTCGCCGGTCCTGGCTACCGGGGATGCGGTAGCCTCGCAGACGACCGGAATCGAACCATTTACTCACCGTTCGCGGCGCGACTTTACAGATTTTCGCGACCTGTCCGGTGGTAAAAACTTTCTTCATGGCAGGCACTCCGTTAACGTGTAGTGTGCATCATCCCCTATGATGGGGGGACAACGGGGGGAACCTCGGCCCGACCTGAGATACGCACATTTTTCGCGTGAACCGAGTTTACGCGAGGCATTCTGCCGGGGGACAGTGCCTGTGCTTGAGTCAGGAAGGACTCACCTGGAAAAAACATTTCAATCGGCTTGCCGGCGGTCCTTGCCGACTTCGCCGAACTTTCTTCGATACCACTGTTGCAAGTAATATCGGCACGAAACGTCGCCAGATTGACAAAAAAGCCCACAATCTAAGAAACCTCTACACTTCCTGCTTTCCGCGCCACCCCTGCGTCTTGCCGAAGTGCTAAGTAATGACCACACCAAGGCCAATTTGACGAGCCTACGCATCGTGCCGGTTTTCCGCGGCGTGCGATGAATCTTCCCGCGAATTGACGCCCTGTCGAGCCTAGCCGCGCAAGCGGCAGGTTGACTGACGCACACGTCAACCTGCCGCTTACGCGGCTAGGCTCGACACACGGCGGTCAAGCATTGTACGCGCGTCCGACGAAAAAAATGCCAATTCGTCCAAATGAAACGATTCCTCCGGCGAATAACCTTATGTACGATCGGGCGACCTGCGAACTGTTCCGACGGGCGCCGTATCGATGGAATCTATTTGCAAGGGGTTCACCATGAAGAAACTGTTATTGATTGGCCTGATCGGCGCGTTTGCTACGTTTCTGGTCGCCAAGAAGACCAACATGTGCAGCTACGTCAGCACGTTCGCCGCTCATGTACAGGATGAGACGAAGAAGCAGATACCGACGCGGTTTGAGATCGAGCGGATTCGGCATGAGATCAATAATCTCGACAACGACGTCAGCAACATGATCCGCCCGATCGCGGAACAAAAAGTCGCGATCGAACGGACTCGTAAGGACATCACACGGACGCAGACGAATATCGACGAGCAAAAGAAGAGTCTGCTCGCTATCGTTGAGGACCTGCAGGACAACCCGAAGACGCTGGTCATCGCGGGCAAGACGTACACCGCCGACCGCGTCCGCCAGCAGCTTCAACGCGACATGGAAAAAGCGAAGCACCTGGAGAAACAGGTCAAGACGCAGCACCAGGTTCTGGAAGCCAAGGAAAACTCGCTCCGCGCCACGCAGGAACAACTCGCCAAGGTCGTCGCCAAAAAGCGGGAATACGAAGTGCGTTTGGCCCAGCTCGAAGCACAGCACGAAACGATCCAGATCACCATGATCGGCAGCCACATCAAGATCGATTCGAGCCGAGCGACGCAAATCGAAACCGCGTTGGCGACCCTCGAACAAAAGCTAACGACCGATGCGGAAGAAGCGGCCTTGCGGACCGGCGAATTCGCGACAATCGCGCTGAGCGAACGCCAGGTACGCCCGGCGGAACTGCAAACGATTCGCGATTACCTCGAAGGCAAGGAAGAAGCGAAGACCGCGACGAATCGGTAATTTTCATTCAAGCCCCAGGATGATCGCAGCGATTCCTGGGGCTTGGGAGCGTCACCCCCAGGAATCGCTGCGATCATCCTGGGGCTTGAGATCACATATAATAACCAACAACCACAGCGACGCCACGGACGAAATTCGCGGCCCTGTGGTTTCTTCCTGTGGGGACCAAATGCCGTGACGCACGAAACCCCGACCCGTCCGTCGCCCGCCAATCTGCACGAGCAGTTCGCGTCGTTCGTGCTGTGGATCGACGGCGTCGGCGGTTACCTGGTCTGCCTGAGTCATCGCGTCACGCTCGGCCACCCGCAAGGGGAGACGCCGGTCGATGTCGCCCTGATCGCTGATATTTCCCGCCATCATGCGACGATCCAACGAGATCCGGAGGGTTACTTTCTGGAGGCTGTTCGCAAGGTGCACGTCAATGGCCAGGCGATGGATAAAACGCTGCTTCGAAATAGTGATCGGATCACGCTGGGCAACTCATGCCAGCTGCAGTTTTGGCAACCCGTGCCGGTCAGCACGTCGGCCCGGCTCGATATCGTCAGCGGACATCGTTTCGCTCAGCCGGTGCAGGCGGCGTTGTTGATGGCGGACACGTTGGTGATCGGGCCGGCCTCGCAGTCGCATGTGCAGGTGGCTGACATGACGCAAGCGCTAATCGTGTTTCGCAACAAATCCGGCCTCGCGGTACGTTGGCCGGGACCGCTGGAGATCAACGGTGTGCAGCACCGTGACCGTGCGGCCCTGATGCCTGGCGCTGTCGTTGTGACGGAGCAGTTGACACTGACGCTGGAACGGGTGCAATGACCGTTTAGCCGTTCGCCTTTGGCGAACGTGTCCGGAATCGACCCAGGCCGCGCTCGCCGAAGGCGAGCGGCTAAACAAAGTGGAGCCGTCATCATGAAATTCACCTATCGCAGCGGGCAGGAGCCTTTGCCTGGGTACACCATTAAACGCGGTATTGGCCTTGGCGGATTCGGCGAGGTCTATTTCGCCGTCACCGCCGGTGGCAAGGAAGTCGCGCTCAAGTGGATTCGCTCCAACCTCGACATCGAGCTTCGCGGCGTGCAGCAGTGCCTCAACCTCAAGCATCCTAATCTCGTCCACCTCTATGACGTGCGCGCCGATGCCCAGGGCAACCATTGGCTGGTCATGGAATATGTCGCTGGTGAGCCGTTGTCGGCCATCCTCGCGCGGCATCCAAATGGCGTTGCCCCGGAGCTTGCTGCCCAGTGGCTTCAGGGCCTGGCCCAGGCGATCCATTGCTTGCACGAGCACGGCATTGTCCATCGCGATCTCAAGCCGGCGAACATCTTTCTCGAAAACGGCATCATCAAAGTTGGCGACTATGGCCTCTGCAAACTGATGGCCGACAGCCAACACGCGGGCATGACAAAGGACATCGGCACCGTTCATTACATGGCGCCGGAGATTTCGACGGGCAACTACAATCGCCAAATCGACATCTATGCCGCCGGCGTGCTGCTGTACGAGATGCTTACGGGTAACGTGCCGTTCGAGGGCGAGTCGGCCGGCGAGATTCTGATGAAACACCTGACCGCCGCTCCGGATTTGAGCCGCGTGCCAAAAGAGTTCGTGGCGATTTTGGAGAAGGCGTTGACGAAGAACCCAGCGCATCGATACGCTTCGATTATGGAATTGGCGAAAGATGTTGCCATCGTCATGAAGCAGCCCGGTTCCATCGTGATGTCGCTGCCGGTGTCGAACAAGCTGCCGCCGGAGATTCCGTCGGTGATTCCGGTGACGCCGGCCATGCTCTTTCAGGATCGCTTGGCCGACCTGACGGGAAACCTCCTGTGGGCGATTGTCGCATCGGCGGGATTGGCCGTCATGTGGTCGCTGGTCTTTGGGGCCGGCGACTATTCAAAGCTCGTACCAATCTTTTTCCTGACGCTTGCCAGTTCGTGGTGCGTGCTGATTCCGACGAAGCTTTGGCCGCCGATCGGACGCAGCGATTCCTGGCCAAGGCGATTGATCCATGTGACGCTGGGCATCGGCATCGGGCTGTTCGCACTCTGGCTTGAGGGCTACGACCTGCCGATGCCGTGGAACGCCGCCGCTCGCATGGACGCGCTGCAGCCCTGGCAGGCGCCGTTCGATCCGCCGACGGGCATGCGTGTGTTCGGCGTTCTGGATCGACCGAGCAACACGTCAATGCCGATCCTGACGTGCTATATCGCCTACTTCGGGTTGATGTTCCTCGTGTTGCGCTGGTGGAAGGCAGCCCAGCTCTACCGCGGCACACGGTTCTCGATCAAAGCGATGTTCGCGGTGATGTTCTGGGCGTTCCTGCTCCTGTTCCTGCTGCCCAGCCTGCACCATCGCGAGATCGGGTTCGTCAGTTTGACGCTCGCTGCCGTGGTCTGTCAGATCACCGCGCCGTGGAAAGAACGTGTTCCGATACGCAAAAAGAAAGTCCGCCTGGCAACGGCGTAACACAATCGTATTTCGTATATAGCCCGCCATTTATGGCGGGTCCGCCGCAGACCCGCCATAAATGGCGGGCTATATATGCAGGGTGATAAAGGAATCGGGTCATGAAGCAAATGTTTCTGACGATCTGCGGGTTGGTCTTGCTCTGGGCGATTGCCGGCGCCAGCGGTGCGCAGTCCAACGTGCCTGTGTTGCCCGAGGCTCATAAGCCACGCGAGGTCAAGGCGTTCGGTGTTGACGCGATCAAGGCGCGCGAGATTGCCGTCAACCAGGCCACGATACTCGTCGGCAAATTGCTCGAAGAAAACAATCACACGTCGTTCAAACCCGATAAAAAATATGTTCGCGAGAATCTCTTGGTGGACGACGGCAAGCCCGGCCCGGACGAACGTAACGAGGTCTTTGGCGAGCAACCGCTCAAGGGCTGGATCGTAACCTTCAAGGACTCAAATTGGTGGCAGGATATCGTACGCCGTGATTACGAAGCCCAACGAGTGCAACGTTCGGCGGCTCGACAGTCCGATGCGAAGCGATTCGCCGTCGCGCTGCTGGTTGTTCTCGCCATCGCGCATGCCTATATCCGCTGCAATCGCATGACGCGTGGCCGGTATGCTCGCTGGCTGCAAGCGATTTGTGTCGGCGTGGCGTCGGTGTTGTTGGCGATCGCCATGGTTGCCCTTGCGGGACGGTGACGGCACAACCAGACAAACCACAGAAATGGTTGAGAATCGAGCAATAGATTCATTCCATGTACTCGCGAAAGTCCTCAAGCGGTGCGTCGAAATCATCCGCCATCCAGTGAGGCAGGTGCTGCGCACTTCCTGGCTGACAGGGCCAGGTTCGCTTGTCAATTCGCATCAGTTTTGCTGCCGGTTCGCCATCCTCACAAATCACCAAATCCTCGTTTGAAGGAAGATTCACGATCAGCTGTGATAGGCGGACCTTTGCGTCATCAATGGAAACAGTCATTTGTGCCTCCTGATGGCATTGTATCAGATCGTCCTATCAAAAAAAAAGGCATTCATCACGTTGATGAATGCCCTTTGTCGTTTCAATTCTCGGCCAGCGTTTACGCCAATTCGGAGATGACGCTGCCGCTGCTGATCATCGGGACCGGACGGCCTGTCTGGTCGTTGTAGTGCAGCCCCTGCGGGATGCCGAGGACGTGGAACACCGTCGCCATCAGGTGTTGCGGGGTGATCGGCGCGGTGCGAGGCACTTCAGCGCGAGCGTTCGAATCGCCAACGATCTGGCCCATCCGCAGACCGCCACCCGCCAAAGCGAGCGTCGACAGCGGCGCCCAGTGGTCACGGCCCATGCTGCCGTTGACGCGCGGCGTACGACCGAACTCGCCGGAGATGACGAGGAGGATGTCGTTTTCCAAACCGCGTTGATTGATGTCGGTGACAAACGCGCTGACGGCATGATCGAGAGCCGGCGCGGTGGCCCGCATCGACTGCGCGATATTGCCGTGCATGTCCCAACCGCCGTAGTTCATCGTGACGAAGCCGACGCCGGATTCGCAAAGGCGACGCGCGGTGAGCAGCTGGCGAGCGAGGGAGCTGCTGCCGTAGAGATCGAGCGTGCGCGGGTCTTCGCGGCTGACATCGAACACTTCGCGAGCGCGGCTCTGGAGCAGTTCAAACGCCTGGCGTTCAAAGCTGTCGAGGCCTTGCATCAGGCCGGAGCGATCCACGTTGCGATCAATGGTATCGAAGGTGCGGAGGAGCGTGCGGCGATCGCCGAGACGATCCATCGGGACCTGGAGGTTCATGTTATTGCGTGCATTGCCGGCCGTGTCGAACGGGGCATACGCGGAGCCGAGCCAGGACGGGCCGTCGCCAAGGATACCGCCCATGCGGACGTAGGTCGGGAGGCCGGTGTGCGGGTTGTTGGCGCCGCGATGACGGGACAGAATCGAGCCGAGGCCTGGCTTGACTTGGCCTTGGCCGTTGTCAGCGGGCGGGTAGTTGTAGCCGGTCATGACCCAATGCGTGCCGCCGCCGTGGCCTGAGTTGGTGTGTGCGAAGGAGCGAACGAACGCCATTTTGTCAGCGACGCGGGCCATTTTCGGGAACACGCCGCCAAGCTCGATGCCGGGGACGTTGGTCTGAACCGCGCCGACCGTCGAGCGGAACTCGACCGGGGCCGACATTTTCGGGTCGAACGTTTCGACGTGGGTCGGGCCGCCGCCAAGCCAGAGCCATACGACCGAGGTGTTACGGGTTGGTTGTCCGTTCGCGGTTGCTTGAGCGCGAGCGCGAAGGAGATCGGACAGTGCGAGACCGCCCATGCCGAGAACGCCAGCTTTCATGAAGTCACGACGCGTTGTGCCATCACATTGGCCAGCCTTACGATTCGACAACACACTGAACATGAATTAGCCCCCAGGGTAGGAATTGCGGGGAATCACGCCGAGTTTAGGTAGGATTGCGAAACGGCGCACCTTCCACGCGAGGAAGTCATACTTTCCGTCATGTTAAGGCTAATCGAAAGTTAACGAATTGTCAATGAATTTTTTTGATGTTTGTCGCACCGCAATAGAAATGTCCCCATTTTCGTTGCATTAGTACGACAGCGCTACTTGCATTGCAGCTGTCAGTTATGGTACACTGTAACTCCTTAAACCACGGACGTTTGCAAGGAGTTACGGATGACCCTCGATCAAATACTTTCGCTTGGTCCTCAACTCGCCGATTATCTCGGCGAATTTG
>SIAQ01000011.1 GCA_009697105.1 Gemmataceae bacterium | reverse complement strand
AGCCGGAAGCGTAAGCGACGGATTTCTCCAGTCCGTCGCTTACGCTTCCGGCTCGTAAAGCGACTTTTGTCAGTGGCGTCATTCTTAATACGACAGCGCTAGATCGAGAATTTGGCCCGCATTGTAGCCGAATTCGTGATAATTCGGACGACTTGGGCAAACGAGGGAAGGCCGAATTATCACGAATTCAGCTACAGGATACGATGTAGCGCTGTCGTATTAAAGGGAATCCGCAAACAAGGTGCGGCTCCCCTTTGTTCTTTTCAACGATCCGGCGAAGCGTGGGAACCATACTGCGGGCGGTTGAGAATGTCGCATTTTCAGAGCCTGAGCGCCAGCGAAGGGCCGCGTCATGCCCTTCGCTGGCGCTCAGGCTCTGACCGGATAAATCCATCCGCTCGAAGTATAGATTGCCGTCGATTTGCATTGTTAGCCGGCGGTTTGAGCAGTCCGTCGTGTACCCTACCAGCTTGAAAGCCACCATAGTCTGTGCCGTCTATTCCCAAGGTAACGGCTGGGCCGATTATTCGGGGAAATAATACCCGCCTCTCACTGTATTTTAATTGGACTCGTGGTAACATCAACCCTACTGCTAGAAGATCCAGCCATGCCAGCCGCCGTATGTTTGCGTTCCTAAAACTTAGTGAATTTTGTCTCGAAAGGTGTTAGAAATGGCGTTGGTATTCGCCAGCACCTCTATGTCCTCCGCAAAGTCCGATGATAATCCGAACAACCTGAACATGTGTTTATTTGCTATTTGTTCATCCAGCTGTAACGCAAATGGCATTTCACTCTTAACAAGGAGTAGCCCAATATGATGCGACAATTTCTCACTGCCTTCCTCGCAGCCGCAATGGTTGCATTTTTTGTGCAGCCGGCGCAGGCTCAGTCCAACTGGTTTCTGCAGGCCGGAACAGGCGATGGTTCGGTGCGGATTCGCGTAAATCGGTACGGTGCCTATAACGATTTCGATTATAATCCGATCGGTGCCTTACCGACGACGAATACGGGAATGGGGCCCGATCATGGCGAATTGTTCATTCGCGTTGGTCCCCCTGTTGGCGGGCGGAATTACCTAATGTGGGCCGCCTCGGGAGCGTCGGTGCTGACGGGCGTTCCGCTGACGTCCTGCACGGGCACTTTTAACGTTGGAGTTCTCACGTGGAAACTCGACCAGAGTGTCGCACCCTTGCTGGTGCCACCTTCCATGGGCCAAGACGGCATGACGCTCATCCAGGCTCATACCATCACCAACTCGAGTGCCGCAGTTGTGGATTTCGACCTGGAACATTTCGTCCATCCCCACCTCGGAGACGGAAAAGGCTTTGATCACGGCGGCGGTTATAAAGCCGGGCCACCCGAATCGATGTTCATCTACGACTATTACAGAGATCCCGGCTCTATCGGCATGGAGACCACGCTTTCCGGCGGCACCGCGCCGGCCACCGATCGTTACGAAATGGGAGATTACCTGAACGGTTCCCTTAATGCGGGATCTGGTACGCCATTGACGAATAAAATTCAGGGTGATGCGAACAGCGACGGATTGATCGATACGAAAATCCACGCAACATTCTCACAGCGGCGCACGTTTTCCCTGGCGGCTGGCGCGACGACTGTTGTCACCGTGACAACTATCTTCGGTGGAGCGACTTATGTTACTGCCCCGCCAGTAGTGCCCCCGAAGATTCCGCCAGCGACTAAGCTGCCGGATGGGGACTTCGCCGGCAGCAAGGGGCCGACCCTGCCCTTCTCTTCGGGCGAAGGCACGTTTGGCAACGGCGGTCGAGGCCTCAAACGCGGCTTCGGTTGGTCGCAAAGCCCGATGTTGGCGGCACCGACCGTTGCCGGATCGAACAAACAGCGCGTGCTCAACGTCTCCTACAGCCAAAGCCCCGGTAACGGTACGGATTCGTCCTCAAACACGGGTGCGGCCTTGGCCGTGGTGGCCGGATTGATCCTCGCCGCGGGACTTATTCTTGCTGCCAAGAAGTCGGCACTTCTTGGTTGACCCGATAAGCGTCACGAAGTGGAAATAACGATGGGGAGCTGCAATGATGACGCCACCGACAAAAGTCGCTTTACGAGCCGGAAGCGTAAGCGACGGACTGGAGAAATCCGTCGCTTACGCTTCCGGCTCGTACTTTTGTCGGCGGTGTCAATGATGACGCCCCCGCCAAAAGATGATTTCCGAGGCTGAAGCGTAAGCGAGGCGGCCTGAATGCCTCGCTTACGCTTCAGCCTCGGAAATCGACTTTTGAGTGTGCGTCATTTTTGACACGCATTCACCTCACCGCGACCGCCAGATGAACCGCCGCACGACGCGATAGCCTGCGTAGGCGCCGGAGAACATGCCACCAAAGACGATCACGAACACGACAAGCACATGGAACCATGTTGGCGGGTCTGAAAATAGGCTCACCAATGGCACCACCACGCCGATGCTTGCGAAGAACCCGAGCCATAGGCCAACACCGCAGCCAAGGAACAACAGGAACATGCCTTTGATTGCGTGTTGCAAATCGACCGGCTTTTCCGGGCTGATACACAAGGCGGCAACGTCCACCCTTGAGACCTCCGTGAGGACACGATAGACCTTGGCAGCTTCCGCCAACAGGCCCGTGCGTTTGACCGGGGCGACGATGCGATCCTCACGAAGCATCACGATCCTGCCGGCGTTAACCTCCACACACCAGCCGGGATGGTCGGCGAAAAAACGAATCACGTCCGCGGAGAAGACGGCGCCCAACTCCGCCGTTTGCGTCGCCGATGCCGTATCCAGATTTGCGAAGTAAGGCTTATCGCCTGGCCACACGAAATATTGGGCCTGGAATTTCTTCTGTACGTCCTGTTCCTCGCCACCGATGCCGTGAACGAAAGTTACTCCTTTGGCACTGGTGAACGCATGAAGATAGCGATCAGCCATGCCGAGCGGGTGCATGCTAAAGGCGGGCAGGTCGGTCATTGCGGGGAAGATCACCAAAGTGTGACGCCATTCAAATCCGTCCGCATCGTTGCGCGGCTCAACCCAACGGATCACGTCGAGCACTTCGACGGGGTGGGCCTGGATCACTCCGCTCATGCGTGACAGCAATTTCGTGTAGCGTTTCAGCAACGGCCAATCCGCCAAGGCTCCAAGCTCGGCCTGGCTCGCTGGCACAGAAAAGCGGAACCCAATCTTCTTGCAGAGTCCAGCGAGAGCCGCGACGTGATCGCGCCGGTTCAGCCATGATTCGTAGGCGGCGAAGACGATGCTCCCCAGGATTAAACCTGCATAAACGGCGGCGGTCACCTCTTCCACGTTCGGCGTGGCCCGGCCAAAAAGTTCCGTAATCAACAACAGTCGCAGGAGAATCCAAACGCCAACGCAAGCGACGGCACTAGCTGTGGCCCAAATCCAGGCTCGACCGAAAGGCGACATGGCTGAACTCCTGGGATAACGCACTGATGCTGTTCAACCAGCCTATTTGGCGGACAACCAAGCAGTGACGCCGCTAGCGAGGTAGACACCTGCATAGACGGCGAAGAACAGCCCGACGGCCAGCATCGGATAGAGGAGCACGGTAAGAACGGCGTATCCTCTTTCGACGATGACATCATTCGGGTTGGCGGGATCATACCACACGGACCGTTGCGAGCCGATCTTGATAGTTTCAAAGTCAGGCAACTCAGGAAACGCACATCTGCCACTCCAGTTGACAAGCTCTCGGTCGCCAACATGATAGCGAACCCGAACCTGACGCAGAAGCTCCATTTCCGTTGGCACGATGCGTTTGTCAAGGATCACGCCATCGGTTTCGACATAGACGTTATTCATGCGCCATTGCGGCCACCAGAGGAACCAAAGCCCGAACCATGCGATGAATAATCCGATCACCAGGAAGAAGCTCCAAAATGCACCATACACCAGCATTTGGCGAATGGTTCGTGGCGGCGCCATGGTCGGATCGTAGCTGGACATGGACGTATTCCGCACCTGATTGGGATTGCCAAACGAAGCCTATTCGCCAACGACAATATATACACACGGAAGGAATCGGAACAAGAGCCAGGCCTTTGTGGCGTATAATGGCTGTCGAGATGTTCTCGTACCATCAGAAAGATCGAGATACCATGCGACCGCTCGCCGCTTTTTCAATTCTCGCAATCTGCTCAGGTTTCGCATTGGCACAGACGCCGGCGGAAGTCCTGGTCAAACGCCTTGGCAGCCCGAATTTCGCACAGCGTGAGCAGGCCGCCCGCCAGCTTGAAGCCTTGGGCCGCTCCGCCCTGCCCTTATTGCGCGCCGCCTCAAGCGAGGTCGATCTCGAGTCACGCCGGCGCTGCTTTCAAATCATGGAGCGGATCGAAAATCGCATTTTCATTCAAGAAGTGACCGACCCAAAAACGGTGAACCTGAAATTCGTCGATGTCCCACTTGAGGACGTTGTCCAATCCATGCAAGCACATCTCGCCATGCGAATCGAAGTGCCCGAAGCCAAGAGCCCTCGCATCACGCTTAACACCGGTGACGTTCCCTTTTGGCGTGCCTGGAGCCAATTTTGCGAGGCCGCTGGCGTCGAAGAAGCCGATTACCTTCGGCCCGCGAGCCGAATGAAGAAGCTCCGGCCAGCCGATTTCGCCGAACTGCTTGACGGATTGGATCGGCCGCAGCCATCCGGCTCGGTTCGCTATGTTGCGCCACGCGTTCATAGGGCGACTACGCCGCTGGGAATGCCGTATGCCGAGGACAATCGCCACAGCGTGCGAGTTCGCGTACATCGATTGCCAGCGGAGGCGAAGGGTGATCGGCAGGCTGCGTTCCTGGTCGAGGTCCGCCCAGAACCGGGTCTGGAGCTTGCCGGCGTTCCGCGCGTGCAGATCAAGAAGGTCGTGTGCTCCGACGGCACGACGCTAGATGTCGATGCCAAACCGCAAACGCCGTCGCCCGATCAGCCTGCATACCTGGCGTCCCACTCGGGTGATATTCATCGCGGCAACTTGTTTCATATCAAACGAATTGCCTGGCCGAACCGCGACCTCGGTATTCGCGAACTGCACGGATTCGTTCAGGCCGAGTTTGTAGTCCGGCCCAAATTGTTTGACGTGCCCAACGTGATGAAAGCCGTCGGAAAGGCCGCGCGGGGCTTTGAGGGAATCGAAGCGAAGGTGATCGACGCCGAGCGCAACGACGACGGCGACCTCGCCGTACGGCTGCGACTTAGCGACATCGACAGCCTGAAGCCGAGCACGACACAACAGGAAATCGTGCGGGTCCGCCCCGGGTTCATCGCTGTACGCGGGGCCATCGACGTGGCGATGGATTGCCTGGAATTGCATGCACCCAACGGGCGCGTTTTTCGTCCTGAGCGAGCGACGCATCGCCAACTCGATGGCGGGAAAGGTTACGACGTATCGTTAACCTTCGCCGCACCGGAAACGACGAAAGATGATTATACCCTGGTGATAACGAAGGAACGCCGCATCGTCGCGGTCGAATTTGCGTTCAAGGTTGGAGAATTGCGTTGAGTGTTCTCTGCTTGACGGAAGCCCAATGGTGAGGTACTCCGAACCGCTGGGATCAGCCGGATTATCCCAAGGGTTTGGAGTACCTCACCCCATAGGTATCAACTTAAGCAAATGTTGTCCGGAAAATGCAATCTAACCACAGAAGCACAGAGGACACAGAGAAAATACGAGGAATGGGGGATTGAATCAGCAATCCGAATCGTGAAGCTTTCAGTTCACAATTCTGCGCATTTCCTCTGTGTACTCTGTGTCTCTGTGGTTAGTTCGCATTCGTTCGTCACTGTTTCCTTAAAGTTGGTGTCAATGGGGTTCGGAGTACCTCACCCTTGGGCTTGGATTTCTACGCCGCCTTTTTCGTACTCGTCAAGCCTTGGCCTTCAAAGTAGATGAACTCGTAATCGCCGGTGAAGCCAAAATGATCAAAGAGCCAAATCCATTCCGCAGGCGTATGGAATGATTCGCACGTCAGCGCCCAGCATTGCAGGTTGAACAATTCCTGTTCATCGCGATAAGCCTCGACGGTGAGATATTTTTGTTTAGCGACACGTTCCATCTCGCGCAGGGCCGTCTGAAGGTGGAAGATCGGCAGATTGTGCAGCGTGTTCAGCGAAATTACCAGATCGAACGATTGGTCCGCAAACGGGTATGGCTGCTCGGCTCGGTGCTGGAATAGCCGCGAGCGAACCTCCTCCTTGGCGTTGACGATGGCGTGCTCGGAAATATCGAAGCCGGTCACTTCGCATTGGGGCAACAAGCGCGTGAGTTCGTAGAGCAAGAAGCCTTTGCCACAACCCACATCGAGGATGCGGGCATTTGCCGGCAGATGAAATGTTTCGACGAGCTTGGCGGCAACGACCGACCATCGGCCGTCGTATTTGTAGCCGCCGTAGCCGTGGCGACGCGAGCCGTCCCAGTAATCGGCACCGTATTCTTTGCCGATGCGCATGCATTCGACTTTATCGTCGGTCATACGGCCGATGTAATCGCGTTCGGTTTTCTTGTGCAGGGGATTGATGATATCGAGTAGACACCCCATGAAACCGGCTCCTTCCGTGAATCAATGATTTCGAATTGGTGTGGATTCTACACTGAGGGTCCAGATCGCTCAACCCCAAGCCGGTTTAGCCACGACACGTAACGGAGCGAGAACGCTTCCTCGCTCCGCTGCGCGTCGCGGTTAAACGAGAGGTGGTTAGTCCGGCAGTTCTTTGACATAGATGTTCTTGAACCACAGGTGATCGCCGTGGTGTTGCAGTTCGATTGGGCCACGGGTGGGTAGCGGTTGGCCACGTTCCCAGTAGTTTTCCAGGGCGATCTTGTTGACGACGAGTTTGCCGTTGAGTTTGATGGTGACGATGTCGCCGACCATGTGGATATGGAAGGTATTCCATTGTCCCGCCGGATTGTCGCCGACGGCGATGGGGTTGTTGGCGCCTTTTTTCTGATTGTTGTAGAGGCCACCGGAGCCGATGCCGGCTTTGTTGTTTTTGCCCTTGATGTCCCAGATTTGGACCTGGGGATTACCGCGGAGGTAGATGCCGCTATCGCCGGACGATTCGATCTTCCAGTCGACATACAGTTCGAAGTTGGCATAGTCTTTGACGGTTTGCAGGCTTTGGCCCTTGCCGTCGTAGGCGAGGACGCCATCGACGACCTTCCAGTGCGGGAGGTATTTTTCGTTGGCCTTCTTGAGGGCGTCGGCGTACTGCTCTTTCGACATTTTCTTGCGTTTATTGATCTCGACCAGGCCCTGCCAGTTGGTGAGGTCTTTGCCGTTGAACAGCGCGGCGAAACCTGCTGGTGGCGTGTTGTCTTTGGCGGTCTTTTCGCCGGCGTGCGTGGCACAGGTGAAGGCGGCGGCAGTCAGTGCGAAGCCGGCCAGTGCAAACCATCGGTACATTGTCTTCGTCCTTCTCATGAGAGGGATTCGTAGTGCTAATATTTGACGCCACCGACAAAAGTCCGCAGGGATTCTCGTTCCCAAACTCCTGTTTGGGAACGTGCATTGAAGGAAACTCTGTTTCGCTTCACTGAATCCAGGTAAGTCCAACCTTCGCGAAACGGAGTTTCCAGGACGGGGTTCCCAAACAGGAGTTTGGGAACCCGGAGATCAGACTTTTGTCGGTGGCGTCAAGCATGAGGCGATTGTACAAGCAAAAGCCGGCGATGGTCTTGCTTTTTTCGCAAAAAACGCCCTCTTGAAATCCGCCCCTGCTTCCCTTAACTTAGTATTTTCCCTATTGAACCAGATAGGCACGGTACGCTTTACGCAAACCAGGACCGAACATGATTGCGGTAGAAAACCTGACCAAATTTTTCGGCCCGGTCATGGCGATTGATCGCGTGACATTTGAGGTCGAAAAGGGCGAAGTCGTCGGTTTCCTCGGCCAAAACGGCGCGGGCAAAACCACGACCATGCGCATCCTCACCAGCTACATGCCCGCGACCAGCGGCATCGCCAAAGTCGCTGGCTATGATGTCATGCTCGAAGCGGACGATGTAAGGCGAAGCATCGGCTACCTGCCCGAAAGCGTGCCGCTTTACCCCGAAATGCGCGTCGAGGAATACATCGCATTCCGCGCCAAACTAAAGGGGATGCCGCGCAAGGAACGCATTCGCCGCGTGGAATACTGCCTGGAACGCTGCCGGCTGCTGACGGTGCGAAGGCGTTTGCTCCACACGCTGTCCAAGGGCTATCGCCAGCGCGTTGGCTTGGCGGACGCGATGGTGCACAATCCGCCGATCCTCATACTCGATGAGCCAACCTCGGGCCTTGATCCGGCCCAGATTCGCGAGACCCTATTGTTGCTCAAAGAGCTAGGCGAAAACCATACGATTCTGCTGTCGACACACATTTTGGGCGAAGTCGAACAGATTTGCGAGCGCATCATCATCATCAAGAATGGACGTGTCAGTTTGAACCAGCGAATGGAGAATATCCCAAGCACAATCAAGATCGAAGCCCGTGGCCCGCGCGACGCCATCGCCAAGGTGCTGATGGGCATCAACGGCGTAACGAATGTGCAAGCAAACGCCCTGCCCGACGGCCTGGGCATCTTCGACGTTCGCACGCAGAACAACAGCGACTTGCGTGAAGAAATCAGCAAGGCGCTGACGACTCACCATTGGTCGCTGCGGCGATTGGAACAGAGCCGTCGGCTGGAAGAAGCCTTCTTTGAAGTCATCAACATGACTGAGCCGCTGGTCCCGGTGAATGCGAGCAAAGCGGCGATCAAACCGGCCAATCCGCCGGCCCACGCTCCGAGCGAATCAGCGACCAGCGAAGCGATCACGAAAAAATAATTCGTATTTCCGCTTGCGGCTTATCGCTCGAAAAAAAACCGCGAGCGCTACACGCCTAGCAGAAACCGAAGCAAGAGGAACGCATGGCCAACTCAGAATCGATCGACCCGAAATCGGGCGACTTCCCGCCACCGGCATGGGAGTCGGTCCCCGAACGTGCGCCGTCATTTGAGCGCGACGAACGCCCCACCGTCGCCCGTATCCTGGCGATGATGGGCCTCTTCCTGCTGGTGCTCGGGTCGCTCGCCTTGCTCGCGCCCACCTGGATGAAGCAGGTCGAAGGCGGTCCGCCGCGTACATCGCTCATCTCGCCGGCCTGGGGTTTCTTTTTTGCGACGATAGGATTGTGTCTAATCCTGTACCACGTTTATTGCGAGCAGGATGTGCAATTTCGGCGGTTGTACGCCTTCGCCGGCTTGGCCTTGATCCTGACGGGAGTCATCCTGCGCGTGCTGGCATTTCGCGCCGCCGCCGACCTGACCTGGTTCATGATCGGCGGGTTGCCGAGCTTGTTCATCGGCGCTATCGTCCTCACTGCGGTGATACGAAGCGAGACCGAACGTAATGTCCGCGATCTGTTGCTCAATTTGGCCGGCGGCATCGGCGTGGCGATCATCGGCTTCTGCTTCTATTTCGCCCTCCGGCGCGACACCAACTTTCTCACCGGCGAAGGCGCCATTCTCCTGATTCTCGGCTTGCTCTTCGCCTGTATCTACATCAGCATGCAAGAAACCTCCAGCGATCGCGGGCATTACGCCGGCATCGCCCTCGGACTGGTCGGCTTGCTCGGACTCGGCATCGGGATCGTTCAGTCCCTGCTCAACGATACCTTCCTGATCCCCGGCGGATTGGTCCTCATAGGCTTCTCGCTTGTCTATATCTTCTTCTCGCTCGGCACCTGGTGCGATTGGCCGATCGTCATCCTCACTCGCCGTGATCTCGCCGCCTACTTCTACTCGCCAATCGCGTATCTGGTCTTCATCGGCACATTGCTGATCGGCTGGTTCATCTTCTTGAACTTCGTCGGCCAGATCGAATCCTTTGGGCAGCGCGGCGGAATTCCCGAACCGATCGTCGGCATCTACATCTTTGGCCTCTTCCCGGTCATTGTCCAACTCTTTGTCGTGCCGGTCCTCACGATGCGGCTCTTCAGCGAAGAAAAACGCACGGCGACGATCGAGGTGCTGCTCACCGCGCCAGTGAACGAGGTTTCCGTCGTCGTGGCGAAATTCTTCGCTTGCTGGATTTTCTACATGCTCACCTGGGTTCCGTGGTGGCTGTTCCTCGTCAGCTTGCGTTACTTCGGCGGCCAGGAGTTTGATTACTATCCCGCGCTGAGCTTCAATGTCGCCCTGGCGGTCATCAGCGCCGGCCTGATCGCCACGGGGTTGTTCTTCTCTGCCCTAACCAGCAACCAGATCGTGGCTGCGGTGCTGGCGTTTGTCGGCGTGCTCGTGCATCTCGTGCTGTACTTCCTGAAACATGAAGACGCGCTGATTCGGCAAGGCGGCGTCATCCACGAGGTGATCTCCTTCGTCAACTTCTACGACCTCTGGAACACCTCGCTGGGCGGCCTTGTCTCGCCCCGGCATCTCATCTTTCACGTTTCGGTGGCGATCTTCTTTTTGTTCGCCACCGTGAAGGTGCTCGAATCACGGAAGTGGAAGTAATTACCCAAAATAGCCCGCCATTTATGGCGGGCTTGACTACCAACCCGCCATAAATGGTGGGCTAAAATGATACAGACGCAGGTGAATTCATGGCAACCGTAGCCCCGACCCCATCCAGCAGTGTTCTCGCTCGACTTCGCGATTCCGCGCAGACCCTCGTCGCAGGCCTGGCCTGGGCGGGCGTGATGCTGATCGTGTTTCGCTACTGGATTCAGATCAAGCACCTCGGCCGATCGCCGATCTTGGCGAATCTCTTCCTGATCGCCGGCCTCGCCGTGCTGGGCCTTGCGGGTTGGCAGGCGTTTGTCCTGTGGCTGCGCCAAGACACGCCCGATCAGAAAGCCGAAACGCTCGCCTCACAACGCCGACTGCTGAGCCTCGTCCTGCTCGGCGGCGGTTTCGCACTGATTGTGCTCGCCTTTGTTCTCGGCGTCGGCAAAAAGGTCGGCGGTTCCTATGGCTTCATGCTCGACAACTTCGGCGAAAGCGCGGGCCTCTTGCTCTTCGGCATCACCGGCCTGTTTTACGGCTGGACGCTGCAGCAGCCTGCCGACGAATCGGCCTCGCCCATCGCTTTCTTGATCGACAAAGCCCCACTGCTCAAAATGGCGATGATCGTGCTGATGGTCGTGTCGATGGGCGTCTTCGTCTACGTCATCATCAGCAATCGCGACGCGAATCGCTTCCTCAACTACACGCCGCAACTCCTGGCGCTCCTGTTTCTCAGCATCACGGCGGGCACGGGATTCTTTCGATTGAATGCCGACACCCACGATGAATCGAGCGTGCGGTTCTTCGTGCTGATCTTCGGCGGACTGACGGGATTGAATCTGTTCGTCCTATCAGCAGGCTTGGCGTATCTCTGGCGTGATGACGTCGCTGGCGGAGAAACCGCCTGGCATGGCGAAAACAACTGGCGCCTTTGGCTGTGCGCCTACACAATGATCGCCGGCCTGGTCACGATGATGGTCAGCCTAAACCTCGCCAAAACCGACGTACGCCATAACGCCGGACTTCGCCGAGCGATGTATGGCTACAACGCAATCCTTCAGGGCCTGCTGCTGCTCGGAATTCTCATTGTCCTCAATTTCATCGTCGCCAAGAAATATCCGTTCACCTACGATTGGACGAAAACACGCGGCGCCTATGCACTGAGCGAGAGCGGCCAAAACCTCGTCAAAGGCTTGAAAAAAGAAATCAACCTCCTTGTCTTGATGGCCCAGACCCATCCGGCCCACAAAGACACCAAGATTTTGTTGGACAATTGCAAAGCCCTCAACAACAAATTCAAAGTGAACTACATATCGCCCGACACGGAACATGTCGATTTCGACAAACTCATCCGTATTTTTCCGCAGATACAGCCCGAACCCGGCGCGGGCGACATCGGCCGCGGCGTGCT
Source organism: Gemmataceae bacterium (assembly GCA_009697105.1). Lineage (GTDB taxonomy): Bacteria > Planctomycetota > Planctomycetia > Gemmatales > Gemmataceae > SIAQ01. The sequence goes on along the minus strand of SIAQ01000011.1, from coordinate 56,649 downwards.
CGTGGTTTATGGCCCCATGCCCACTGACGAAGGGCACAAAGTCCCCTACACCTTCATCCGTGATCGCCGCCTGATCAAGCAAGAACGTCCGCAGGGGCCGGGAGGCAAGGCGTCAAGTCAGTATCTCGGCGAAGTGGAAATCCTCAAGGAAGTCAAATTCCTCTCGCAGGATCGCGTCAAGCACAAGATTTACGTCCTTCAAGGCAACGAGGAACCCGACATCAACAACGATGAAAACGCGTCACGCATGGAAATCCGCCACGGCTTCCAGGGCACCGGGCTTGGCATCCTTGTCGAAAAACTGAAAAACGAAAACTTCGATGTCGTCGGTCTCACGTTTGATCCGCTAGCGAAGGAAGAAAAACAGATTACCCCTGTAATTCAAGCCACAACCAAAAAGGGCGAACAGAAGCGCAGTATCCCCACCGATTGCAAAACGCTGATCGTCGCCGGCGTCTCGCGCTCGCTCTCCGCGGAGACCATCAATGCTATCGATGACTACCTAAGCAACGGCGGCAAAGTCCTGGCCTTCCTCGACGTAATCGCCGAAGACGATTACTCCAAGCTGCGCAACACCGGCCTGGAACCGATGCTCAAACGCTTCGGCGTCGAAGTCACCGATGAATACGCCCTGCGCGTCGCGGCCCCACCGTTCGGCGGCGATCCAACCATGCTCATCGCGCTAACGCCTGCCAAATCGGCCAATATCTTGGCTCGGCAATTTACGCAAAAGCAGTTCCTGCTGCGAAAGTCGGCCCGCGGGCTCAAGGTATCAACGCACCAGCGCTACAAGGCCGAGCCGATCTTGCAGGTGTTCCATCTCGAGGGGTCGCCATTCATCGCCGAAACGAATCCTGTCTACTTCAAGGATCCTGTTTCGCACGTGATCCCGATGACCCGCGACCCCCTACTCTTACGCTCCAAAGCACCGCATGAACCGATGTCCGTCGGCCTCGCGGTAACCGATGGCGAAAAGCCGGCCCTCGTCGTGTTCGGCGACACCGAATGGATCACCAGCCGCGATCTCCAGGTCTCCCGCTCCAGCGTGAATGCCTTCGCCCTCGTCCTTGGTTCCATCGAGTGGATGGCGGGACGCGAAGATTTCGTGGGCCCACAGCCAAAAGTGACGACCAGCTTCGCGTTCGAGCCAGGCGTCAATTTTGGCCGCATGGTCTTCCTGCCCGGCTGGATCATGTTCCTCGCGTTCATCCTTCTCGGCATCACCGTGTGGATCATTCGGAGACGATAGGAAACAGGCATTCCGCTTGCGGCTTAGCGCTCGCGTGAGCTATTTCGAGCGCTAAGCCGCAAGCGGAAGAGAATAATTTCGACGCCCACGCTAACATAGGCACACGACCATGAATTCTCGCATCACGATCTTGTTCTTCGGTTTGCTCCTGAGCATGCTTTGGCTATTCGGCGTCATGATCGCGCAACGCCGAACCGGCGGCGATCAGAGCTTTATCGCCCCCAGTCTGCACGAAGCCAGCCTGAAAATCGACAAGGTCGTCGTCAAGCGAACCGACAAGGACAACAAGGCCGACATTGTCTTCGTCAAGATCAACGATCTCTGGTACCTGCGTCAGGACAAGCAGCAGGTAAAAGTCGAAGGCAACCAAATCGACAAGCTCGTAGCCGCCGTCCGCGACGCCAAACCTGACGACACCGCCGACGTCAGCAAGGATGCAAAATTCTATGGCCTCGACAATCCATCGACCATCGTGACGCTATCGGGCACATCCAAGGACGGCGACAAGGAAGTGAAGTTCTTCGTCGGCAAGACCAGCCCGGATAAGGGATTCACCTACGTCACGTCGTCCGATAAAGACAACAAGAATTTCGCCGTCCTAACCAGCAGCGTTGAAAAGCTGATGTTCAAGAATGCCAACTACCTACGCCAGAAACGCCTGTATGACTTCGTCGATTCGAGCGTCTCGTCCATCTCGATCAAGAAGGGGAAAGAGAAGCAAGAACTCGCGATTAAACGTGCCGACGGCAATACCTGGATGTTCATCAAGCCCAACCTCGGTATCGCCGGCTTCAGCAAGGACTCTGACGAACCCAAAAAATTCGACGCCAAAGGCCCCGCCGTGGTCAGCGTGAAATCGCTGCTTGACGCCATTGTCACCGTGCGCGTCGATGACGACGACGACTTCATCCCGCTCGGCTCCGATCACGCGAACTACGGCCTCGAAACCGGCAAGGCCCTGATGCAAGTCGATATTCACACCGTCGAAAAGAAAGAGGCCGCCACGGAGTCTCTGCTCATCGGTGAGCGCGTCAAAGACAAATCGCGCGACTATTACTACGCACGGGTCGCCAGCGATGACGGCGTAATGAAAATCAACGCCCGCTGGATCGAACCGATTGAAGCCGCCTTGAAAGACCCGGGCAAGATTCGCAGCAAGGACATCACCGCCATTGATGCGAAGTCCGTCGATGCCGTTGTCGTCAAGCAGCAAGGCAAGGACGAGATTCGCTTCCTACGTCCCGAAGGCGCAGCCGAATGGCAGATGCACATCCTCAAAGTGACTACCACGGGCACTGACAAGGACAAGAAAACCACGACCGAGACAACCAAGCTCACCGCTCACGAACCTTCAGTCACTAAGCTGTTGGAGCAAGTCGTCGGTCGGCAGGCCATCGTCGATTACAACGACGTCGGCGAGGCGGATGCCAAGAAAAAAGACGCCGAGTGGGGCCTGGATACGCCGATCGCCGAGATTTCGGTCTACCTCGGCGGAGTGGAGAAGACGGACGAAAAGAAAAAAGAACCAGGCAAGGACGATGCGCCGGCAAAGCTCAAGGCCGACGCCAAAGCCGCCGTCACGCTCGCCGTTGGCAAGATCGAGAAGGAAATCGTCCATATTCGCCGCAAGCTTGACACGGGTGCCGAAAGCCGGCTGACTGTGAAGAAGGAATTCGTCGAAAAGACGCTGCCCACAGAAGGCGTCGAATTGGCGTATGCGGCTCTGACGTTGCCGAAGATTGAAACGCAGGATCTCGTCTCCATCCGATTACAGCGGTCGGGCGAGAAAGGCCCGGAAGTTCTCGAATTGGAAGAGCAAACGATTGAGGGGAAGTACAACTGGTTCATCAAAGATGCCCTGGAACCATCGGGCGTCAAACTTGCGGATGCCAAGAACGCCGGCATGCTGACCGCCATCGTTGCCGATCTGCGCGTCAAGAAATGGCTTCGCAAACTTGAAGAGAAGGACGACCTCGACAAGTATGGCCTGAAAACGCCCGCAGTCGTGGTCACTGCCGTGCTCAAGAAACCCGCGACGGACAAGGGCGCCGTCAGCCTGGTCGGTCTCCTTCAGCAACACTCCGCGTTCGCTGCCGCCGCGGGTCTGATCGGCAACTGGTATGCCGACACGGGCGAAGCCGTCACGATCGAGTTCGGCAAGGAAACGACCGACGAAAAAGATAAGCCCGGCATTTTCGCCCGGCATTCCAAATCGAAGAACCTGCTCCTCGTCGGCACGGGCGAAGTAAAAGCCGCGAAAGAACTCGACCTGCGCGACCGCACGTACATGCTGGCCGCACACGCCGAGAAGATCGCGTCGCTAATGGCCGCGGTGGCAGGCGACCCGATGAGTGCGTGGATGCTGACGTCGCCGTACCTGTCAGGCACGATTCATTCCTTCGACGCCGACAAGGTCAAGGAGATCAAACTCGCGGTTCGCACGCAGTTTGAACTTCGTGGGTTCCATTTTGAAAAGAACGCCAAGGACAAGACCTGGAATGATAAATCGAACCTGCAAGAGTTCCAACTCGATAGCGAGAAGGTCGCAAGCTTCATCAAGGAGATGGCAAAGCTCCATACGCCGCGTTTCGCCGCCACCACCGGCGGACCGCGTGGCGAGCACAAGCTTAGCGTGAAAGACGCCACCGTTCGCCTCGAAATGACGCTGGACGAAGGCCGCTCGATCACGCTGCTCGTCGGCGGACAGTTCTCGCCGCACGGCTACTTCGCCAATACCTCGTACTGGCCGGAAACGGTGTTCTTCATCCCCGAAGGCACGATCATTCCGATCCTGCGCGGCGCCGCTCATTTTGCCAAAGAACGGATCGCGGGAAATTGAATTCCCGTTCTTGTATTTCCGCTTGCGGCAGAGTGCTCGGATCGTCCCGCGTGATCGCCGAACCGCGAGCGGAAAGTCTCGCATGATTATGGCATATTCTGCACTGGTTCATGTCGCGTTATTCGAGCTATAATAATACTGCCCAGAATAAGTACGTTTTAATTAGGTTCCGACATGCCGCGCAAAATCGTGCACTATCCTCATCCCGCCTTGCGTCACAAAGCGAAGCCGGTGATGGCGATCGACAAGGATCTTCACCTGCAGATCGGCGAGATGAAGGAACTGATGTACTTAGCAAAGGGGCTGGGCCTGGCCGCCCCGCAGGTTGCGTTGCCGTTTCAGCTGTTGGTGATGAACGTCACGGGCGACCCGAACAAGCCCGAATGCGAGGAAGTCTTCCTCAACCCTCGCATCGTCGAACGCAAAGGCTGGATGGAAGACGAGGAAGGCTGCCTGAGCTTTCCGGGCCTGTACCAGGATGTTCGCCGGGCGAAGACGATCAAGGTGCAAGCGTACAATCTAAAGGGCGAACTCGTCGAAAAAGTCGCCAGCGATCTCGAATCGCGAGCCTGGCAACACGAGATCGACCATCTCAACGGCATCTTATTCATCGACATGATGGGCCCGTTGGCGAAGTTCGCCGCCAAGCCGTCGGTGAAGACATTTGAGAAAACGTTTCGCACCGCTCAGCAGAAGGGCGAAATCCCACCGGACGTCGATATCGAAAAACTCCTGGCGGCCTTGGAGTCGCTGCATTAGAACGTGAATCTGCCTTTGCCGCTTGCGGCTTAGCGCTCTGAATGGTCGATGCGAGCGCTAAGCCGCAAGCGGAAGAATGAAGTACCAACGCCATGCGTATCGTCATGATGGGAACCGGATCGTTCGCGGAACCGACGTTTGCGCGGCTGCTCGCCAGCACGCACACCGTCGTCGGCCTCGTCACGCAGCCCGATCGCGTCATCGGAAAAGAAAGAGCGTCCTCGCGGCAAGCACGCAACACGATGAAGGAACTCGCCCGCGGCATCCCGATCTTGCAGCCACAAAGCATCAACACGCCCGACGGCGTAGCGGCGTTGACCGCATTGTCGCCTGAACTGCTCGTCGTGGCTGCCTACGGACAAATTCTGTCCAAAGAAGTTCTTAGTGTGGCACCAAAAGGCGGGATCAACGTACACGCCTCGCTGCTGCCCAAATACCGCGGCGCCGCTCCGATCAACTGGGCGATCTACCACGGCGAAACGCAATCCGGCGTGACGATCATCCGCATGTCCATCGCCCTCGACGCCGGTGATATACTCGCCCAAGAAGCGATCGACATCCTGCCGACCGAAACCGCCGGCGAGCTCGAAGCTCGCCTCGGCCCGCTCGGCGCGAAGCTCGCAATCGACATTGTCGACAGGCTCGCGCTCGGCCCGGTCGCCGGCACGCCACAAGACAAGAGCCTCGCAACGAAAGCTCCAAAGCTCACCAAGGAGCATGGCCTAATTGACTGGTCGCGCCCGGCGGCAGACGTGTGCAACCAAATCCGCGCCATGCACCCCTGGCCGACGGCGTACACGTATCTGGTTCGCCCCGAATTGGAACCGTTGCGGTTGATTGTCAATATCGCCAAGCTAGATTCCTCAGCGGGCGAGAGCGAGATCGGAGCCGTCCATGCTCTCGGTGATCGCCTGATCGTGCAATGCGGCAACGACACTCAGGTCGAGATCGCCGAACTCCAACCCGCCGGCAAACGCCGCATGTCCGCACGCGATTTCCTGCGTGGCAACTCGATCCCGCCGGGTGCACGGATGGCGGGTGAGGCGAGGTGAGTTGTTGTCGTTGGTTGCCGAATCTTTGGATTCAAATTCCGACGACGAGTACACTTCGTTACAATAAGCCTATGAAAGGGGATTCTAGCTATGTCCGCAATCATCACAGGCATCGTTACCAACGGATTCATTGTGCCTGCCTCGCCGTTGAAGGAAGGTTCGCACGTGGAAATATATGTCAAGGATGATATGCACGGAGCGAATCCCACGCCGAGGCGAATGAGCCCCACCGAGCTTCGCAAACTTCCACGCGAGGAGCGACGAGCGATACTGGCGGCGTCGGCGGCGCTGGCAGAGAAAATCTATCGCAACGACAAAGACTTCACTGGTTTCGATGCGTTCAGCGAGGAGCTAGACGATGAATCCGAATAGCGAGCGAAGTGTGATATGTGCTTTCTAAAGCCTGAAAGGCTTGCACATACCAGCCCAGGGCAACGCCCTGGGGTTGGGCCAAAACCAAGGTATCTCGCCCTGAAAGGGCACAACAGTCGTCGGCTCAGTCAATTTCGCCCTTACAGGGCTCGGCCTGTTGGTGATCCGTTTTCCCAGGGCGTTGCCCTGGGCTGATTTGTTGTGGCACCTTCGGTGCATAAAAATGCGTGACTTCAATACTCGCGCTGTGGGCCGTTGCGACACCCCGCATTGCATGAATCATAACTATGCCAAAAAAACTCTACCTCGAAACGGTCGGCTGCCAAATGAACGTGCTCGATAGCGAGCTGGTCGTGGGCAGTTTGCGCCGGCAGGGCTACCAGCTCACCGAGACGACCGACGATGCTGACGTCATCCTCTTCAACACCTGCAGCGTCAGGCAGCACGCGGAGGACAAGATCTATAGCGCCCTCGGCCGATTGCGCTTCTTCAAAAACACCAGGCCCGATGCCATCATCGGTGTGCTCGGCTGCATGGCGCAGAAGGATCAGGAGATCATCAAGAAGCGAGCGCCGCATGTGGATATCATCTGCGGCACCGGGCAGCTCGCACAGCTGCCGACGCTCATCACCGCAGCACGCGAGACCGGCACGTTGCAACTCGCACTCAGCCTCGATCGCACCGAAGCCCGCCACGAAGTCGAACGCAGCTTCGAGAGCTATGATCCATCGCGCGATCCCTCCATGCGGCCCAATCCGTTTCAGGCATTTGTCCGCATCATGATCGGGTGCGACAAGTTCTGCACCTACTGCATCGTCCCCGCCGTGCGAGGCCCCGAGCAAAGCCGGCCGCCGGAGCACATCGCCGCCGAGGTGCGACAGCTCGCCGGTGAAGGCTGCAAAGAGATCACGCTGCTCGGGCAGACAGTCAACAGCTATCATCACGGCTCGTCGGCACTTTCGGACCTGCTCGCGCGGATTCACGACACGCCGGGCATTGAGCGCATCAAGTTCATCACGAACTATCCGAAGGACATGACCGACGACCTGCTACATGCGGTGCGCGATTTGCCGAAGGTCTCGCCGTATCTGCATGTGCCCGCGCAATCGGGCTGCAATGAAGTGCTGAAACGCATGAAGCGAATGTACACCGTGGAGTTCTACCGCGACATGCTCGCTCGCTGTCGAGAGATCGTGCCCGACGTCGCGGTTAGCAGCGATTTCATCGTCGGCTTTTCGGGGGAGACGGAGGAGTCGTTCCAGAAGACCTGCGATCTCGTGCGCGATGGAAAATTCAAGAACAGCTTCATCTTCAAATATAGCACGCGGCCCGGAACCAAGGGGCATGAGTTATACGCGGATGACATCGCCGAGGAAGTGAAGAAACGCCGCAACAACGACCTACTCATGATTCAAAACGCAGCGAGCCTGACGGACCATCGCGCATTCATCGGCAAGCGTGTCGAGGTGTTGGTGGAAGGCCCGAGCAAGAACGCGCTCAAGCACGCCGCCGGGCCGTTGCAGTTGACAGGCCGAACGCCGTCGGATCATATCGTCGTATTCGATGGCAACCCTCGGCTCATCGGCGCGAGCATCGAAATCGATATCGTCGATGCGACTTCGTTCACGCTGTTCGGCAACGCGGTCACCGGCGAACGGATCGGCGTTGACGAGATTCGCGAGGATTGCTGCGAGGTGCCCAGTGCTACGATCACGAAGAATGATCGTATTTCATTGCCGTTAGTGGGATGAAATACAACGCGGAGCGTTGCGCCACAATGTAGCACAACGCTCCGCGTTGTATTTCAAAGCCGCCTCTGGGATTCGAACCCAGGACCTATGCTTTACGAAAGCATTGCTCTACCACTGAGCTAAGGCGGCGGTTTGTGGCTCGGATAATTCTAGCATCGTTGGCCGAGCGCGACTATGGGTGTTTGCAAAACCGCTGCAAATATTGACGATTTTCAGCGTCGAAGGGTTCACACGCCGTCGAGCAGATATCGAAGCGAGCGCGACAGGCGGCGTGGATCCTCGGCGGCGCAAATCGCATGGCTGACAGCAATTCGGCGACAGCCGGCGGCGATGACCTCTTTCACATTTTCCACGTTGATGCCGCCGATCGCAAATGCCGGCAGAGATGTCGCTTCGCAGGCAGCTCGAACGTAGTCCAATCCCGCCAAATTATCGAATTCTTTCGTGTGTGAGCCGAACGTCGGGCCGATGCCCACATAGTCCGCGCCTTCGAGAATCGCTTGCTGAAGCTGGTCGAGATTGTGGGTACTTACGCCAACCATCATCTGTGTGCCGACGATTCGGCGTGCTTCGCGGATCGGCATATCGTCTTGGCCAAGGTGCACGCCATCGGCTTCGGCAAGTCGTGCGACATCGGGCCGATCGTTGATGATGAAGAGCACGCCCGCGTCGCGCGTGATTTGACGAAGATCGTAAGCGTACGCCAACAGCGTACGGTCATTCAGCCCCTTTTCCCGAAGCTGCACGATCTGCACGCCGCCCAGAACCGCTTCCTTCACGGTTCCCACGAGCGACATTCGGCATGACGCATCGGTAGCCAGCAGATAAAGCCTGGCGTTGGCGAGCCGTTCACGCGAACTTTCGCCTTGAACAAGCGTTCGTTCGAGCGTGTAGCTTTCATAGCGGATTTTTTCGACACGCTGGGCGAACTCGATCGAGATCGTTTTGCCAAATTCTTCGAGACTGCGCAGCGATTCCTGCAAGCGTTTGGCGTTGGCCTGGGCGACCGACAGCAGCGTCGGGCGCTCCCATTCGTTGAACGTGCTAATCGACGTGCCGACATCGCCCGGCGTGTCGCGCGATTGCAACAGAAGGCTCGCGGGCAGTAGCTGGACGGCATCGGCGAAGGAGTGACGCAGGTCTTTGTAGAGCCGAGTCATCATCGCGTCGTTGAGGGCGAAGCGGCAATAATCCTCAAGCGTGCGCAGCGCCTCGCGGGCGCGGTTGGCGCCGGCGTCGAGGATTCGGGCCACATTAACCTGTTCGGGTGGTTCATCGAAGTTGAGCGGCTCATCCAAAGTGATTGGCGTCAGTTCGGGGATCATGTCGCCTTTCATCCCAGCCAAATCGAGGCCGTGCTTTTCGAGCAATTCACGAAGCTCGGCATTAAGCGTGAGCAGCGCGAAGAGGACTTGATCGGTGGAGATGTTGCCCTCGTCGCCCTGCCGGCTGGCGATTTCGCGGGCCTTGAGCATGATAATGCGCAGGGAGGCATGCTGTGGCGCGACAGCGGGATTTGAATCGAAAGCGAAAGGCAGCCCGAGTTCCGCCTGGATCGCCGGCCAATCGCCGCCAAACTGCATGATTAGCGACGCCGGCTTGCCTTCGTCCTCCGCCAATAGGCCGACGAGGAGATGGCGGCCCGCGACTTCGCCGACGCCTTCGTCGAGCGCGCGGCGGGAGGCACGTTCAAAGGCAAGTTGCAACGCGGGAGAGTTTTCCGGGATCATTGTTTCGCTCATCTGTGCTTTTCTCGTTCCCAAACTCCTGTTTGGGAACGGGCGTTCGGGAAACTCCGTTTCGCCTCATGGATTCCGTACGATTTACACGATCGCGAAACGGAGTTTCGGGGACGTGGGTTCCCAAACTGGAGTTTGGGAACCCACGTTAAATTACGACCGTGCGCCGAAGTAAAAGGCGACCACACCACCGACCATGCCTTCCCAGGTTGGCATCATGATCGACTCGGCCAAGCTCGTCAGCACGACGAGATGGATAACTGCCGCGATCGACAACCCAGCGAGGCCGACGAGCGATATCCACGCTTCAAGGTCCTGCCAAAGCCGCGGCGGGTTGTCGCGACCGACGAGTGCGCGAATGATCGCGCCGAGGAAGAAACCGCCGAGGATCACCAAAGGCAAGTAGGGTTGGTCCTGCAACCCCTTGAGTGACTCGGTGAACTGATCACGAAGTCCAGGCATGTTGTCGTAGAGTTTCCAGCCGATGCTGCCCCCGAGCGCGATGATGATGAGCGCTCGCACGACGCCGCCGGGCAGGTACAACGGTGATGGCGATGGATCGTCGCGCATCGCGATCGTCACGCCGTGGGCGGCGAAATAGTGGCCCATCAACAGGAACAATAGATAGATCAGGTATGGTGGAATCGCAACGACGCCGCGCGAGGGCACAACGATGATCGCACAACTCAGCGCGACGACCCCGATGACGTGGGCGGCGCGAATGCTACCCGCGGGCAGCCCCAAGGCATGGCGTTTCACAGGCATGGATACGGTGCTCATTCGATATTCCTTTGGTTATGGTTCCCGTATTCCGCTTGCGGCTTCGCGCTCACATGAAATTTCTTGATCGCAAAGCCGCAAGGGCGAACTTAGCCCGCAAGCGACTTCCGCCAGGCGGCGAATTCCTGCAATATTTGCTCACGCGTACAGCGTGGCCGATATGCAAGCCGAGCGCGGAAGCTGTATTCCCTACGTAATTCGTATCGCGGGATGATATATTGGAAATCCCAGGCCGGGTTCGTCGTTTGCAGCTGGGTGTTCATCCCTCCGCCAGACGGCGAATGCGTGAAGCGGACGCCTTCGGGACGCTCGAACATAAGAATCGCCGTCATATTGCGAAATTGGCCGTAGTAGAACGCTTCATCAAATCGCATCGGCGAGAAATTGCGAAACAGACACTGCGGGAACTCTTTGTGAAATCGTAATTCGAGTTTGTCGTCCACATGACGAACAGTGCTCTCATCGTTATGTCGCTGCGTGCAGAGTTGCTGCCAAGCGCGGCCGCTGCGAAAGTAAATGCTTTTGTCTTCGGGAGCATTCATATAACTCGCCCAGAATAGGCCGATGTAGCCATGCGCAAACAAATGCTGGTGCGGCATGAAGCGAAACGTCATGTCGATGAAATGGGGCGCAACAAGGCGGAATCGCGTCCAGCTTTCGAGACGGAACGTCGGCGTAGGGGCCTGGTGCAGCTCAGCCTCGTTGTCGGATACTTGGCGATAGGTCATGGGCGCGTTGCGCGGCTCGAAGAAGATCGTATTGGTGCGATCGCGGTCGAAGCGTTCGCCGTCAAAGATATGCTCGAAGTTCAGCCCAGCGACGGCGGGTACGAAGAGGTTCGTCGGTTCCTGCCGATGCGTGAGACTCCAGACGCCGTTGTACCCGGCGCGGTGCTGCTCGTGGGCCGCATTGTCGCCGATGATCGCCGTCAAATCGCCAATGCGAAAAGTGCCGTGTGCCATTGGGGATCCTCTTTGTTTAGCCACTCGCCTTTAGCGAGCACGGGCGCGGCTGAATTTCGAGTTGGCCTCAAGTCCGCGCTCGCCAAAGGCGAGCGGCTAAACAAAACCAGGTGGACCAAAATGTTGCCAGGTTGCCTTGACGAATCGTTTGCACTCTCTTATGGTATATATTTCCAAACAGGCCCAGGATATTGAGATTCGGAATCCAATCATGGCAACATATATGGCAAAGACGGATGCCGACGGCATCCCGAGCAATTTTGAGCAGCAGTGGTGGGTTATCGACGCAACCGATATGGTTGTCGGTCGCCTGGCTGTAACGATTGCAACGATTCTGCGTGGCAAACATAAGCCGCAGTACACGCCGCACCAAGATACCGGTGATTTCGTCGTCGTCACCAATGTCGAAAAGATCAGATTCACCGGCCGCAAGCTGGAACAGAAATCGTACCAGAGCTATTCCCACTATCCCGGCGGTCAGAAGATCGTCCCGGCCAGCGAGATGATGGAAAAGCATCCCGAACGCGTTCTGGAACTCGCAGTGAAACGCATGGTGCCGCGTAATCCGCAGGGCCGCAAGCAGATGGATAAGCTGAAGATTTACAAAGGCCCGCAGCACCCGCACCAGGCGCAGCAGCCCAAAGCGTTCAAGGCGTAATTTTCCTCTCAGGATAGCTGGATAACGATCAACACCGGCATCTGACGATACGGAGACCTCAACGTGGCGGAAACTGCAGTCAAGAAAAAAGCATACATCGGCACGGGACGGCGCAAAACCGCGGTCGCCCGCGTTCGCCTGTACGATGGCACAGGCAAGATCGTCATCAACAAGCGCACGCTGGAGTCCTACTTCACCGAAGTCAAGGATCACAACGCCGTATTGGCCGCACTCCAGCTGACCGAGATGCAGAACAAAATCGACGCCCGGATTCTCGTCAACGGCGGCGGTTTCACCGGTCAAGCCGGCGCGATCTGTCAAGGCGTTGCTCGCGCGCTCAAAACTATGTTTAGCGAAACCGCCGAAAAAGAAGGCCTGGGCGAAGAAGGTCCCGCCGGCGGCATGGTCAAAAAGCTCCGCGATTCGGGCTACCTCACTCGCGATGGCCGCATGAAAGAACGCAAGAAGTACGGCCGCAAAGGTGCTCGCCGCAGCTTCCAGTTCTCGAAACGCTAACGTTCTTCAACAGATGTTTTCCGCTTGCGGTTTAGCGCTCGCTTGGTGCTATTCGAACGCTAAGCCGCAAGCGGAAACGAGTTTTGGAAGTTCCGCACTTCTCTCGTTTTCCTCACTCCCTCATCGTTTGCCAGTTCACGTCCAAGCAGATTGCCGCCGCTGCGTAATCGTCTACCTTCGCATTCGCGCCTATCGGGTTCAATTCCATAGCTCAACGTCTGTGACATCTTCGCGAACGCGAAACGAATTCACACGGCGGAGGATTCCATGTTGCATTCATTGCGCCTACGTATCGTGATGCTGGTCGTCGTCAGTGCGGCGCTGCTTGGCACGTTCTGGGTGAATACGGGTCCACTGCCGCAGCCGACTGCCTATCACAACTTCGCGGACCAACGCCTGATGCTCGGCTTGCCGCACGCGTTGAATGTGCTGTCGAATCTACCATTCGTTGTGTTCGGCGTGATGGGCATCGCGTTCTTGCTCAAGACGTGCGCTGGTAACGGGCAGGCCATCATCAACTCGTCCGAGCGAATGGCGTATTGGGTGTTTTTCGTCGGCCTGGTGCTGACGGGGATCGGCTCGTCGTACTATCACGCTAATCCCACCAACGACACGCTCAGCTGGGACCGAGCCGGGTTGGCGATTACATTCATGGCCCTGTTCACGACAATCCTGGCCGAGCGCGTGCATGTCGGCTGTGCTCGCTGGTTGCTTTGGCCTCTGGTGCTGTTCGGCGTCGTCAGCGTGTTTTATTGGGACTACACCGAGGGCCTCGGATCGGGCGACTTGCGGCTCTACTTCATCGCTCAGTTTTACCCGCTCGCCATCCTGCCGGTGCTTCTCTGCTTCTATCCGCCGCGCTACACGCACGCCGGCGGGCTACTTGCGTCGCTACTCTGCTACGGCTTGGCGAAAGGACTGGAGATCCTCGACCGCCAAGTCTATGCCGGCGTGGGATTTGTCAGTGGCCACACGCTCAAGCACCTCGTGGCCAGCCTCAGCGCGGGATTCATCCTACTGATGCTTTGGCAGCGACAATTGCGTGTGACGACCCGATAGTGGTTGTCAGAGATGTGCTACCCGCATGCGATCGCGCCGACGATGAAGAATGGTTCCGCGCCTGATGCTATCGCGTCGGACAGTGGCCCATCCGGCGACGCGGAGGAAACATCCTCCTCGCACGCAAAGAATCGTACGTGCGGTCGGCGTTTTTACTTCAGTGTGAGCTTGCCCTTGGCGGCCAGCGTATCCAGACCCGAATCCGCCGATCGACAAATCGGCAGCAATGCGCGCACACGCGGATCACGCAGGAATACCGCGAGCCACACGAGCACGCCGCCGATGACTGGACCGGTAAAATTGTCCTCGACGCGCACATGCGTCGCAACCGCGCCGCCGAGGTAGCCTGTCAACAGCACGGCGCCGAGAATCGACGATTGCGGAATCGCGTAAATGATCGCGCAGGCAATCTCAACGATGCCGATTGCAACCGTTAGACGCTCATGATAGCCCAACGTTTCAATCCAATGCTTCGTAAAATCGGGCGTACTAGCCAGCTTCAGCAAGGCGCTGACGCACAGACTGCCAACGATCCAAACGGTAATGATCCAACTGGCCCAGGTCATCGCTTTGTGCTGTGGTTTCATCGTCGTTCCATTTTTCGTGTCCGCTCGTGACCTAACGCGAGCGCTAAGGCGTGAGCAGAATACTGGGTGGATATTGATTGCCTTTACAAATTCTATCGCGTCGGAATCCCATACAACCCGTTCTTCGGTAGAATTGTGGAAATGCTTCGCAACACGCCCGCTACGCTCGCCCGAAGCGACCAGGTAGACAGGCAGGGAGAATGCGTATGACTGATCTGTCGTACAAATCGATGACCGATTTCCTCATTGGCTTCGGCATCACCGACATGGCGCATACGGGCAAATCCTATCTCGGCCACCTCATCGCCGTGCATCGCTTGATGCTCGATGCGAGTTGTGAATTTGACGCTTGCCGAGCGGGCATGTTCCATTCGATCTACGGCACCGAGGAATTCCAACGGTTCCAACTTCCGCTCGAACGCCGCGACGAGATTCGCACGCTAATCGGCGAACGCGCGGAGCGGCTTGCCTATTTGAATTGTGCAATGGATCGGGCATCATTTGACGCATCGCTGGTGTTAGGCCACACGCCCTATCCAATGCGCGATCGATTCACCGGCGACGAGGTCAAACTCGACGAAGCTGACTTCGCGGATCTCTGTGCGATTCACCTATACGACTGGCTCGAACAGGTCCCACGCTCTCGGCGCGGATATGGTTATCGGCGTGTGGCATATCGCGCGATTGCCGAGCGCCTCGGTGCTACGGCGATCGCGACGTATGATCGTGTTTACGCAAGCGAACTGCCTGGTTGAGCTTTCCGCTGCACAGCGACAGATCGTGCTCGCGGATGCCAAGCGACATTTCCTGGGCCTGCCACATCACCTGCAAACGATCGAGCTGATGTTCCGCCGACTGCGTTTGACGGACGAGTTCGGCACGCCCGATCGTCTGCCGCCCAAGCCGTACCTTCGCGAGGGGCTTCGCCTGGAGGCGCTGACAATGCTTCGTGAGCAAGACCTCCGTACGCCACACAAAGAGCCGAAATGGGCGAAGCTAATGCCCAGCGACGGCGTATTTGGCTTTCAATTCAACATCGATTTTCATCCGACTCGCCGGCAGTTTCTCGATGGCGACCCGGCAAAGTCGTGGGCGACGATCCATACCGTAACGCGAAACTGGAGCACGCATACCGACCGCAGCACGTTTCCGCTACGCGGCTTGATCCCGATCGAGCGCGATGGTTTGCTCGGAGCGTCGCGCAACATTGGCGTCAGCAGCATCGTCAGTAGCGCGATTCGATTGCACGGGCAGATGATGCTCTGCGGCCAGGCGTCAGGTACCATCGCTTACGTGGCGCTGAAGCACGGCATCCAGCCGCGCGATGTTGCGAAAACAACGGCCCGCATAGCGGAAGTGCAAACAATTCTCATCCGAGGCGTGGGTGGCCCCGGCGTGCTGATTTGGCCCTACCACGACCTTGCGCCGGATCATCCTGCTTTTGTGGCGGCGAACAACTTGTCGATCAAGGGCATCTGGAAATCCGATCCCGACAGCGTATTCTTTCGACCGGAGGCACCGATCACGGAGACCGAATGGAAGGCCGTGCGCGGACGTATGCCTGACGGTGCACGAAGGACACTACCGGGGCAAGCGCCGGCGTCGCGCGGCGAGGCAGCGCGATCGAATGCGGCGGCGCTGCGCGTTTCACCGTAGACATCACGCACAGCGTGATGCCTACACTTAAGTCGCCCCGCCTGCCATGCTCGCCTGATTTGCCATGTGGTTCGATCTTGTTCGCTGCCGGCTAAATCGTTACGATGCCGTGACGATGGAACGTCCCGAAACACCCGCTGATGGCTCGGCATGGACGCCGCCGACATGGGCTTGGCTGACCGGCGCCGCTGCGCTGATCGTCTGGCATGGCTGGCTGACGCTCGCGCTGTTCGGCGACGATCCGCTGGAGCGGCTCACCAACACCCAGCCGATCACGTCCGGCACTCATGGGCAGCATCTTTACTTGGCAACCGTCGGCGCGAAAGCAATCGTCACGCATGGGCGGAGCACGGTCTACGATCACCGCTATCAAATCGGTTATCCCAAAACCCCCATCTTCGACGGTGCCCGTCTCGGTGAGTTGTTTCTCCTCCTCGGCGGCGGAACCTATCAACCGGCCGTCTACAAAATCGGTTTTGTCATCACCTGTATGATGGTGCCGATCTTTCTGATGGTCGCGTGCCGATCGCTTGGGTTTGGCGTGGGAACGACGCTCCTGGCAACACTGCTTGGCGAACTCGTCTGGTGGGGCCAACATGGGCGATCGTCGGTTCTCACAGGCGATTGCGGGCTATACCTGGCGTCGTTGGCTGCCCTCGCGCATACTGGGTTGTTGGTCGCTTTTCACAAAAACGCCAGCGTGTCGGGGTGGATCGGCTTGCTGCTCACGGGCGCGATCGGGTGGTTCTTGCAACCGCTTTTGTTTCCACTTGCGCTGCCTATTTTGTTGATCTACTACCTCTCGGTAGGCACAAGGCACGACTTCTTGACCTGGCATATCGCGTTCTGGTGCGTGCAAATCTTCGCCGTGGTTGTCAATCTACCGTGGCTGATCGAATGGGTTGATTCGTGGTGGCTGCGAACGCCTTTGCCCAGCGCGGTCGATCTGCTTGAGCACCGCACGTTCGAGACGATTTGGGAGGCGCCGATTTGGGGCGGGGCCGAAAATCGCATTCTTGCGGTCATCCTGTTCGGAAGTGCATTGGTCGGCGCAGGCATTCTAAATCATAAGAACGAGCGCGTCGCCGCCCGATTGCTTAGTGCTGGCTGCTCCGGTTCACTGGCCCTGGCATTGCTCGGCGTGGCATGGGAACCGCTGGGCGTGCTCGGCACGTCGATCCTCTTCGCACCGGCGTTATGGTTCGGTTGCGTTCTCGCGGCACGAGCCTGGGTATCCCTGGGTGAATGGCTGTGGCAGATGGGTACCTACGGGCGAGTGATTCTGCTTTCCGGCCTCGTCAGCGCTGCAGCTTCACTTGGCATTTGGACCGATCTTCCCGCGAATATTCTGGATCGCACGCAACAATGTGACACCCTTGAGATCGGGCTTGGACCGGATCGCAAGGCAATCGTCGATGCCCTGATCCAGCACACGACCGACGACGCCCGCATTTTGTGGGAGGATCGGACTCGCAATCGCCAAGCGTCCCGCTGGTCGGCGCTGTTGCCCGTATTCACGGATCGCTGTTACATCGGCGGACTTGATCCCGATGGATTCATGGAGCATTCGTCGATCAGTTTAATGAATCAAGCTCTTGATAGCCAACCAATCGCAACCTGGACCAACGAATATTTGGCTGAATATTGTTGGCGCTACAACGTCCGCTGGGTCGTCGCCTGGTCGCCGGTCGTGATTCAGCGATTTGAGAATTGGCCCGCGACGAAAAAGATACAGGCACTCAAAGACGGCGAAACGGGCTGGCTGTTCGCCATCGACCGCACGTCCGGGTTCGCTCTCAAGGGTAGTGCCGACTTCCTCGGCTGCGACGGACGCAACATCGTACTGGGCAACGTCGTTCCGGAAAACGGCGAGGTCGTGCTCAGCTTGCACTACCAGGCCGGCATGCGTGCATCGCTGCCTCGCGTTCAGGTCGAACGCGCCGAATTGAGCCAGGACCGCATCGGCTTCATCCGCCTACGCCTCGCCGAACGCGCCGCCGGCGTGACGGTTACGTGGGAGCGGTAAAATGGTTTCAAGCCCGTAGGCGACGGAGGAGCCTGCGCGGGTCGAACCCCGCAGGCTCCTTCGTCGCCTGCGGGCTTGAAATTGTTCCCTTTGCTTGATTCTCAACTTCTTGCATAGAATACCCACCTCTCTCCCGTGGCTCTTGTTGAGGTGCTCCTTCGTGAAGCTTATCATTGCAATCATACAGCCGGCGAAAGTTGAAGCGGTCAAGGAAGCCCTCAACAAAGTCGAGGTGTTCCGCCTGACGATGCTTGATTGCCGTGGCTTCGGTCGGCAGAAGGGCCACTCCGAAGTTTATCGCGGGCATGAACTGACGGTCAATCTTCTCCATAAGGTGCAGTTGCAGGTTGCTGTGAACGACGACTTTGTCGAACCGACCGTCAACGCCATCATGGAAGCAGGCCGCACCGGACCGGAAGGCCGCATCGGCGATGGCAAGA
This sequence comes from Gemmataceae bacterium, assembly GCA_009697105.1. GTDB lineage: Bacteria > Planctomycetota > Planctomycetia > Gemmatales > Gemmataceae > SIAQ01. The sequence goes on along the minus strand of SIAQ01000011.1, from coordinate 38,204 downwards.
TATTTGTCATCCCGCTCGAGGATTGCATCCGCATCCGTACCGGCGAGCGCGGCCCCGAGGCGATCTGACCGTTTAGCCGATCGCCTTTGGCGAGCGCGATGTCGCATTCGCGCTCGCCAAAGGCGAACGGCTAAACAAATCACTCAAGGCGACACCATGACCCAGCCCGCTGGCCTACTGCTATGCGACGACCTCATCTTCGCGAGCCGAATAACCAACACGGCGACTGCGGCTGGGGCGGTGATAAAGGTTGCGAAAACGCTCGATTCGCTGCTGGATTTCGCTCGCCAAAGTATGCCTCGCTGCATTATTATAGACTTACACAACCGCGATTTGGATATCGTCCGGGCGACGTCCGTACTTCGCATGATGCAACCGCCGCCGTTCGTCGTCGGTTATGGTTCGCATGTGGATACCGCAACGCTACAGGCTGCACGCGATGCCGGCTGCGACATCGTTTGGCCTCGCAGTAAATTCACGCAAGAGTTGGAGGTCTCACTTCCAACGTGGCTAAAGGCGCGAGAAGACTAAATTGGCAATCCGAGGGCATTCCATGATTCGCATCATCTCGATCTCCGCCCTGTTGCTCGCTCTGACTGCGTCCGTCGGTCGCGGCGTACCGGCTGTGCCGCTTTATACGCCCGCACCGAAATCGCCACAGGTAGCGAAACCGGCCATCAACCTCGATCTGCGCGGCACCGCGTGGCTGGGGAAGTACAGCGCCAGCCCGCGCACCTTCACTTTTGAACCCGATGGGACTATTAGCTACAAAACGACCGGCAAGATTCATTACAAAAACCGCGGCATGTGGCGACTGGAAGGCGACACGCTGATCTTCGAACATTGGCTTACCAACCCCGCCAACAAAATCATGGACTTCCGCGGCACGATCCGCGATCCCAACAGTATCGTCGGCGAATCGACCCTACGAACCGGCGCCAAGACGATGCAGACACTGCAACGCACCGTGGTCGGCAACTGACATCACTTCAATCCCCAAGCCCCACCATGAGCGCAGCGATTGGTGAGGGTCGAAGCTCCCGCACATTTCACCCCGACCAATCGCTACGATCATGGTGGGGCTTGGCTGCGTTTATATAATACCGATCCACGCATAAAAACCCTCGCAGGAGCATTCCATGGCAACCGCTACCACTACCGCAACGGCGACACCCAAAAAAATGTACATCGATGGCCAATGGTGTGCCGCTCAGGATGGCAAAACCGTCGGCATCATCAACCCGGCTACCGAAGATGTCATCGTTGATATGGCGTTCGGAAGCCGAGCGGACACCAAGCGAGCAGTCGAGGCGGCCGGTCGCGCGATGCCCGCCTGGATGAAGCTGACGCCGTACGATCGCGCCAAGGTTCTGAAGAAAACCGCCGACCTGATGCGCGAACGCGCCGACGCCATCGCTCGCACGGTGACGATGGAGCAGGGCAAGCCGCTCGCCGAGGGCAAGGCCGAAGTGCTGCACTCCGCCGACACATTCGAGTGGTTCGCCGAGGAAGGTAAACGCGCTTACGGGCAGATGATCCCGAACTCGGTTCCGGGCAAACGACACGTCACGCTAAAGCACCCGGTCGGCGTCGTTGGGGCGATCAGCCCTTGGAACTTCCCGATCACGTTGCAGGCTCGCAAGATCGCGCCGGCACTGGCTGCGGGTTGCACAATCGTTTGCAAGCCAGCCACGCAAACGCCGTTGTGCCTGGTGCAAGTGTTCGAGTGCATGATCGATGCTGGGCTGCCCGCAGGTGTGGCGAATCTGGTCGTAGGGCCGGCCCAAGACATCGCCAACGAGTTCCTCGAAAACAGGATTGTCCGCAAGATCAGCTTCACCGGCTCCACCGAGGTCGGCAAGCAGCTGATGCGCGGGGCCGCCGATCAGGTCAAACGCATCAGCCTGGAGCTTGGCGGGCATGCACCGTTTATTGTCTTCCCCGATGCCGATCCCGAAGTCGGGGCGAAGCTGGCCGTCATGGGCAAGTTCCGCAACAACGGGCAGGTCTGCATCGCGCCGAGCCGATTCTACGTGCATCAGGATGTGCAGAAGAAATTCACCGATGCCGCCGTCGAATTCGCCAAGCAGCTCAAGCTGGGCAACGGTCTGGACGCCGGCGTCGAGATCGGCCCGATGTTTGAGAAACGCGCAATGGATGGCACGATCAGCCTGATCGAAGACGCGAAGAAATGCGGTGCCAAAGTTCTCACCGGCGGCGGGGCTTCGACACGATTCGAGAAAGGCTACTTCTTCGAGCCGACCGTGCTCGGCGACTTGCCAATGAACGCACGCATCATGACCGAGGAACCGTTCGCTCCCGTTATGCCAGTGCTCGGCTTCAAGCACCTTGATGAGGTCATCACGGCCGCCAACAACACCCGCTACGGCCTGGCGGCGTACGTCTTCACGAACGACCTGACGATCGCCTGGAAGATGGCCGATGGTTTGGAAGCCGGCATCATCGGCATCAACGACCCTGTCCCCGCGGCGCCGCAATGCCCGTTCGGCGGCATGAAAGAATCCGGCTACGGCCGCGAGCTGGGCCACGAGGGGTTGGAGGCGTATCTTGAGACGAAATACGTGAGCTTCAAGTTGAGGGATTAGGAATCGCGTCTTGCGTTCGCGGGATAGCTGACTGGGACGAAATTGCACGAACGCCTACGATGCCGGAAGGAGTTACCATGTCACTGAACGAACTTGCGAAGCGTGTCGCCGAACTGGAGAAAGTTGGCGGAGGTAAAGAAAAAACTCGAAGGCGAACCGCAACCTCTGCCTTGGTGGATGACGGGGACCGGTCGGCATGCAAATGACCCGGTCTTTGACGAAATCATAAAGCTTGGTAAACAATACAGAGATTCGCTCCATCCAGATGTAAAAAAGGCGAAGTCAATGAAGCGAAAAACATGATCGTGCTCGATGGCGAAGCTGACCCGCCAACATCCGCTTGCCTTGGCGACGCGGATGTGCCAACATATACACAGGTGCAGCGATCATGCGATGTAAGGGATAAGCCGGGTAGCAAAGTGAATACTTGAATGCGAGGATCAGCCATGACGTACGAAGAAATCCGAGCCGCTCGATTGCAGAAACCGTTTCGTCCATTTCGGCTGCGAATGCGGACGGGCCAAGAATACGTAATTCGAGCCGAGGAGACGCTTTTGATCACACCTCGAAACCTTGTCTTCTTTAGCTCAGCATCCGGACCGGTTGTAATGTCGTCACCGGAGGAAGTCGAGTCGATTTCGTTCGTTGACGAAACGAACAAGGTAGGTGCGTGATGGACGTGAATTCCATACGCGATGTTAGGCACGAGCCTTTCCGACCGTTTGTCCTGCGGATGAATGATGGGCGGGAATTTTGTGTGCCGCACCCCGAATGGCTGATGGTACGTCCATTCAATGTCATTTTGAAGATGAACGAGAAACCATCATTCACCTGGAGCCGATGCTAATCACGAGTCTTCAGATTGAAACAAAAAAACTCCCACCAAAAAGCCAGCATCAGGTTTCGCAATCATAAATAATGCGAAGGAAGAATTCTTCATGAAAGACATTACCTACGCCGCCCCACGGACACTTGCCGAAACGACGGCTATCCTGAACGATAAGGGCGATCGCGCACGCATTCTTGCGGGCGGGACCGACGTCATCGTGCAAGTGCGCGAAGGCCGGCGGGACATCGACGCGCTCGTCGATATTAAACGCGTGCCAGAGGTCAACGAGCTGAGCTATGACCCGGCGAAGGGCCTGGTCATCGGCGCCGCGGTGCCGTGCTGCTTGATCTACGAGAACGCCGCCATCGCCAAAGCGTATCCCGGCATCATCGATGCGGTGTCGCTGATCGGCGGCATTCAGATTCAGAGCCGAGCCAGCCTGGGCGGGAACCTTTGCAACGCCTCACCCGCAGCGGACGGCATCCCAGTGCTGATCGCGCTCGAAGGCGTGTGCGACATCGCCGGGCCGAAGGGCATCCGCAGTGTTCCTGTCGAGCAATTCTGCACAGGCCCAGGCAAGAACCAACTGCAGCGTGGCGAAATTCTGATGCGGTTGCGTTTTCCTTCGAAGAAGGCGGCGTCCGGGGCGGCCTATCTTCGCTTCATTCCGCGCAATGAAATGGACATTGCCGTTGTCGGTGTCGGCGTTGCCATCCAATTGAATGCGGCGAAGGCGAAATGCCTCGCCGCCCGTATAGCGTTGGCCGCCGTCGCGCCGACGCCGTTGCTCGTTGCCGATGCCGGTGCTGCGTTAGTCGGCACCACGCTCGATGAAACAGCGATCACGAAAGCAGCCAACCTCGCTCAGGCCGCAGCCAAACCGATCAGCGACATGCGAGGCGATGCCGAGTATCGCAAACACCTCGTCGGCGTGCTCGTAAGACGGGCGCTGGCGATCGCGATTGAACGGGCGAAACAATAATCACCTTGCCAAGCCCCATCATGAGCGAAGCGATTGGTGGGGGTGAAAGCATCGGTAACGAAACCCCCAGGAATCGCTTCGCTCATCCTGGGGCTTGAATAGAAATAAGGAAACCATCACCATGTCCAAGAAACTCCACATCACCTGCACCATCAATGGCAATGCGACGGAGTTCCTTTGCGAACCACGCAACAGCCTGCTTGAAGCCTTGCGCGACGAGTTGAAGATGACCGGCGCGAAGGAAGGGTGCAACAACGGCAACTGCGGATCGTGCAACGTCATTCTCGACGGTCGGCTCGTCAATAGCTGTCTCGTGATGGCCGCCGAGGTCGAGGGTCGAAGCCTCACGACCATCGAAGGCGTCGCCAACAAGGAAAGCCTGCACCCGATTCAGAAATGTTTCCTCGAAGGGGCGGCCCTTCAATGCGGCATCTGCACGCCGGGCTTCATCATGGCAACGAAGGCGCTGCTCGAAAAGAACCCGCATCCGACCGAGCACGAGGCACGCCATTTCCTCGCGGGCAACCTGTGCCGATGCACGGGTTACGACAAGATCATCCGCGCCGTGCTCGAGTCGGCGGAGTGCGCAGGGAAGAAATAAGAAAGGACTTGAGAACACCCTCGCAACTGAGTTTGATGGGATTTGGTCGGGGATTCCTCTGTAATACCGGAAGCGTGTATGATTCTGAAAATAAATACGCTCTCAACGAAACTCGGACTGCGCGACCACGGTCGGCGCATGTCGTTGACGGCGTTTGAATTCGCGCAGGTCGAGGACGGATACATCTGCGAACTCGCACGGGGGTATGTCGTCGTGTCCGAAGTTGCTAAGTTCCCGCATATGCGAACGGTCGGATACGTCCGATCCCACATGGAGCACTTTCGGATAGAGAATCCAAAGCGCATCTACGAAATCTGCGGTACGATGGAATGCAAACTTCTTATTCCAGAATGGGATAGCGAACGCCATCCAGACATCGCCGTTTATCTCACGCCGCCGCCGAACCGAAAAGGCCATACGATGTGGCGAACGTGGTTCCCGGACCTTGTGGTCGAGATGATCTCGCCGGGATCCGTCGAACGCGATTACTCGCAAAAACGCGAAGAATATTGGTCCCTTGGCGTGAAGGAATACTGGATCGTTGATACGAATCTTCAACAGATTCTTGGTCTACGCCGCAACAAAAACGCCTGTATCCAGAAGACACTAGGCCTGCAGGACATCTGTCAGTCCAAACTGCTGCCCGGATTCACACTGGCGTGCCAGGCGATTTTCGCGGCGGCGGGCGAGCAGGAGGAGCGATAGCCGCCTAATTTTGGCGTAATCGAACCGGTGGCAATCGTCCGCAAATCTTCGGCACATTTTCATTTGCATCCGTGGCTTGGTTGAGTAGAAAACAGACATATCGAATTCGTCATCTTTTTTACCGTGAGATGCAGCCATGCAGAAACGTCGAGGTTTTACATTGATCGAATTATTGGTGGTTATCGCCATCATCGCCATACTCATCGCACTACTTGTGCCTGCGGTGCAAAAGGTGCGCGAAGCCGCCGCCCGGACGCAATGCAGCAACCATTTCAAGCAGCTTGGCCTTGCGTTGCACAACCTTCTTGGTGCCCAGAAAAGATTCCCGCCTTCAAGCGTACAAACGCCCGCGACGGCGGATTTCCCGGGACTTGAACCCTTTCTCAAGGCTGGAAAAACCGGCACAACCGCCACCGATTTTGCCAAGCACAGCTTCCTCTCGATTATCCTGCCCTATATCGAACAAGGAAACGTCCTCACCGCGAGCGGCACGCCCTACGATTATCGCAAAGACTGGTTCGATCCCGGCAACCGCGCGGCAGCGTCGACTCGCATTAAGATGTTTGAATGCCCAAGTTCCCACCCGCCGCACGAGATCAATCCGATCTTGGAGCCGGCGATCTACGGCGCTGGATGGATTCCCGCAACCACCGATTACATGGCCGTCAATCGCGCGAACAATCGAGCGGCCGTCTGGACAGCGATGGGCCTCGCCTATCCGGGCGATCCGGCAGTGAAAGCCATCTTGGCGAGCAACCAATTCACCCCGCAATCGCACGTAACCGATGGGCTGAGCAACACGATCATGCTCGCCGAAGCCGCCGCTCGTCCAGAAGGTTGGTTATTCAACGCCAAGAACCCGACTCAGCCAACATTCATGAACGGCGCTTGGGCGCATTCGGGCAACGACATTGCCGTGGACGGCTCGAACTCACTGGGCACAACCCTGGCCGCTGGCGCTGAAGTACCGACCGCGTGCCGTATCAATTGCAACAATCAAGGCGAAATCTATTCATTCCACAGCGGCGGAGCGCATGTCTGCCTTGGCGATGGTTCCGTTCGATTTATCACGACATCGATCACCTTGAACACGCTTCAATTCATGTGTGCCCGCGCCGACGGGAATCCATTTGAAATGCCTTAAGCGATGACATGTCTCAATCCTCGCCACGCAGCTTCTTGCGTGCTCGCGCCAGGATGGCGCCGATGCTGTTGACGGGAATGTTCAGCTCCGAGCTGATCTCCTCGTAGCTTCGGCTTTCCAGATAGAACAATCGCACTACAGCCCGCTCTCGGCTTGGTAGCTTGCGAAGCAGCTTTGCTACCTCTTCCAGCGTTTCCAATCCTGGCCTCGGCTTGGTCTGGTTCTTCGCCTCCGCCGTGTATTCATTCACAGCGGCGGCGCCTTTGTTCTGCGATTTCCCAGCCAATTCGTTGACGCATGTTCGCCTTGCAATGACAGTTAGATAAGAGGCCAGACTGCTCTTCCCACGGAACTGCCTCAACGCCGCATAATCGTTCTCGACGATCTTGAGCATGACCTGGGCCGCAACGTCTTCCTTGTCCTCCGGCTTGAGCGGTTGGCTTCGCATGTCGGTGGTATGTTGAACGACGTGGTACACCAACCCGAGGAAACGATCGACAAAATCGTTCCACGCTCCGGATTCATGGTGCAAGCAGCGTCGAATCAGTTCTCGATCACGGGCTATCAATCCCACGAGCAATCCTCAATATTAGTGGCTAGTGGTCAGTGGTCCTTCGTGAATACTGCTGATTGCGGCTCTAACCCGAGAGCCATCGCTTCCGTGTATTTGCAACGGACCACGGGCCACGGACTATTCCAATCATCATAATCAGAAACCGCAAGCACTGAAAGCCCGGCCTTGGGTTTTTCATTGGGCTTTCACGTAACCGTCTCGCTACGGGCTGCGTCTTCGGCGCGGACGATGGCCAGGCGCACGCATAGGATACACCGGATGCACTTGCCGAACCGGCGTTTGCAAACCTCTGTTCATCCAACGCGATAAGGATCCAAGACGATGACGACCGACCCGTGGTTCCAAGAACTCTTTGCCGACCGTATCGGCGGGGCAAACTATGGCAAAGGAACCGAGATTTACAAGTTCGAGAAGATCAAACGCGCCAAACGGGCCGTCCATGCAGCACATCCGGAACGCACCTTGCTCGATTTCGGTATCGGCGAAAACGACGAGATGGCCGACCCGATGGTGCGCGATGTCGCCAAGCGTGAGATCGACAAGCTCGAAAACCGCGGTTACGCCGACAACGGCATCGCCGCGTTCAAAGAATCCGCCGCCAATTTCATGAAAAAGGTTTTCGGCGTCACTCTCGATCCCGAAACGGAAATCAACCACGCGATCGGCTCAAAGCCGGCCCTCGCCATGATCCCCGCCGCCTTTATCAACCCAGGCGATTACACGCTGATGACCGTGCCCGGCTACCCGGTCGCGGGCACGCACACCAAGTATTACGGCGGCAAAGTCCACGACCTACCCCTGCGCGAAGCGAACGGCTTCTTCCCCGACATCGACAGCATCCCCGACGACATTCGCAAGAAAGCCAAGCTGCTCGTCATCAACTACCCGAACAGCCCGACCGGCAAAGTCGCCACGCGCGATTTCTACAAGCGAGTCATCGAGTTCGCCCACAAGAACAAGATCGTCGTCGTGCAAGACGCCGCCCATATCCTCTTGAGTTATGGCGAGCCGCCGTTGAGCTTTTTACAGGTCGACGGCGCCAGAGAAGTCGGCGTCGAAATTCATTCGATGTCGAAAGGTTTCAACATGATCGGCTGGCGCATGGCGTTCGTCGCCGGGCATCCGAAGATTGTGCAGGCCTTCGCCGACGTCAAAGACAACAGCGACTCAGGCCAATTCATGGCGATTCAACAAGCGGCCAAGGCGGCGCTCGACCACCCCGAGATCGGCGATCAGATTCGCGCCAAATACCATCGCCGACTGACCAAACTCGTCGATGCCCTCAATCAAGTCGGCTTTGAGGCGAAGATGCCTGGCGGAACCTACTTCCTCTATGTCAAAGCTCCGACCGGGTGCGGCGAGCGCAACTTCGCGAACGGCGAGGAAGCGTCGCAGTTCTTCATCCACGAGCAATCGGTCATCTGCGTGCCATGGGATAACGCCGGGCCGTACCTACGTTTCTCGGTAACGTATTTGGCGAAGGACGAACGCGAAGAGGATGCTCTGATGATCGAGACCGTAAACCGCCTGGGCCGATTGAAATTGCGTTTTTGAGGCGATTTGGGGTATAAGAAATTGTTGTTTACGTTTAGCTCTCGATTGACGTCATGCGAGCGCTAAACGTAAACACATCACCACGTGAGGACAGCGCATGGACAGCACGCCACTCATCGACACGCCGCCCTCGCCCTTGCCCTTGCCGATCCCCCGCTTCGTTCTGAACGTCGGCACGCCGATCTTCATTCTTTTTCTGATGCCATTCGTGCTCATCCTGATCGCTGCGATCTACATCGTAGCGACATTGGAAGGCACGCGCATGGCGTTCCAGACCGCGACCGGCACAACGCCAGAATCCGAACTCGAACTGCCGAAACCGCACTTTTTGGAGATGCAGTCGCACTCGCTGCAAACGGGAACCAGCACACGCTAGCGATAGCTTTAGAGCCGGACGCGCGAGCGACGGACAATCACCCGGTCGCTCACGCATCCGGCTCTGAAATGCTCGCTGCTTGTTGCAATTTCGGCACTACATTGACGCCCCCGACAATATTCCGCTTCCGAGGCTGAAGCGTAAGCGAGGCAGCCTGAATGCCTCTTCAGCCTCCGACAGGAAATCGACTTTTGTCGGTGGTGTCTACATTAAATCGAATGCCTTTTGCGAGCAGCGTGAAAAAATCGCCCGCTCGAAAAAACTATTTGTTTTTCGCAAACGTCTATTTGACGTAAACTCAATCTCCCTTTATACTGATAAGTGGTAGTTCTGCATCCTCGCCATGAGGAGGTTTCCGTGACGACTGGCCTCGCCAAAACCATTTGCGGCATTTTCCTCATCGGCTGTGCCATTCTTATCGGCACGCCACAATCGCTGGCACTTCCTGAGAATCAAATACGCCTGCTCGTTCAGCAAGCACAAGAATTTGAGAAACAAGCCAACTGGGAAAAAGCTAGCGAAATCTACGAAGCCCTACTAGGCCAAACCGATCCCGGACTTCGGATTCGTGATCGTTACTGGGTTTCGCTTCGCCAGTGCCGACAGACACGCCGGCATCTCGATGCTAGTTATCGCAAGGAAGTGTTGTCCGTTGATTATGGCCAGGCGATGCGTATTTGTGGCATTGTGAACAAGACGCTTCTCGATGGTGCCTTTGACAAGAAGAAGATCGCGCCTGGGAAATTGTTCGGCCAGGGTGTCCGCGAACTTGACAACGCCTTGGCAGACCCAACTTTTCTTCAACACCACGTACCGATCGACAAGCATGGCCTGGTAGAAGACTTCCGAGCCGCGTTGAAACGCAACTGGGCCGACATGAACCCGGCCTCGCGCGAGGAAGCGATGCGCCAGATCGGCGAAATCGCCCTGGCCGCCGAGGCACACCTCGGACTTGACGCGACAGTCAGCGTCATGGAGTTCGCGTGTGGCTCGTGCTACGCCATTGACGAGTACACGGTCTACCTCACGCCAAATCAGCTGCGCGAACTGGCCGACAATCTGACGCGAAACGAAGCAATCGGCATCGGCCTGACGCTGGATATTCGCGACAACAAAATCGTCATCCACCGTATTGCGGACAACAGTCCCGTCCTGCAAATGGACCCGCCAATCCGCCCTAACGATCAGATCGTGAGCATTAACAAAAAATCAATTGTTGACTTACCGCTCAATCAGATTCAATCGCTCCTGTACGGTCCCGTGGGCACATCGGTCGAAATCGAATTGGTCTCCGCCGACGGCCTGATGGCCCGCACGGTGCACATCCAACGCCGAACGATCGCATCGGGCGTCACATTTCTCCAGCTGATGAACACTCAGTATGGCTATCTGAAAATCGGCAGTTTTACGGACGTGACGCCGCAGGAGGTTGATGCCGCGATCAGCGCATTCACGCAGTCGAGCCTCAAAGGGTTGATCGTCGATCTGCGCGAAAACAACGGTGGGATATTTGAAAGCTCCATCGAAACCGCGCGACGATTCCTGTCCACGGGCATCATCGGCTCAACCCTCAATGCTCGCAAATCCGAAGTCTTTCATGCCAAGAACCCGAACGCCCTCGCGGCACCCTTAGTCGTCTTGATCGATAATGAAACCGCCAGCGCCGCAGAGTTATTGGCCGGAGCGTTGAAAGACAACAATCGCGCCGTACTTATCGGCCAAACGACCTTCGGCAAAGGCTGCACGCAAGCTGTCTTGAAGCTGCCGAATGCGATAGGCAACATCCCCGCCGGTGGCATGAAACTGAGCGTCGCACAATTCTTTTCCCCGAAGGGCCAACCCTACTCGGGCCGCGGCGTGGTGCCGCACATTTTTCTCGACGAACGCATGGTCCATTCCGAATTGAACATGATGCGTAACTACTACCTCGACCGCGCGGTGGAGGAACTCAACCGCATGCTCTCGATGCCAAAATAATTTATCGCACGCGCGGATAATATTCGGCCAATCGATCCGGCGACACGCCACCGAGCGCGAGTGCCGTCAGCGTCCAATTACGTAGAGTCTGCCGAACGAGTCCGACTCGCTCCCAACGGCGTGGTGACACGAATATCTTCTTACCGATCACAACCGCCCTGCCCCGCGATGCCAGCATTCGGCTGAAGAACACATCCTCCATGAAACTCAAACGCGGAAAGCCGCCAAGCAACTCAAAGTCGCGTTTGCGTAAGAACAACCCTTGATCGCCGTAGACCACGCCTGTGAATCGCACCCGCGCCGTCGCACAGGCGTCGATGCTGCGGAATCCCCAGCCCTCCGCAGCCACTCGCATTGCGAAGCAGCCAGCCGACACGCCAGGCCGAGCGAGGGCGCGATCGATGGCATGTAGTCCGCCTGATTCGATTTGGCAGTCCGCGTGCAGGAACAGCAAATTCTCGCGCGTGGCCAAGCGTGCCCCCGCATTCATCTGCGAAGCTCGGCCCGGTGACGAGACAAGCACACGGTCGGCGTCCCTGACCAGCGCGATGGTGGCATCGCTACTGCCGCCGTCAACGACGATGATCTCGCAGTCGCCCTGAGCGCGCAATCCTGCCACGGTCGCCGTTATATGGGCAGCTTCGTTCCAGGTAGGGATGATGATGGAGACGGACATATTGGTGATAGCATATGCTGATTTGCTGATTTTCGCTTGTGGCTTAGCGCACACTTCACGCCACGCGAGCGCTAAGCCACAAGCGAAAATCAGGGAAGTTACCAGGCGGCATTTCCTCACTCGCAGCGAGAGTGCGTGACGTTCACGACCGCCAATCCTAAAATCACCCGCATGAATGCTCCTCCCGACGCTGATCGGTGGTATCGTGCCGGCTTGCAATTTCGCTGCACGCAGTGTGGCAACTGTTGCACCGGTGCACCGGGCTTCGTCTGGGTCAGCGAAGCTGAGCTTCACGCCATCGCCAAATTTCTGGGCGAACCGCTCGAAGAAGTCCGCGCGATGCATACCTACGTCGCTCGCAATGGCCGAACGTTGCGTGAGAAAGCCGGCGGCGATTGCGTTTTCTTCGACCGCTCAGATGGGTGCACGATCTATCCCGTTCGACCAACGCAATGCCGAACTTGGCCGTTCTGGGAAAGCAACGTCAGCACGCCCAATCATTGGCAGGAAACCCGTGATATCTGCCCCGGGGCTGGCCAAGGCGATTTGATCTCCGTCGAGGAAATTACCAACCGAATGAATGCCATTCGGATGTGAAACGTCCATTACCTTGTTTTGCCGCCCGCCAAAGTCGAACGACTAAACAGTATCTAATCGAGGATTCTCAATGCGAATGTTATTTGTCCTGATCGCCGGTTTGATAATGACCCCGATCTCCTCCGCCGCGGATTGGCCGCAATGGCTGGGGCCGAAGCGCGACAGCAACTCGCCGGAAACGGTCAAGCCGTGGAAGGAGCCGCTCAAGATTCTCTGGAGGCAACCCGTTGGCGAAGGCCATGGCGCGCCAGTAATCGCCAATGGCAAAGTTTTCCTGCACATGAGGCCCAACGGGAAAAACGAGGAAGCCATCGCTGTCTTCGACGCCATTACGGGCCAATCGCAGTGGACCACGACCTATCCGCGCAAAGCGACAGCGATCCCCTTCGGCAACGGGCCACGCGGTTGTCCGACGGTCGTCGGCGGTAAGGTCTACACTTTTGGCATCACCGGCATCCTGACGTGCAGCGACGCCAAATCGGACAAAATTCATTGGCAGATTGACACCGCCAAGGAGTACAAAGGCCCATCGCTTTACTTCGGCGTGTCGTGCTCACCGATTGTCGAAGGCGATCATGTGCTTGTCAACGTCGGCGCGAAGGGGGCTGGGATCGTCGCCTTCAACAAAAAATCAGGCAAAGAAGTCTGGAAAAAACTCGACGACGGCGCCAGCTACTCCTCGCCCACCGCCATCGGTTCGGGCGACGCTCGGCAAGTGCTCTTCCTAACCGCGAAGGGACTGTTGTCGATCTCGCCCGAGGACGGCACGATCTTTTGGCAGCGTAAGCTCGTTGACCTCATCAGCGAAAGCTCGACGACGCCGGTGCTCATCGATGACGTCGTCTTCGCCAGCTCGATCACCACCGGCAGCATCGGCGTGAAGCTCGACAGTAAATCGAATCCGCCGAGCATCAAGGAGTTGTGGGCCAAACCGGCACTGACGTGCTACTTCGCCACGCCTGTCGCCCATGGCAAAGATACGATGTACGTCGTCACGGGCAACAACCCACTTTCGTTCAAAAAATCTGCGGCGGTCTTGCGCTGCATCGACGCGACGACCGGCGATGAACTCTGGAAACGCGACAACGTCGGCACGTATCATGCGTCGCTATTACGTACCGGCGACGGCAAGTTCCTCATGGTCGAGGAACCCGGCAACCTCGTCCTCTTCGAGCCGAGCCGAACGGGTTACACCGAATTGAGTCGTAGCAAAATCTGCGGCAGCACGTGGGCGCATCCCGCCCTCGCCAATGGCCGCCTGTACATCCGCGACGCCAAAGAGCTGGTGTGCGTGGAGATGGCGAAATAACTCATTGCGTTTAGCCGCTCGCCTCTGGCGAGCGCGGGCTTGTTGCATTACATCGCATCAGCCCGCGCTCGCCAAAGGCGAGCGGCTAGACAATCCCATCCTTTCGCCGATCCGCACCACCTGCCCATCTTCACGTTTTGTAAAACCTGGCAGAATCGATTCGATGCGGAGATTTGGCAGACTTGGCCGATATTGGGAACATGAGTTGCCAATCGAGACCTGTCGTCCACGCAAAACCAGCCCAACTTGCGTGGTTTGACCTCCTTCGTCGCTACCTGATCGCGCTGCTGATTTTCGTCCCCGCATGCTCCCAGCCGACTGCGCCAACGAAGCCGGTTGGCGAGCAGAACGCGCAAGACATCGCGGGGCAGAATCGCTGCGAAGCGCCGGCTCTCGAACGCCAATCGCATCTCACCCACCTCGGCGTCGAGCGCTGGCATCGCGCGGACATACAGGGCAGGGGCGTCACCGTTTGCATTCTCGACAGCGGCTTTCGCAATCTTCAAAGTCAACTCGGCAAGAATCTGCCGCCTCGGGTTACAACGCGTTCGTTTCGCCGTGATCGTGAGCTTGAAGCACGCGACAGCCAACACGGACTGCTCTGCGCGGAGATCGTCCACGCCCTCGCGCCGCAAGCCAACCTGCTGCTTGCGAACTGGGACACGGACGATCCGAAGTCGTTTCTCGATGCCGTCCGCTGGGCCAAATCGCAAGGGGCGAAGATCGTAACTTGTTCGCTGATCATGCCAAGCTGGAGCGACGGCGAAGGCGGCGGGGAAGTGCATCGCGAATTGCAGCGCATCCTTGGCAGCGGCGACGACGCTAACGACATGCTCTTCTTCGCCAGTGCCGGAAATACCGCTCAGCGTCACTGGTGCGGCATCTATTCGCCGAGCGCGCAGGGATGGCAGCGCTGGAACGCCGCCGGTGAGATCGAGAATCTGCTGACGCCCTGGGGCGATGAACGTGTCGCCGTCGAACTCTACGGCCCGACCGCCGCGCCGTTCGTCGTTGAAGTCGCTGACGATCGAACCGGTCGTCTTATTGGCAGTGCCCACCTCGAAGCGGACGCCTCACGATCCGCTGGCCGGGCGATCGTGCGGTTTGAACCGACCGGAGGAAAACAGTATCACGTGAAAGTGCGCTGCCTGGACGCCAAGGCGGCGGATCGACAGGAAGCATTCCATCTCGTAACGCTTGGCGGATCATTGAATCAAACAACCGCTCGCGGCAGTATTCCGTTTCCAGGCGACGGCGTGAAAGTGATCGCCATCGGCGCGGTGGATGCGAACGGTCGTCGGGCTCCCTACAGTTCGTGCGGCCCAAATTCGCGCGAGCCGAAG
This sequence comes from Gemmataceae bacterium, assembly GCA_009697105.1. Classification (GTDB taxonomy): domain Bacteria; phylum Planctomycetota; class Planctomycetia; order Gemmatales; family Gemmataceae; genus SIAQ01. The sequence continues at coordinate 22,931 of SIAQ01000011.1, read as the reverse complement.
CCCGATTTCACAGCGATTGTGCCGTTCCCGACGTTCGGCCGCGCCCGCCCATTCTCTGGCACTTCCGCCGCCGCCCCACAAGGCGCCGGCCTGGCGGCGCTGCTCTGGTCCAACCAGCCCAACGCCTCCGCATCCCTGATCCGCGACGCCCTCAAGCTCTCCGCCCTCGACCTCGGCCCGCCAGGCCACGATATCGAAACGGGGTACGGGTTGCTGCGGTTGCCGAATCGGCCTTAGTTCGTGGTCCGTAGCAAAAGACACGTCGGGATAGGGGTTCGGCGGCTGCTAATAGACCTCATCGTGCGTCCCGACCGATTGCAACTGGATCGCCTCGACGCCTTCGTGTTGGACGAACTCGAACACAATTCGCAGGTCATACCCGCCCCTGCTAGCCCATGATCCAGCCAACTCTCCAAGGCCGCCGACTTGATAAGCACGCGCTTCATTGCAGAATCTCAAGCATCATTTGCTCGGGGGTGGTAGGTGTACAGCGTCCTTCTGCAAATTCCTGGCGGGCCTCCTGAACGTCGGCTGCCACGCGCTGCCGGCCGGCTTGTGCCAACCTTCGGGCCAAAACCGCGATTAATTCCGGCTGCTCATCTATCGACAGATGATCGGCAGCTTCCAAGACTTCGCCAAATGGAATGACTTGGCTCATGGCAGTCACCTCTCCTTACTCATGCGTGGCGAAGTAAACCGAATTAAAACAGTCTCGCCGCACATTATCGGCGATCGCCACATTCTTCGCCTGAAGCCCGATTGCAATGACATTGACGCGGAAAATCATTCGGAATCGTCGCCGAGGAAGGAACGTAGTTCAACCTTTAGGGGGCATAGAACTGTTCGGCGGTACGTCCCCCGCTACCCTTTACGCTTCACCGTTGACCGTGAAGCTTTGAAAATCCCCCTGCGTCGGTCTATAAATCACCTGAAAAAAATTACATCCACCATCACAGACGATGACAGGCTCAGTCATCCAGTTTTCGACGAAGTCGCGTGTAAAAAAGTTGATGAACACTACCTGTTGCTCCCCAATTACGATCCCAAAATACTGACGAAGGTAGGTATTCAACGTCGCTGCAATGAGCTGGGCTGACTCCGCGTCGTACTTTTCCACGCACGTTTTCGCTAACTCTCCCAAGAAGGTGGGCAACCGCTCTTCGGCAGACCGGATTTCCTCTCGCGATGGTGTCCAGGCTGAAAAGTACCAATGATTTGACTCCCAGCCTTCCCCTTTGCGGAAGATCACACCTTCGCAATCAGCGAAGTGGAAGAGGCGGTCATCAGGGTCCGCCTGCAACGCCGGCACGTCGCGCGGCAACATCGGAGGTTTGGTCACGAACATAGATCTAATCCACGACCAGAAACGCATCGCCAGACCTCTTTGTCGCGCGAGAACAATGCCACCCGAAGCCGCGCGAGAACCAAGCCGAACTACTGAGTATGCTGACCGGAGCCGGTAAACGTATGTACGCGCCGGTCAGCGTATTTTGCCGCGCCGGTCAGCGTATTCAGGCCTCCCAGTCAGCGTATGCAAGTGCCGGCCAGTTTATTGTAGTAGAAGCGATCCGCTGGCCGTTGTCAAGAATGGTTTTTCGATTTCGCAGGTTTCTTATGACGCTCCACCCCCAGGAATCGCTGCGTTCATCCTGGGGCTTGGCGGCGATTTTTTTGATCGTAACGCGCGGCATGATCGGCTGTCAAAGTCGGTTGCGAAAAAAACTGCGCTTGGCGGGGATTGTATTCGTTCCCATATAGCCCGCCATTTATGGCGGGTTTGCAGTCGAACCCGCCATAAATGGCGGGCTATATACGAATCGCTCTCACTTGTCACTCGTCACTCGCAATACGTGCACGTGGCTATTCTGCCCCACGGCCCAGACGAGGCACCGATAGGTGCCGATTCGCGCCGGTTAAGGTATACCCAGCCCCGCTTTGAGGCAGTCGTTGAGCTTTTGCTTCATGGCTGGTGACAGCGATCCGAGCTTCTGTGCAATCTTGTCGGCGTCCACCGTCGCAAGCAGAAGGCAGGACAGAACCGAATCGTGTATTAAGCCAGTGGCCTTTCCGTCGGGCGTATTAATGTCGATGAACATGCAGGCGGGGTCGGCCACCAGCGCGAGGTTCGTCGTTACTTCGGCGACAACGACCGTGCTGACAGCTCCCGCGTAGGCGTCGGACTGCACGACCACGGCAGGCCGTTTCTTCCCACGGACCCCAGACGGATGTGGGAATCGGACCAAGATCACATCGCCCCGGTTCATGGCTTCTCCGGGAGGTCGTCGTATTCGTCCATCTCCTCCCAGCCCGCATGCTTGCCCGCTTCCCATGCGAGCGCATGGCGCTCCTCGCTCGTCCAGGGGCTGTCGTCGTATTCGTCCTCCTTCAGCCGCTCGTATTCGTCAACGCGCAGCATCACAAAAGCCTCTTTGGTCCTGGGGTTGACGATGCGCGGCGGGGTAACGTCCAGGGTCTCGAACGCCTGCATTTGCTGTTCGGTCATTTCGATCATGGCTGCTTCCTTTCTGTTCATCATATCGTGGACGCACGCTGACAACCAGATCAGCCCCGTCACACCGCCTCGATCGAGCAACTTACTGCGCGCTATACCAAGGGCATTTGACCAGACTCGCGGTGGCGTGTCAAGGATTGTTGGCTCGATTTCGCAGGTTTCTTATGACGCTCCACCCCCAGGAATCGCTGCGATCATCCTGGGGCTTGCCGGCGATTTTTTTGATCGTAACGCGCGGCATGATCGGCTGTCAAAGTCGGTTGCGAAAAAATCTGCGATTGGCGGAACTCGTTTTCGTTCCCATATAGCCCGCCATTTATGGCGGGTTTGCAGTCGAACCCGCCATAAATGGCGGGCTATATACGAATCGCTTTCACTTGTCACTCGTCACTCGCAATACGTGCACGTGGCTATTCTGCCCGACGGCCCAAACTAATCGGCGGGTCGGGTCGTACATCAGGCCCATCGAGTTGTTGAACTCTCTTTTGCCGAGCGGATCGTCGCCTGCAAACGGTATTGCTCGCCAGGCGTTGGCGGCACAGTCGTAGAGCATCCAGCCTTTTTCGCCGGGCATGCGGGCACCGATCAGCACCGCGTCTTGCTCCGGCAAATAGACCGTCTCCCGGCAATGTTCCAGTGCCTTGTCGCGGCCGGCGGCGTTGAGCCATTGCGTTTTGCCCGCTTTGAAATCGTACGCCAACACGTCGCCTTTGTTCTTGCCGATGTCGCTGAAAAGCAGCAGGCGATCGCGCTTCGCATCGTACGCCATACCGTGGTGGTCAGCACTCGTCGCCGGCATCTCACCTTTGAGTGGCAACGCCTTCCAGGTGCGCGATGTGGCATCCAATCGCCAAAGGCCCGGTGAGCCGCTCTGGCGTTCGTTGGCCCAGGCGATCACGCCGTCGGGCGTCGTGCATAGGGTGACGACGTAGAAGTTGGGCCGATACGGATTCTTCGTCGGTGAGCGCGACCAGCGTTTCTCCAGCGGATCGAAGAAGTAGGTGTACTCGTGCGGACCGAACACCAACGCCTTGAGACGCGGATCGTAGCCGGTCGATTTGTAAGTGTGGCCTGTCATCCACGGGTTTTTCTTGAAGCTCCATTCGCCGTTGACTTGATCGTTGCTGTAGACATATTCGAGCGGATACTCCGGCACGAACGGGATCGCGTAGCGGTCGGTCTTCACGTCGTACACCTGCGGCGCCGTGCCGCTGTAGGCGGAATGACCGCCGGAGAAGCGCATGATCCGGTCGAGTTCCGGCGAGAACACCGCGGAACCCCAGTCCATGTTCGGGCCGGGCAGTTTGGGCGTGGGGCGGATCTTCCAGGCGTTCGCGGGCAAGTCCTTCAACTCGGCGGCGACCTTGGCGGGATCGGCATCGGGAACGCCCTTGATGTACCAGCTTGGATCGTGTGGCCCTTCGCGCCGCTCGGTCGTGCCGGGTTTGACGCCGAATTTCTTGTTCCCGGCGTCGTCGGCTTTCGTCATGTCGAGCGTCGTCGTCCACGTTCCGGTTTGGCCGAGTAAGACCACGCGATCGGTTTCATCGACAGCCGCGCTGGTGAAGAAATTCGTCGGCGTATCCGGGCCTTCCTTCACGCCACTTCGCCGGATCAACTGCCAGCGCCGCGTGGCGATGTCATACGTCCATATCTCATTGGGCAATCGCTGATAGAGCGACGACGTGTAGCCGATTGTGGATGTGTAGGTGTATCCACCTATTAGGGCAATCCTCTTAGCGCTCGGCAGCCAAAGCAGCGCATGCCCGCCGCGCGGAGATGGCGCGACATCGTTGGCGATTGCCGCCTCTTCCCAGCGCTGCGTGACGACGTCGAAGGTCCAGGTATCGGACAGGAGTTGATCGAGCTGATCGCCGCCGAAGAGGACGATCTTCTTGGCGAGCGGGTCATACGCCAGACGCGAGTTGGCGCGTTGTGGCGGCTGCACGTCTAGCTTCAGTTGCGTCCAGGCATTGCGTGCGGGCGAGTAGGTCCAGGTGCCGGGGTCGCCGCGCTCGGATTCGACGTTCCCGCCGCCGAAGAGGAGGAACTGTTTGTTGTGAGCGTCATAGACCATCGAACTCCAGAGTAACCGCCCGTTGAGTGCTTTTTCGGGATGCATCGCAGGTTGCAGGTCGGTCCATTTGCGTTCGGCGGGATCGTACTTGAAGGTGCTGCCGCCGGCGTAGAAGTAGAACGCTTTGGTATCGGGGTCCAAGTCGTATTTTTGGCCGAGCGAGAACGTGCCGTAGATGGTCCAGTTCGGCCTGGTGTTGCCCTCGGCGTCGCGGAAGCCCCAGACCTCGCCTTTCCACGCCGGCGCCTGGCAGGGGCCGACGGCGGGACCCCAGTCCTTGCCCGAAGGATACGTATTCTCCCATACGAACGATTTCGTATCGAGTGTCAGCGTATCATACGAGCGCGGCTTGCGATAGTTGCCGTAATTCGTGCGCCCGCCGAGAATGACGAACCGCTTGGCGATGCTGTCATAGCCGAGCGGAATATCCGAGCGCTGGCCAATGATCTCAGCCTTGGGCAGCTTGGTCCAGACGTTCGGCTCGCCGGCGTGGAGGGCTGACGTGAAGAGGAATCCGATAAATGGGATGGCAAAGTGGAATCGCATGGCAGTACCCTTCGGCGATTATTCGTTTAGCGCTCGCACGGTGCCGCGCGAGCGCTAAACGTAAACAGGAATGCACATCGGTCATGGCGACGGGACCATCAACGTGAACGGATACACGTACGCCTGAAGCAGCGTCATCAAGCCGACGATCGAGGCCAGAATGATGCTGTGCCAAATCACCGCTTTGAAGATGTCGGCCTCCTTGCCCATCTGATGCGTGGCGGCGGTGGCGACGCAAATGCTCTGGGCGTCGATCATCTTGCCCATGACGCCGCCGGTGCTGTTCGCCGTGCAGATGAGCACCTCGGCTTGGCCAGTGGTCAAAGTCTCGGCGCCGAGCGGGCCGAAAGCGCCGGCGCCGTGGATCGTTCTCGCCGTGATTTGCTGCAAGCTGCCAAAGAGGGCGTTGCTGCCGGCATCGGTTCCCGTGAGGAACACGCCTAGCCAACCGAGGATAGCGGCGAAGAACGGATACAGCACTCCGGTGTTGGCGAACGCATAGCCAAGGGTCGCATCCATACCGGCGTATTTCGTGACGTAGCTGAGTCCGAGCATGAACGCGATCGTCGGGATCGGGATCTTCATCTGCACGACGGTGCGCGTGAACACTCGCCGTGTTTGGGAAGCCGACATACGCAGCATGAATATCGACAGAATCGCGGCGAACATCACCGCAGTGCCCGGTGCTGTCAGCCAGGCGAAGTTAAAACGAGCACCATCCGGGTTATTGTCTTTCCCATTCGCGGTATTGATATCGATCTTGCGCAGTTCCTCATCGCGCATCGTCATTTTGTGAAGCGTCGGCACAGGGATCTGGTAGTTCGTCTGAATCTTTGTTCCGGGAACATACACCGGGCCTTTGCGCGTCGTGTCGCCTTCCATCTGGCGCACGATACCGGTGAGCATGAGGAAGATCGACATCAGGATGAATGGCATCCAGGCGAGGGTAATGTTGCCGGCCGTCAGCGGAACTTTCTCGTTGGCGGTGGCGTGCTTGGTAACCTCTCCCAGTAATGCCGCAGCCCCGGCGGCGTGCGGGTCGTTGGCGGCGGGCGCGGAGGCTGGAGTGCCGGTTGCCGTGGGCGTCATTGACTTATCGAAATGCCATTCGTTTTTCGGCTTCCACATTTTGAGGAAGATGGCGGTGACGACGAGGGAGAAGATGCCGCCACCGATGTCGGTCATCGGCCAGGCAACGATACCGACCCAATCGTGCAGCGTGGCGAAGAAGTACTGAAAGACGGCGAACGATCCGCCGGAGACGAGCAGCGCGGGCCAAACCTCGAACGTCTGTTTCCACCCAACCATGCATCGCACCATGTACGCAGGCACAAGCAGCGACAGGAATGGCAGCTGATGCGCCGCCATGGTGCTAATCACGCGGCCATCGATACTGGTCATGTCCGAGAGAACGATGATCGGCGTGCCGAGTCCGCCATAAGCCACGGGCGACGTATTGGCGATCAAACACAGCACGGCGGCGAGAAACGGATTGAAGCCGAGGCCAACCATGATCGCCCCGCAAATCGCGACGGGTGTGCCACCGCCGGCGGCGCCTTCCAGGAACGCGCCGAACGAGAAGCCGATGAGAATCGCCTGGATACGGGCATCGCCGGAGAGACTGGCAACCGATCGGCGCACGATAGTAAATTGCCCTGTTTCCACCGTGATGTTGTAGAGCAGCATCGCGCCGAAAATGGTCCAGCCGACGGGCAGCAAGCCGAACCCTGCGCCATAGGCAAACGCCCAGAGCGCTTTCTGCACGGGCATTTGGTACACGATGACCGCGATGACGATCGCTACGACTGCTCCCGCAGCGCCAGCCTTCGACGCCAGCCAACGCATCGGCACGAGCAGCCAAAAGAGGGCGACGACAGGCAGCGCAGCGAACAGAGTCGAAAGTGCTACCGACCAGAATATTTTGCCTTCGAGCGGATTGAGCGACTGAACGTAAATGTTGGGATCCATAGTTCTCGCGTTCTGCGTGAGAGGTTCGCTGATGCGGGTATGGTTAGCGGAAATCGGCCAAACCGTTGCGGCAGTGAGGGCGGTGGAGCGTCAATCCAATTCCCGCGATTTTAGAGATGTATCCGCCGGATGCAAGCACGAATTGCCAAGGTTTCCCAAACAGGTGGAAATAGGCGTGCAAGCCCAAGGGTGAGGCACTCCGAACCCTTAGGATCATTCAAGGTGATCCCAGAGGTTCGGAGTACCTCACCTCTGGGCTTATTTCAAATTCCAAAGAATACACCAAAGTTCGGCCATCGACTTTGCCGATTATGACGACAGACCCATTTCTCGTATTTGGTCAAGGATGATGCCGTGCGCAAACTCATACTCGTTGCTTGTCTCGCCGCTTTCACTGGTTGCAAGGACCGCTCGGCCAGGACTGACGGCCCAATCAACGATCTCGTTGACGTTGCCCTAAACAAGGACGGCCCCGGTCCGAACGACCAGCCGGGCAGCGATGAGCCGAATTTAAGAGATCACAACGAACTGCGCCAGCGAGGCAATAGCGCCTTTGCCGGGCAGGACTTCGATCAGGCGATTGCCTGGTACTCCGCGTCGATTGAAGCCAAGGCCGAGGCGAAGACCTATTTCAACCGCGGCACGGCGCAGATGGCGAAAAACGATCTCCCCGCCGCGCTCGCCGACTACGACATGGCCGTCCAACTCGATCCGAAAGACGCCTCGCCGCTGGTCAATCGCGGCTTGTTGCTGCAACGCATGGGCAAGACCGCCCAGGGCATCAACGACATGACCGAGGCCGCCAAGATCGACGCCAAGGATGCATCGATCCTGCTCAATCGCGGCTTGCTACACCTGGCCATAGTGATGTACGATCGCGCGATTGCCGACTTCAACCAGGCGTTGGAACTCAATCCCAAGTATGGCGAAGCCTACATCAATCGCGGCTACTGCCAATATCGCAAGCGCAGCTTCCGGGCGGCGATTCGCGATTTCGACGCCGCCATCGACCTGGCGCCGCTCAACCCCTTGGCGTACAGCAATCGAGGCAACGCTTATTCGCAGCTTGAAGACTACGACAAGGCTTTGGCCGACTTCAGCGAAGCGATTCGGCTGGATGCCCGCGACTCGCAGTTCTACAACAACCGCGGCAGCGCCTACGGGGGCAAAGCCGAGCATCGCAAAGCAGCCGCCGACTTCTCGCGTGCCATTGAGCTTTCGCCCGACTTCGCCGCCGCCTATCGCAACCGTGGCCATGCCCATCACGCGCTGAACGAGAAGGCGCAGGCCCGCGTGGACTTCGAGCGTGCCCTTGAACTAGACGGCGCAAGCACGGACGGCATCCCGCGCGAGTATCTGACGAAGGTGAGCGAGGAGAAGAAATAAGCAATACGAGCTTTCAGCTATCAGCTATCAGCTATCAGCCGCACGAAATGCCGTTCTGGCTGATATACCAAACGCGGGTGAGATTGGCGTATTTTGCGAGCCTGAGCGCCAGCGAAGGGCACAAGCGGCCCTTCGCTGGCGCTCAGGCTCGGACCAGACGAATCCAGATGTGGACGGTATAGCTGGTAACTGATGGCTATCTACAGAGTGCTAATGCCCATCAACCCCCTCGAACATTTTGTAAAACTCGCCTGCATCTGGGAAGTCCGCGCACGCAAGGCGGGTAACGTCTGTCCCGGTCGCGAATTTGCCGATCTTACTGTGAACGATTTCCTTCGCAGTGCGGACGCCATCGCGCCGATTCTCGCACAATCGACAGAGCAACCCTTGGGACTGACGATTTGCCGCGCTATCGAGGCCACACGTGCTGTCGTAACGACGAACACGAACCTTGGCATTGTGTTATTGCTCGCTCCACTGGCAGCCGTTCCGGCGGACGAATCGCTTGTTGTCGGAGTGTCGCGCATCCTCGCAGCGACAACGCGCAACGACGCGGCCGAAGTCTTCGCCGCTATCCGCATCGCGAATCCCGGAGGGTTGGGTAAGGTGTCTTCGGAAGACGTGCATGGCGAACCGACGCAGATACTGCGTGAGGTGATGGCACTGGCAAGCGAGCGCGATTTCATCGCGGCACAATACGCGAACGGATTTGCACTGGTGCTCGGCGAGATGCTGCCGACGTTTCGCGATCGGTTTCGCAGGTGTGGCGTCGTCGAACAGGCAATCGTTGATCTGCAACTTGCAACGCTGGCACACTGGCCGGATAGCTTGATCGCGCGAAAGCTTGGCTTGGAAATCGCAGAAGAGGTTCGGCGACGTGCGTGTGTGGTTGTCGAAAATGGCGGGACCGCGACGCCCGCTTATCGCGAGTTCGACGCCTGGCTACGTGGCGACGGGCATCGACGAAACCCCGGCACGACGGCGGACCTGATCGCCGCTACGCTCTTCGCCGCCCTTCGCGAGGGAGCTATCGATGCTTCAGCCGCATTCGAGTGGACGGCTCATCCGTTCGCGGCGTGACTGAATCCTTCAACATTTGCTCCGCGCTTTCCCGAGCCGTGACCGTCAGGGAGCGGCCGACTGGATGTCGTGCGCACTTTGTCGGTCGCTCCCTGACGGTCACGGCTCGGGAAAACATCCGTTTCCACAGAGCACATCACCCCGTGCGCCGGCATCCTGTGGCACCACACCGCGGCAAACTCAGGTCGCCGCACGATGACGGGAAGGCGTCCTTTGCAGCCGCCAGTGCGGGCATCGATGGCTGCTTATCGAGCTTCTTGCTCTGGCATTTTGGACATTCAATATCGTCGCCGCGATTCACCAACAACCGGAAATCGCTTTGACAGTTCTCACACACATATTGGTACATCGGCATGGCAAAAGCTCCTTTCCGGTATTATACGACCGCGTGAATGTTTAGCCGCGACGCGCCAGCGGAGCGCGGGCACTTTCGCACCCGCGCTCCGCTGGCGCGTCACGGCTAAACGAAATTCTAGCGCAGTTGGCGCAACTCGTTCACATCGGGAACCGGCGTGATCTCCTCGACCTGGCCGGTGCGGAAGATATCGTTTGTCTGCATTAAACCGCCGATATCGACGACAGCGACCCATTGTTCGTTGAGTGCGCCAAGATAGCTGTTGATCAGTCCCGCGAGGGACTGCTGCGCGGTCACGAGATCGGTATAGCTGACGTTCTTTTCGCCCACCACCGCATGGCGTGCGACTGCCGCGCGATATGCCTGCACCTGATTTGGAAGCATCTGCTTTTTGTACATTTCGAGGATCATACGATTATTTTCGTAGCGCTCAATAACCTCGGCGACGCGGCCGGTGAGGTCGTTGCGAACGCGGGCATCTTCGAGCATCGCGCGACGCAACAGCGCCCGGGCCTGATGGATCGCGCCTTGGTTGCGGTCGAAGATCGGCAACGGAATGCCAACCTGCACGGAATTCGTGCGGCGATAGGGCGCCGCCGTCATATCCTTTTGCAACGCAATGTGCACGAAGATATCTGGAATCGCCTGCGTTTCCGCCATCCGCACCAAGGCACGCGATTTTTCCACGCCGAATCGCGCCATGCCGATGTCGGTATGATTCTCCACAACCCAACTCAACACGGCATCATGCTCATAGCGCGGCACGGGCATGTCGATTCGGCCCGCGACCTGTGTCAACGTCATCGTCGGCGTGCCCATCGCGGCGGCGAGTCGCTTCCATGCCGACACGTAGCGATTGTGCGCCTGGACCAGCGTGCCGCGAGCTTGGAGTGCCAGCACGCGCGTTTGCATCGGCTCATACACCGCCACTTCCCCGGCTTGCAACTGCAAGAGGCCCATGCCGTAGACTTCGTCCGTCAGATTGACAAGTGAGCGCGTCACGTCAAAGTTCTTCTTCGCGGCCAAGAGCACGAAATACTTGGCACGAATCTGCGTACGAAGGTCGGCTTCGGTCTGGCGCAATTTCTGTTCGGCAATCTCGATTTCGTACTGGGCGGCCTGCTTCGCCAGGTTAAGCTTGCCGGCGGTCTTGATGAGTTGATCGATATACCCGCCCTGCTGGCCTGCCGAGCGTTTGCCGTCGCCATTGGATTGGCCAATCGTGTCGCCTTCGTACCCGATGGTGGGATTGGGATAAAGCCCCGCTTGCGCGAACACGCCACGGGCGGCATCGATATCGTGATGCGCCTGGCGAATCTGGGGGCTGTTTTCGATCGCCAGCTGCTGCAAATCGGCTAGCGTCAACGGGGCACAACCGGGGCCTGGCGAAGGTTCAGGCAAACTGAGAGCCTTGGGCAGCGGTGAGAACTGCTTCGCGATCGCCGCCTCGACCTCTTTGCGAGGGGCATTGGCACCGGGCAGTTTGATCTCCGGAGCGTCGGCGCCAGGCAGATCCTTCACTTTCAATCGGTCCATGATCGTCGTGATCTTCTTCTCCTGCGCACCGACGACGTGCGTGCTCGGTAATGTCACCTGAACGATGCCACTGCCAGCGGCGGGCGTGTGAACCTTCACTTCCTGCTCGACCGGCTGAATCGACGGAATCTCCCGGTCCACGGGCATGACATCCACCGGCACGGCAGCGTGTTCGACGATGTTCTGTTCGACATTCAATCCGTACACGTGGCAACCCGTGAGTGCGGTTACCAGCATCATGCCCAACAAAAAGCGCATCGGTCACCCCCTCCGAGAAATCGCGGCGTAACGATAATATCGGTTGTGAAAGATGATTGGATTCAGGAAAAATCGAAATGCTGGAGAAAGATTTAAAGAAATGCAAACCCAACGGTGAGCTACTCCGAACCCCGTAGGCACCAACTTATACTTCGAGCGAATGAAATTGTCTGGTCAGAGCCTGAGCGCCAGCGAAGGGCCGCGTTGTGCCCTTCGCTGGCGCTCAGGCTCTGAAAATGCGACAAACTCAACCGCTCGCGGTATAAGCTCAGCCGCGACACGGTTAAGATTTTAACCACAGAGCCACAGAGTCACACAGAGCCACAGAGGAAATACGAAGGATGGGATACACGGAAGACACGCCGGATCGTGAAATTGCTCGTTCCCAATTCCTCGCGTTTCCTCTGTGACTCTGTGGTTAGGTTTCGTATTGCTGGAATCGTTTCCGTAAAGATGGTGCCTATGGGCTGCGGTCGAACTCAACGCCCCTTCAGGACGAGTTCGATTTCCCTGACATACTCGGCCTCGGACCGCAGACCGACGAGCGTTTTCTTCGGTTTCTCACCGCCGTTGAAAATCATCACGCATGGAATGGACGATATCTTATATCGTTGACCGAGCTGTTTGTTCGTATCCAGATCGACTTTGCCGACTTTCACTTTGCCTTCAAATTGTGCGGCCAGGCGATCAATGGTTGGCGAAAGCTGCCTGCACGGCCCGCACCATTCAGCCCAAACATCGACGAGGACGGGAACATTGCTTTCAACGACCTCGGTCTGCCAGTTGTTTTCGGTCAATTCGACGACCGGTCCAGCATTCAGTTCCTGCCGTGGCCTGGGTTCGCGGCGAGGGATCGACTCCCACAGCATCATCGTGAGGAACCCGCCGCCGACGAGAATGCCGAGGAGCAAAATCAACGGGGCGGCCAAACCGGAGGGTTGCGATGGCTGGGACATGAATGCACTGCCTTGTGTGATGAACCTGCGAGTTCCGCACGACCGCGTTCGCCAAAGGCGAACGGCTAAACGATGGCGATTTATACTTCCGCGATGACGCTGTCGAGCGTTTTGCTCAGTTCCGCTTCGCTGACTAGGCCAACGATTGATCGGCGCGGTTTGTCTCCGCCTTTGAAAACCAGAACACGCGGAATATTTGTGATGGCATAGTTGACGGCCAAGTCTTGCTCGTCATCGACGTTGACTTTGCCTACCTTGGCTTTGCCGAGGTATTTCGTCGCGATGCTATCGATCGCCGGCGTCAGCGCCCGGCAAGGGCCACACCACGGCGCCCAAAAATCGACGACCACAGGGACCGCGCTCTCAACGACTTCCTTCTGCCAATTGTCTTTGGTAAACTCCAATACATTCGCACCAGCCATGTCCGTTTCCTTTCTGCGGAAATATTCATTGGTATAATCGTGACACCTCATTGTACGCACACGGACGGGAGTGGTTAGAGGCCGAAGAGTGGTTTGAAAATCCGAAATGATTGCCGCTTGCGGCTCAGCACACGCAAGGCACCACGCGAGCGCTAAGCCGCAAGCGGCCTCATCACTATTCATAAATTGCCACGTGTATCTTGCCCGATTGCGTAATTGTGCCGCGAAACATGCCGCTGGTATTGTTGACCATGGCGGCGTTGCCCTGGCGATCGAGCGCGATGAGGCCGCCGGTCCCACCGGTGAGCTTCGGTAGGCCGGCCAGAACGTCCGTCGTCGCTTTCTTGAGCGTGTCGCCTCGATACTTCATCCGCGCGGCGATGTCGGACGCGACGGTGAAGCGGATGAAAAATTCGCCTTTGCCTGTACACGAGACGGCACATGATTCGTTCTCGGCATATGTGCCCGCGCCGATGATAGGCGAATCGCCGACACGCCCTGGCCGCACGTAGGTGATGCCGCCGGTGGACGTGCCCGCCGCCAGATCGCCGTCCTTATCCAGCGCGACCGCGCCGACGGTGCCGAAATGCGCCGGGTCGAGGCTCACTTTCGCCGACGATTTGCCTTTGGCTTTCTTCTCGGCATTGAGCAAGTCCAGCCAGGCTTTGTCGGCGTGGAAGTACAGCGGGCTAACGAGTTCCATGCCCTGATCGCGGCAAAATCGCTCGCAGCCTTCGCCGATCATGAAGACGTGCTCGGACTTTTCCATGATGAGCCGAGCCGCGGAGATGGGGTTCTTGAGTCGGCAGATGCCCGCGACGGCGCCGGCCTTCTTGGTCTTGCCGTCCATGATCGAGGCATTGAGTTCCTGTCGGCCATCGCGGTTGAAGACGGCGCCTTTGCCGGCGTTGAAGAGCGGCGAATCTTCGAGCACGCGAATCGCTGACTCGACGGCATCGAGGCTGTTTCCTTTCGCCAACGACTTATACCCCGCCTTGAGCGCCTGTTCCAGTGCCGCGTGATACTGCGCCTCCAGCAGCGGCGTCAGCGATTTTCGCGGCGGAGCGCCGGCGCCGCCGTGGATGACGAGGACCGTCTTGTCCTGTGCCGACGCGGCTTGCGCGAACGCAAAAACGACGAGAAATACGAGGAGGATTTTGAGCATGGGTGTGCAGTCCTTTCCGGAGCGGTGAAGTTCGATGCATCTTAGCGTTTCAGAAAATGTATGGGGAACACCGCCAACCGAAAAACGGGCACACCGGATACATGGTATCGATTGCGAGCGTCATATCGTGCCGATACGGCTACCAAAAGGCCAGTCCAGTTTGGGCGTCCGGAAGGATAGGCCACGATTCTACTCAAGGGCGACGTGGAGACGATCTGCTTCTTCGTCGGAGAGCGTGCTGCCTTCAGCCGTCCCTGTATACTACGGGGGGGTTGAGATTGTTGCATTTTCAGAGCCTGAGCGCCAGCAAAGGGTCGCGATGTGCCCTTCGCTGGCGCTCAGGCTCGGACCAGACAATTTCATCCGGTTGAAGTAAATCAAAAGAGTTGTTGCATTCGAAGAATGCAGTGCGGCGAGCTTGTGATTTTTATTGACCGTTTGGAAAATCTGAGCGACGGCGTGAAAAACAACCGCACAAAATCGCTCCGGATTGATTTTGTCGAACTGAGGAAGCAACGTTGCCCTATTCAGTTCTTCCCGAACGTCAAAAAAATCACAACCTCAGAGCGGCGAAATATAGAGAGAAGCTGACGGATAATTCTAGCCATCATTGCCAAGAGAGATCAGGCTGCGGCAACGCTCGCTCTACGACGAATGCTCGGTCGTGCGTAAGATGAGCAGCAGCGATAATCACTCCATCCTCACGAGCGAACCGCATGTCCGATCCATTTGCTCCCAAACGCGCTGCGATGATCGAGGAATACTACGCCAAGTTCTTCATGCTCGGCGGTTGGCTCGGGGCGACCGATACCTACAAACGTACGATGTGGGCCGCCGTGCCGGATGTCGCTGTCGCCCATGCGGGCTATGGCTTGACGATGCGGAAGGGCTTGCCGGAACCGGGGGCGGACAATCAACTCATCATGGCGGGGCATGAGACCATGCTCGCGCAGTGGTTTCATCGGCCATTGCAGCGGGATGACATCGTGCTGGCGGAGCGCTGGTTTCGCGAACACGCGACGGCGAAGGCGTTTCCGAGTGCCCTTTGGCAAGCAGTGATGGCATCGCAGGCCGGCGATGACGTTTATTTGCCGATCGACATATGGGGCTTCCCCGGCGGGCAGACGTTTCTGCCGGGGTTGCCGTGCTTGTTTTTTGAAGGCATGGGCGGGGCGATTTCGTACCTCGAACCTGCGATGTGCCGCTATTTCGCGCCGATCCTGTGGGCGACGAAAGGCCGGCTGATGAAGTTGGCGACGCCGCGAGACGCCGAGTTCGGGCTGCGCTCGGCTCCGTGCGAGGCGCTCAATATCACGCTGCTATTAGCACGCTACGTCGGCGGCGGCGGTCGGCTGACCTCCAACGACACGGCCGAGTTTCTCTTTCCCGATCTCTTTCAATCCGTCGGCACGATCGGCCATGAGATGATGTGTGCCGGCCAATCGTTCGACCGCACGCTCGGCGAGGCGGAATATGAAATGATGGATCGCTTCGTGTCGGCGATGGGCAAGGCATCGCTGCTGTGCGATCTCGTCGATGCGGAATCGGTCGGCCTGGAGAATGCTCTGCGTGTCATCCGCAATCATCCCGAGACGAGCGAGGTCGGCATCCGCGTCGATTCGGGCGATATCGCGGCTCAGTGCGTGCTCTATTTCCGCAAAATGCGCGAGGCGGGCATGTCGCCGAGAACGATTGTGTTCGAGGACGAAGTATCGCCGGAGACGGTCCGCAATGTGTACGACTTTTTCCGTACATCCACGGGCCTCGAGCCGACGATGCTGTTCCCCGGCGCCGGTGGCTACTGGTGGCGGCTGATCCATCGTGACACAGTTGCTGCCGCGTTCAAACGCAGCGCGACGGGCGAACATCCCAACGTGAAGTTCTCGAACACGCCGGGCAAGGAATCGCTCGGCGGCTACCTGCGAGTGTTCGGCAAGGACGATGCCTTGATCGTCGCCGATGCGTCGGAATCGATCGATGCGGAGCCGTTGTTCGTTAAACTCGTCGAGCAAGGCCGCATCGTGTACCGCGAGAACTTTCAGGATCAATCGGCGCGAGCCGATCGAACGTGGGGGCGGTATCGGCGTGTCGAATTGTCGCCAAAGGTCGCGGAGTATCGGCGACGCTTCAACACGATGCGCGAGCGTGAGGTGGCTGCGGCGCGGGAACAGGTCGGGGCACCGTAGCCATCACGCTCCGTGTGATGGCTTCTTGACATAACAAAATCCATCACTTTAGCGTGATGGCTACGATAAATGCAATGAGGAACCTACCGTGAAAGTCTTCGTACTCGGAAACGCTGCTCGGGAAGGCGTCGCCGTCGAGGTCGAGCGCTGGCTGCCAATGTTGCGCAAAAAGTTCGACGTTCTCGCCGTTGACCTGCGGCAGGAGGCGGAGCTTTCGACGTTGCCCAATGCCGACTTGGCACTCGTGTTCGGCGGCGATGGCGCGATTCTGCGTGCCGCCCGGCAGATGGGCTATCGGCAGGTTCCGGTGCTCGGCATAAATCTCGGTCGGCTGGGTTTTTTGGCCGACATTCATCCCACGGATTTCAATGCGGCGATCGAACAAGTGCTGCAAGGCAACTACAAGGTAGCGCAGCATTTGATGTTCGAGTGCGTCATTGAAACGCCAGGTCATGATCCGCAGACCGTGCTGGGATTGAACGAGGTCGTCGTACACGCTTCGCCGCCGTTGCGGATGTTAGAGTTGGAGTTGGAAGTGAATGGCGAGGTCATGTCGCGGTTCAATGGCGATGGACTGATCGTCAGTTCACCAATCGGCTCGACGGCGCACAATCTGTCGGCAGGCGGACCGATTTTGGGACAGGAACTGGCGGCCTTCGTCATCACGCCGATCTGCCCGCATACGCTGACGTATCGACCCATCGTCGAGTCGGCGGAGAAGACGTACACGATTCGCCTGGCCCGCGAGGCGAGCCTGGCCGAGGTCGTAGTCGATGGGCAAAGTGCCGCCCAGGTCTCGTCGCGGAACAGAATGGTGATCCGCAAGGCATCGGCCTGCTTTCAGTTGGTCAAGGTTCCGGGGCATAGCTATTATCAAACTCTACGGGAAAAACTTCGCTGGGGCACGCCGCCAAGTTATCGTGGCGAACCGTGAGGCGAGACCAAACGTATTAACACAATGCCGGTTTGCAAACGAGTCTTGTTCCGTGGCCGCGTGCAGGGCGTTGGCTTTCGCATGACGACGCAGCGCATCGCTCGCCGGCATGTCGTCGTTGGGTTCGTGCGGAACCTTCCGGACGGCGCGGTCGAGTTGGTGGCGCAGGGCGAGGCGGATGAAGTCGACCGCTTCATCGCTGGCGTCTCCGCACGAATGGCGAACAATATTCACGACGTAGATATCTCCGAGCAGCCGGCGGGCGATTTCGCGGCTTTTGAAATACGGGAATGACGCAATGATCCAACTGATTCCGTTGTGCATGGTGCTGTTTCTCGTGCAAGGCCTGGCCGCCCTGCCGTGGTTGCGGGCGCTCTCCTACGAGACGTTCCGCGCTCGCTTGCCGTTCTATGGCAAGGTTGTCGGCATCACGGCGCTGTGCGGAATTCCATTCGCGTTCATCCTTCAGGGCAACAGCGATCCAGATGTCGTCGCCTTGTGGGGCCGATTTTACGGCTCCGTGCTGCTCTTTCAGCTTGGCATCGATTTGTTCGTGCTCGCGTTTTTCTCCATGCTGACGTTTTGGTCCAAGGGTGGCGCCGTTGCGTTGGCAGCGTTTCAAGAAGGCGTTCGCCAGCCGATGTTTTGGCTATTGACGTTCCTTGGCACACTGGGAATGGTCGTGTCGATCGTCATCCCGTACTTCACGTTCGGCGAAGACGTGAAGATGGTCAAGGAGATCACGTATGCTTTGACCATGATGATTCCCGCGATCTTTGGCGTCATTTCCTCGAGCGTTTCGGTAAGCGAAGAGATCGAAGGGCGCACCGCCGTCACGCTCCTGAGCAAACCGATCACGCGGCGTGACTTTTTGTTGGGCAAGTATCTGGGGATCCTGTTGGCGGCGATGGGGATGACGATGTCGATGGGCTACGTACTCGTCTGGGTGCATTTGGCGAAATTCAACTATGACTTCATGCAGGGCGTGACGCAAACGCCGCCGGACCCGGAATGGCTGTCGTCACTGCTTGCAAGCACTTATGAACGAACGACGCCGGGCGACCTGCTTCGCGGCTTCGGGCTTTGGCTTCGTGACTTTGACGAGGCGTTTCCGGGCCTGGTGATCGGGTTCGGCCAGGTGGCGACGCTGCTCGCGGTAAGCGTGGCGCTGGCGACTCGCTTGCCGATGGTCGTCAATATTTCGATGTGCCTGGTGGTGTATCTGCTCGGGCATCTGGCGCCGGTGATGACAGAAGTCAGCCAGGGCCTGGCTCTGGTGCAATTCGTGGCTCAACTGTTCGAGTTGCTGCTGCCCGGCCTGCCGTTCTTTGACGTGAGCACCGCCATCGTGCGCGAGACGCCGCCCGATCCGACGCGGTATGCGTTGTACACGCTGAACGTGGCTATCTATGCCTTGATCTATACGACGATCGCGCTGCTGGGCGGATTGATTTTGTTTGAAGACCGCGATGTAGCGTAGGAAATCCGAAACGCAAGGCCAAGGGTGAGGGACTCCGAACCCTTGGGATGATTCCGGATATCCCAGAGGTTCGGAGTACCTCACCTCTGGGCTTACCTCAGCAACATCCGCCGCCCTTTGCGTGATACGTTGAAGGCGTAACGATCACGTCGCGGCGAGTGCGCAAACGCAGCGCGGCAGCATCGGAAATCGGCAGGGGTATGCCTCGCCGCAGCACGTTGCCCATCTCATCGGTCAGCGTTTCGTCCGGGCCGGCATAGATCGCCGATCGGCCCGTGAACACGGCTGGGCCATCCGCGCTATCGGGCACTTTGTACGCTAATACCTCGACGCTTTCCAACAAGACCGCACGATCCAGGCTCGGATACTCCGTCGGCGTCACGTAGCGATAGGGCGTGCGCGATCTCACCTCGACTCTGCCAAATCCGATCGACGTAAGCGTCTCAATGTATTCGTTAAACGTCAGGCATCCCGATAGACAGCGGGCCCGTGCGATCTCATCGCGGCGAAAGGCTTCCGGCAACGCCGCGGGCGTAATCGGGTCGGATGTCGCGAAGAATCCGCCCGGCTTGAGCACGCGAAATATCTCGGACAACGCTTGCGTGAGATCGTCGGCTTGGAAGACATTGAACAGGCAGTTCTGAGCGGCGACACTGACGGAGTTGGCAGACACGGGCAGTTTCAGGGCGTTGCCGGCGAGGATTTGTACGAAGTCAGGCCGAAACCACGGATTCAGCCGGGCCGCCTCGGTGAAATTGGCAGCGGCCTTGACACGCATCGCGGCGACCGGATCAACCGCGATGACGCCGCCCGGCCTGCGTGTGAAATAGGCAAACTGCAACGCTTCGAGTCCGCCGCCGACGCCGACGTAGAGGATTGTGTCGTCGCCCTTGAGATCGCGCGGCGTGACCGTCGAGCCGCAGCCGTAGTTCATCTGCAACATGATCGGCGGAATGACGAGATCGGGCAGCCGCCAAACTGGCGCGTCGGTACAGCACAGCGTGGCATCGGGACTAATCGCCGCCTGCTCGTAGACGTCTTCGACGGTTTGCAGATATGTTTGCATCGCTGGTTCCAGCGGGCTGAAAATACTCACCACGGAGAACACGGCGCGGACTAGGCTCCCCAAATACAGAATCACGAAAGAACGAAAACACGAAAGGAAGGCATAGCCATTCACGACAAGTCACAAGCCAAAGCGATTCTCGATAAGGAAAGCAGGAAGGCAGGAAAAAAAGGCTGATTCAATTCTTGCGTTCCTGCCTTTCCTATCGTCCCTACATTTTCCGGTAGTGCGATGTACGGTTGGGCAAATCACGTGGGTAAGGTTTCTATTTCGTGTTTTCACCCTTTCGTGCTTTCGTGATTCCGTATTTGCTCCCGTCCACTATTTCGCGAGCGTACCGAACACTTTGACGTCGTCCCAGTGGCCGGTGTCGTCGAATGAGCCGACGCCGACTTGGCCCCATGTGAATGTCTTGTCGGTCGCGGTCATGATCGGCGATTTCATGTCGTCCCAGTAGATTTCGATCTTGCCGTCGGCAACGGTGCGAACGATCTTCACGTTATGCCATTGGTCGTCCCACGCGGTGCCTTTACTGGTTTTCGTGGAGATTTTGACGCGATCGGCGCCGTTGACGATGAATATCTGGTTCGCGCGATCGTCGGTCTGCTTGGCCATGTGCACGTAGTAGTGATGGGCGGGATCTTGGTAGCCGAAGAACAGGCACATATCGCGATGCGCCCCGTCCTTGCCGGTGGAGAGGACCTTGGTTTCGAGCACGAAATCCGTGACTTTCAAATCTTTTACCAGCGAGAAGTTGAACGGGCTACGGTGCGGAGTTTTGATCTTGCTCTGTTGGAATTGGCTGTAGTGGCTTCTCTTGTCGGTTTTGGTGAGCTTCCACGCCTTGGCATCGCTCGGTTGCCAGCGCTCGGCGCCTTTCTCGAAGTCGTCGTGGAACAGCATCGGCAGCTTCGCGTCGCCAGCGCTGAGAGTTGCCGCGGCACCGAGCAAGATACAGACGGGGATTGCAATAATCCTGCGCATGAAAGGCCCTTTATATAGCCCGCCATTTATGGCGGGACTGTGGATTCCCCGCCATAAATGGCGGGCTATATGATTAGTGCGCCGCCGCCGGTGTCAGCGTTCGGCAACAGTAGTCGCTGAACGATTCGCCCACGGTTCGGCCATCGCGATATTGTGTCAGCACGTGGGTCAACGTTGGCACGATCTCGGCGTAGGGGACGAGATCCTTGAGCACGAAGCTGAGCCTCGAGCCGATGAGATCCCCGCCGACGAACAACGTGTACTTGTCGCCTGAACGTCCGACGATGCCGATGTCGCTCTGGTACGGCCTGACGCAACCATTCGGACAACCGGTCATGCGAATGCCGATCTTCTCGCTGCTCAGTCCGAGTTTGTCGATCTCCGTGCTTAGATGTTGGGTCAGCCCTGGCAACGCGCGCTCCGCTTCGGCGAGAGCCAGACCGCACGTCGGGATCGCGGGGCAGGCCATGCTGTGTTGCTGAATCATCGGCAGCGCGCCCGGCAGCGAGACGCCATGTTCCGCAAGGATCGCCTCGATTGTCGGCCTGGCGTCTGCGGGAAGATGCGCGAGTATCACATCCTGCATCGGCGTCAGGCGTACCTCTGGGCGGAATCGCTCGACGATCATTCGCAGGGCGGAGCGTAGACGAAACCCATCGGCGTCCTTGACGCGGCCATTCTGAATATGGATGCCGTAGAAATATCGACCGTCGCCCTGGGCGTTCCAACCCAAATGCAGCGGAAACTCTTTGATCGGCAGGTTCTTCGGCAGCACGAGCGCGAACGGAAGATAGCTGCGGAACGTCTCGCGGAACTTGTCGATGCCCCAGGCGGCGAGCACGTACTTGAGCCGGGCACGCTTGCGGTCGGAGCGATTGCCATGATCGCGGAATAGTTTGATCGTCGCCTCAGCAGCGGCGACGACTTGGTCCGGCTGCACGTAGCAGATCGCCTGAGCGAGGAACGGAAACGTCAGCGCGTTGCCATGCGTCATGCCCATGCCGCCGCCGGCGTAGAGATCGTAGCCTACGATTGCGCCATCCGTCACGTCGGCGACGAAGCTTAGGTCTTGCGCGTAGATATCGGTAGAGTTATCGTCCGGCGTGGCGAAGGCAGCCTTGAATTTTCGCGGCAGATAGACTTTGCCATAGATCGGCTCGATGCCGTCGGGTTCGGTGGCGCCGGTTGGCAGGGCTTCGCCGTCCAGCCAAATCTCGTGGTAAGCGCCGGTGCGCGGGGCCAAGTGGGCGGCGACGACGTCGGCTTGGCGTTGCATCTCGCGATAGATTGCATTCGCGAAAGGCGCAGCTGGGGCCATGACATTGCGGTTGACATCGCCGCACGCGCCGAGTGTGGTCAGCAGGCAGTCGTTGATGGCGCGGAGAGTCGCCTTGAGGTCCGACTTGAGCACGCCATGAAACTGGAATCCTTGCCTTGACGTGACACGCAGCGTGCCGTTGGCGTACAAGTCGGCAAGGCGATCGACGGCGAGGTACTGGTCCGCGGTGACTCTGCCGCCGGGGATTTTGCAGCGAACCATGAAGTTGTATGCTTTTTCCTCGCCGGCGCGATTGCGGTCCTTGCGAACATCGCGATCGTCCTGCTGGTAGAAGCCGTGAAACTTGATGAGGGTCTTTTCTGCCTCACCGAAATGATCGCTGTCGGTCGTCAAGTCGGCGGCGATGATGCCGCGCAGATAACGGCTATTCTCTTTGATCGCCTCAACAGGCGAGGGCTTTTCGGCAACGGAATCAGCGGACATGGCTTCAATCTCAGGTTAGACTCGTGAACAGATGGTTTCGCAGCGGACCGGCGGTGGTTAGTATATGGGCTCGCGGTTGGGATTCATCCGCGAGATTCGCAGCAAGCTGCCTGTTGAACTAAAATAGAAATGTCCGGTCATAACGCAATAGGAATGTCCTCTTTCGCCCTTGGGCAAGGAGGACAGCTATGAGCGTGCAACAGAAAGACCGGATCGAGATGAGCCAGCAAGAACGTGATCGACTCAAGGTGCTGCATG
>SIAQ01000122.1 GCA_009697105.1 Gemmataceae bacterium | reverse complement strand
CCATCGAGGAACTCCGTGAAGAAACCACCGCTTGGCACGAACACATCAACGACCGCCAACGCGGCGTCGAGTGGCAGTTCAAGCTGGAGGACGCCCGAGTAAAACTGAAGTCGATCTACCCCAAGATAGAAGTGTGACGGCGCACTAGTTTCAAGTCGTGAATCAGCCAGAGAATTTGGGTGGTGAGAAGCGTGGCGTAATTGACGAATCACTTCTCATTTAACCGCGCCGCCAGTTGAATGTCAAGAAATTTCGCGACCTTTCCTGACCCTAAGCCAGCTTCTGCCACGCACTACGGACGCTTCCCGCCGATGCAGTACAAATTCTGATGCGTCCGCAGAAACAGCTCGCCATTCGAGACGGCGGGGGCGGCGTAGATCGGTTCGTTGATCGGGTTCGTGGCCAGCAATTCAAACTTCGGGCCGGCTTTGAGGACGAAGGTCGTGCCTTCGAGGCTGGAGACGTAGAGGCGGCCGTCGGCGAGCAGCATCGAACCCCAGAGGGTGCCGGGCAGGCGTTCTTTCCAGTCGGGCTCGCCGGTCTTGGGGTCGATGCATTCGACGAGGCCGGGGGCGTCGGCGAGGAAGAAGCGTCCGCCGTGGAAGACGCCGCTGCCGACGCGTTGCGGGTTTTTGCCGGCGTTGCGCCAAAGCCGATGCGTGCCGGTCACATCGCCGCTGCCGCCCGGTTTGACGCCGACGAACGGGCCGTTGTGGCCGGAGATGGCGACGATCAGATCGCGGGATTCGTTGATGGTCGGCATGGCGTAGATTTCGTTGCCCAGACCGCGACAGGTCCAGAGTTCCTTGCCGGTGTTCGGGTCGTAGGCTTTGAACATCCCTTCGCCGCCGACTTTGTCGCCGGGTAGGGGCATGATGAGTTCGTCGCGTTTGCCGATCGTGACGATGATCGGCGTGCTCCAGGAGCCAAAGATGGGGCTGTTGATCGATTTCTCGTCGGCCTTCCAGACGGTCTTGCCGGTGTGTTTGTCGAGCGCGGTGAGGAACGTGCTCGGCTCGCCGGGGCCGTGGAAGACGATCAAGAGGTCTTTGTAAAGGACCGGACTGGAGCCGTTGCCCCAGCGCGAGACGATCGGACCGAGGTCGCGTTGCCAAAGCTGCTTGCCTTCAAAGTCATGAGCGACGACGCCGGCGGAGCCAAGCCAGGCGTAGACGGCTTTACCATCGGTGATGGGGGAGCCGGAGCAGGAGGGGTTCTGCTTGTGGCTCGTTTCGACGGTGTCGCAGGGGTATTCGTGCTGCCAAAGTTTCTTGCCGGTCTTGCGGTCGAGCGCGAGGATCGCCCGCTGTTTGGTCTTGGCGAGACCCTGCGTCAGGAAGATACGGTCGCCCCAGATGATCGGCGTCGAGTTGCCCGGCTCCGCCATCGGCACCTTCCAGCGGACGTTTGTGGTCGCGGACCAGGTGAGCGGCAAGTTCTTCTCATCGGAGACGCCATCGCCACGCGGCCCACGCCAGGCGGGCCAATCGTCGGCAAGCAGCGGAGTGACGATGATGAGCAGGCAGAATAGGGAGAGGTGTCGGGTCATGATTAGGCCTCGAATTTGGGAATTAAGCCGCACCGAAATCAAGAACCAATACGAATCACGAAAACACGAAAGCATGAAACCACGAAAAAATTCTTAGGTGTTCCTCTTTCGTGCTTTCGTACTTTCGCTCTTTCGTGATTCGTATTGGTTCCTGAACTCGCTGTGTTCACTGGGGCTAATCTCGCGGATGGCTGAGCGCAGGCGTTTGCGTGGGATAATTCGAGCGCTAAGCCGCAAGCGGCATTCGATCAGCGCTTGCCAATGCAGTAAAGATACTGGTCATTGCGGAAGAACAGTTGCCCGTTGCTGACGGCGAGCGAGGCGTTGGCTCGCGATTTGTCGTTGGCGAAGGTGTTGTGCGAGACGCTGTCGAGCTTGGCGTCGGCGGAGACGACGAAGACGCCCGCGAATTGCGAGACGAAGTAGAGCTTGCCGTCGGCGAGGATCGGCGAGGCCCAGACGCGGCCGGCGTCGGGTTTGAGACGCTTCTCGGTGGACATGCCGGTGACTGCGTCCTGGCGGTGGATGACGCCGCCGCCTTCGCTGCTCCAGTAGATTTGGCCATCGTGATAGATGGGCGAGGAGGCGTTGGAGCCTTTCTTCATGCGCCAAAGCGTGTTGGTCTTGGTGACATCCCCGCGGCCGCCGGACTTGATCGCCAGCGAGGTTCCGCCGCCGCCGATGGCGTAGACCATGTCGTTGTGCGTCACGACGCTCGGGCAGACGTAGCCGCCATGCCCGGCTGCGCTCCAGAGTTCTTTGCCGGTTTCGGGATCGAAGCCTGCGACTCGGCCACTCATGCTCAGCACGAGTTCCGGTTCCTTGGCGGGAGTTGTCGCCACCACGGGCGTGCCCCAGGCGCTGCTGACTTTCGGGGCCTTCCACACCTCAGAGCCGTCGGCCTTCTTGAGCGCGATCAGCGAGTTGCTTTCGATGCTGGCATTGACGATCAGTTTATCCTTGTACAGCATGAGCGAGGCGCCGGAGCCCCAGCCGTTCGTGCCTTTGCCGACGAGCGTGCGCCAGATTTCCTTGCCGTCGAGATCGAAGCAATAGACGCCCGACTTGCCGAAAAAGACGTAGAGTTTTTCGCCATCGGTGATCGGCGTGTTGGCAGCGTAGCCGTGGTACGCGCCTTCGCCGGAGTAGTTGTGTTCGGGCAGGATTGGCTCGAAATCCTTCGACCAGACGATCGTGCCCTTGGTACGGTCGATGCAAAGTAGATGGCGTTTGAGGTCTTTTTGGCTGCCCGGAGTTTTGGTGTCGAGGGCATAGCCGGAGTAGGCGGTGAGGTAGATGCGCTCGCCGAGGATGACGGGGCTGGACGCACCGGCGCCGGGCAGTTTGAGTTTCCAGACGATGTTCTTGGTCGCGGACCATTCGGTCGGCAAGTTCTTTTCATCGCTAACGCCCTGACCCATCGGCCCACGAAAGAGCCGCCAATCCGACGCCGGCGCTGGGCCGACGACAAGAGCCAAGAGCAATAGAGCCGTAGAACGTTGGCAGGACATCAACATGGGTTTCTCCGTGCGGTGGGATAAGTCGAGTGGGTGAGGAGGGCGCGATTGACGTAAAGTGATTGTATATATTTGGCGTTTGCCACGTTGATTTTCGCATTGGGCCTGGCGCTCGCACGGGATATTCCGAGCGCAAAGCCGCCAGCGGAATACAGGGAAGCGTGCGGCTATTGCATCAGCCGGCCAGCGAATCCAGATCGATGGTTTGGTCGTCGGCTTTGTCGGCTAGGTTGCCGAGCGTTGTGCCCGAGGTCATCACTGACACAGGGCGCACCGAGCCGTCGCCGAAGACGAAGAGGCAGATACCGGTGTGGGCGCTACCGAAGCGGTTGGTGAAGGCGTCCGAGGGTGAGCGGGCGAGTGTGAGCGCAGGCCCGGCACCACGAAATGCGGTGCCTTTGTCGCCGTTGTAGGCACAGCCGTCGCCGGCACCGAAGTCGCCCAGGCGGGTCTGTTGCACGTGCTTTTCGCCGATAAGAAAAGTGTTGCTCACCCCGTCGGTGATCTGGGCGATTTTGACGCCGCCGATGTAAGTGGGCGAGCCGCCAATGCCCCAGTTGTTATCGAGGCGGAAGATGCCTTTGTTGGGTGCGTTGGCCGTGCCGTCGGTATTCGTGGTCCACCAGTAGTCGCCGCCCGGTGAGCCTGCGCACGCCGCGTAATCGGCACAAGCGCCTTGGTAGAACGGCCCTCCGGGCGCGCCGTCTTGCGCTTCAAGGTTCGGCAAACTTGTCATGGCGGATCGTCGTGCCGGGCAGAAATAGGCCGGAACCATCGCCATCTGCGCCGCCGCCGACTGCGAATAATAACTGCCGCCTTTCATATTCCAAAGGTCCTGCATCGGCTGCTGATCGATGTACGGCAATATCTCAATGAACCAGGTATAGTTCGCGTCGCGCCGACTGTTTGGAAACGCCTTTCGCGCGTCGTGAAACGTTTGGCAAGCCAGGCCCATTTGCTTCAGGTTATTGCCACACTGCGCCCGCGAGGCGGCCTCGCGCACCTTCTGGACGGCAGGGACCAGCAACGCGATCAATATGGCGATGATCGCAATTACCACCAGCAATTCAATTAGCGTAAATGCTGAACGTTTGGCACGAAACGAAAACCAGAACATCGGATGCCTTTCAAAATAAATAGAATAACGAGACCATTTATTGTACGAGAGGAATTCGTTTCGGGGAAGAGGAATTTATCAGATGAAAGCATCGATTCAATCGCGTTGGTTCACGGCAGGTTGGTTGGTTTTCTCCATCGTCCTCACGGGAATAGCGAGCGGTTGCGGCAACCAGACCGTTTACCCCGTATCGGGAACTATCGTGGACAGTGACGGTAATCCGATCACCGAAATGAAGGGCGGTGCGGTTGAGTTTGAAGCACTCGACGGTAAATCCAGTGCCAACGCCAGCATCGACCAAAATGGCAAGTTCCGCCTGACCACGAAATCGCCAGGCGACGGCGCCGCAGTCGGCAGGAATCGCGTCGTCATCAGCCGGGCTTACATCGGCCCGGAAAACCCCGTGCCGCACGTCATTCTACCCAAGTATGAGAATCACGAGACTTCGGGTCTTGTGGTTACGGTTGAACCTAAGAACAACGTCATCGAACTGAAGGTTGAGCGACTAAGGAGATAATTAGCGCGATCATTTGATCTCCGTCGTCAGACCCTGGGCCATCTTCACTTCCTCGGCATGGTTGACCGTCCACGCGGTTTTGTGCGTGACAGCCTCGACCAACGCCGCTGCCGACGGATGCCCATTGCCGCTCTTCTTCACGCCGCCGAAGGGTAGATGGACCTCGGCGCCGATGCATGGCAGGTTCACGTAGCCCATGCCGTACTCGCATTCATCGCGGAAGTAACGCATCGTTCGATAGTTCTCGGTGATGATCGCCAGCGATAGCCCGTACTCGGTGTCGTTGTAAATCCGTGCGGCTTGTTCGTTGTCCTTGAATGGAATCAGCGCGAGATGCGGGCCGAACACTTCCTCGCGCACGCAGCGAACACCCGGCTTGGCGGCGATGCGATAAATCGTCGGCGATAGAAAGCAACCGTCGGCGTGGGCGTCATCAGTCAAGCGTTCACCTTGCAACAGGATCGTCGCGCCTTCGTCCTTGGCGATCTGATTGTAGCGCTCAACCTTCTCGACCGCGGCTTGATTGATGAGTGGCCCCATGAAGTTGTTCGCATCGAGCGGATCGCCGATGCGCAGGCGTTTTGTCAGGGCTACGAGTTTTTCCGCATACGCATCGATCAGCTTCTCGTGCACGATCACCCGACTGCCGGAGACGCAACGCTGGCCGCTGGTCTTGAACGCGCTGATGAGCCCACACGTAACGGCGAGGTCGAGCTTCGCGTCCTCGGCGACGATGACGGCGCTCTTGCTGCCGGTCTCGCTGGCGACGATGCGATCGTGCATGCTGGCAGAGATTTCAGCGATGCGTTTGCCGACCTCATAGCTGCCGGTGAAGAGCACACAGTTGACGCCGGGATTGCGCACGAGCGCTTCGCCCGCCTCGGCTTCACCATGCACGAGATTGACGACGCCCGGCGGGAAACCGGCTTCGATGAACAACTCGATCAGTCGTTGTCCGATCGCCGGCGTGTCTTCCGATGGTTTGAACACGGCGGTGTTGCCTTCGATCAGGCTCGGTCCGAGCATCCACAGCGGGACGGCAAACGGGAAGTTCCACGGCGTGATGACGGCGGCGACGCCCCACGGCTTGCGTCGCATGAATGTGTCCTTCTCCGCGATCTCCGACGCCAGCACATCGCCCATCGGCATGCGACCCGTGCCGAAGACGTACTGGATCATGTGCAAACCTTCGACGACCTCCGCCCGACATTCGGTGACGACCTTGCCACACTCGCGAGCCATGAGTCGCGCGAGAGCGTCGGTCTCGCGCTTGACAATCTGCGCGAGGTTGTCGAACAACTCTGCGCGATGGATTCGACTCGTGCGGCGCCAAGCCGGGAAGGCGGTGCGAGCGGCAGCGACGGCAGCATCGGCGTCCGCCCTCGTGCCACACGGGAAGACGCCGATCGTCTCGCTGAGCCGCGCGGGATTCGTGGACGCGAAGGTAGCGCCGCCAAGTGCCTGCCATTGGTCGCCGCGATAGTGCTTGCCCAAAATGCTTGTCGTCATGAAAATTCTCCTTGTGTGTTATTTTACAAAAGCAAGCCCAGAGGTGAGGTACACCGAACCCCTGGGATGATATTGTCGCTATCCCAGGGGTTCGGTGTACCTCACCCCTGGGCTTGCACCCACAAGTTCTTGCCTTTCTATTCCGAATGCGGACAATACCTGTCTTCCCGAGAAAATTCTCGAAAGGACCGACTTATGCTTGCAACGGTTTTCACAGTAGCCCTATTCGCTTCTGCTCACGGGAAGGATGCCGAGCCCAAAATCTACGCCAGAACGTCCGCGCGCACTGTGGCGGGGCCTGCCGTCATTCGTAGCGCCGAGCAAACCATGTCGGCGAATCTTGCGAAGATGTTGAAGGTCAACGCCATCGACTGGAAGACGCAGATGGTCGTCGTCATTTCCGGCGGTTCGCAACGCACCGGCGGTTACAGCGTTGGTGTTACTTCATTGGAGGTAGAGGAAGGCAAACTCACGGTCAACTGGATTCTCAACAAGCCTGCCCCCGGCACCATTGTCACGCAGGCTTTTACCACGCCGAGCCTGACGGTCCTCATCGATCGCTTCGAGGGCGAGGTGTTGTTCAACCCGAAATCGCCTCCCGGCGGCGCGGGCAAAAAACTCGGAGCGAATGCGCAACGCAACTAAATTGGCCAATTTGCCGCTTGCGGCTTAGCGCTCAAGACGGCCCATTCGAGCGCTAAGCCGCAAGTTAAAACCTTTCGGAGACCCACGATGACCCCGCTGGAACATTTGCAGATCGCCATGAAGGATACCGAGAACTACTACCGCGAGCGCGAAATATTTCAAGCGAAGTTTGAGTTCGGCATCAAGCCGGCGCTGGTCGTGATCGACATGGCCTACGGCTGGACCGATCCTGCGTACGCCGCCGGCACAGCGCGACAGGATTCGGCACTCGCCGCCATCGCTCGGCTGCTGCCCGTGGCTCGCGCCAAGAAAGTGCCGATCTTCTATACGACATCGCCGTATACGGAAAAGCCTGTATTCAAGTCGGCGATGGATTTCTCGCCGAAGTATCGCAAATGGGATCCGCGCGCCTGTGAGATCGATGATCGCGTGAAGCGGATGCCGGACGAACCGTTAATCTTCAAGGATTACGCCAGCGCCTTTGCGGGTACGTCGTTCGCTGGGAAGTTGATGGAGCACCGCATCGACACGCTGATCATTACGGGATGCTCGACGAGCGCGTGCGTGCGAGCCACGGCGACCGATGCGAAGACGTATCACTTGAGGCCGATGATTGTGCGTGAGGGGGTGCAGGATCGCTCGGAGATCGCCCACGAATGGACGCTGTTCGACATCCAGGCTCGTTTCGCTGACGTGGTGAACCTCGAAGAGACACTTCGCTACTTGCAGCAATTGGCGGGTTGAATGTAATTCGTAAGCATCAAACCTTCAGCTTGTTTTCGTTCTTTTTCGGCTCTAGATTCTTCACCTTCAGCCGTTCGAGCAATGGCCTGATGGCTTCGGAGGGGATGGCATAGCTTTCGGTTCGGCCTGCGCGGGCGATGTTGATGCCGAGTACCTTACCGTCAAGGTTGACGAGCGGGCCGCCGCAATCGTTGGGTTTCAGGACGGAGTCGTGCTGAAGGATGGTGGGGAATCCGGTTCGGCGATCGCTGAGTTTGCTGCCCATGCTGTTCTGCACATCGCCGCGCGACTTGCCGCCTTTTTGGCCTGGCCGCGTACCGAGGGTGATCTTGAGCTCTTGCTCTTTCTCGTTGCGGATGAATTTGAGATCAACGTTGTCGCCGGGTTTGCCCTTGGACACGACGGCGAGAAATTCATCGGAGTTCTGGACCTCTTGGCCATTCACGCTGAGAATCTGGTCGTCGTTTTTCAAGCCCGATTTCTGCGCCGGCGTTCCCGGCAGAACCTCTTGGATCTTCACGCCGGCAAATTCAATATCGAGCGCGATGCCCAAATATCCACCGCCCGTCACCGTAGGCGTTAACTTTGCGCCCTTCACCTCGCGGGTATTGACGCTGACGACGCCGATCGCAATTGGGTCCACCCCATCGCCAGGCGATGCCACGAAATGCCCGACGCGACTTACTTTGCTCTCGGTCCACACGATCGGCGTCAATTCTTTGGCGTCGATCTTGAGCATGACGAGGTCGAATGGCGTATCGTAGCCGAATATCTCGGCGTCGAGTTCGCGCCCATCGCGAAGCTTGCAGGTGATCTTGCCGCCTTGGAGTTCGCTATGTTTCGAGAGGATCCAACCGTCCGCGCTGACGATGACGCCAAGAGCCGCGTCCTTGTCGGCGGAGCGAACGCGCACGATGCTCTCGCTCGGCTTGGCGATGACCTCGCGAAACAGCCGGATCGTCTGCGGATTCTTGAGCGGCTGAGCGTGCAACGATGCCGACAGCGCGAGCAACGATGCCAGGGCAAAGAAAAACATGCGATGAATCATGTGGCTCCTCGTTGTTCAAATCGTTTAGCCGCTCGCTTTCGGCGAGCGCGGATTCGGCGTGAACGTCGACAAGTCCGCGCTCGCCGAAAGCGAGAGGCTAAACATTAGCGCGTTTGGCGATGACAGCAGCGATGTAGCCCGCTTTGAAGCCGGCGTCGATGTTGACGACGACGACGTTGGCGGAGCAGGCGTTGAGCATCGTCAGCAGCGCCGCGACGCCGCCGAACGCCGCGCCGTAGCCGACACTTGTCGGTACGGCAATTACGGGACAATCGACCAGGCCGCCGACGACGCTAGGCAGGGCGCCGTCCATGCCCGCGACGACAACGATGGCGTCCGAGTCGGTGAACTCCTGCCGATGCGCCAGCAGTCGATGGATGCCGGCGACACCGACATCGACGATGAGGTGTGTTGCCGTCCCGATCGCCTGGGCCGTTACTAATGCTTCACGTGCCACGGGGAGGTCGCTTGTCCCCGCCGTTAGAATTGTAACACGCCCCGCCGACTTTTCCAATGCTCCTGTCGGCAACCAGAAGGTACGCGCGAGGCGATCCTGCTGAGCCTGCGGAAATTGCTTGCCAAGATGTGCCGCCTGTTCATCGCTGACACGCGTGGCCAGGCAATGCTGTCCAGCCTCAATCAATTTGTGTACGACGCCTTCGATCCATTCACAGGTTTTGCCCTGGCAGAAAATGACTTCGGGAAACCCGCAGCGTGCACGACGTTGCAGATCGACGTGTGCATAGCCGAGGTCCACCATATCGGGATGGCGCAGATCCGCCAAAGCCGCGTCGATGGCGAGTTCGCCTGTTTGCACCTGTTTAAGCAGATTGCGTAGATCAGCGTCGTTCATGCGGGGTTTCTCGAATTCGCCGCTTGCGGCTTAGCGTTCGCAAGACGCTATGCGAGTGCTAAGTCGAAGGCGGCAAAACGAAATGGGGTAACACCAGGCGTCCTTGAGCTTTTTTCATGACTTTGCGATTTTATTTCAAGTTCAGAAGCTGAACATTCCGATTCTTCCCTACAACCGCTTCCCGCGGCAGCGGTCCGCGCCCGCGTTTTGTCGTTTGCCAGTGCCCCAGAAGGGGAGGTTCCAAATGAACACAGGTTTCCTTGTCACTACTTGCCTATGTCTCGCGCTTGGCCAAGCGCCAGCGGATGCGGACTATTTTAATCAGCGAAACCTGAGCATCCCGATGGAGATCGACGCAGCACTGCGAGCCGACATTCGCGAGTTGCTGCTGTTCGCATCAAGCAATCAGGGCCGCGATTGGCAGCAAGTCGCCGGCCCGATCTCGGCGGAAAAAGGGGCGTTCGCTTTCTTCGCGCCGGCAGACGGCACGTATTGGTTGCGCGTCATCAAGATTAACCGCCAAGGCAAAAAGGAACCGGATGAGATTTCTATTCTGCGCGGCCAACCCGATCGCATTATGGTGATCGATACGCTGAAGCCGATCGTTAAGTTGATCCAGGCGGTCCGCTCGGGCAGCGATGTTTACGTGACGTGGGATATACAGGAAGACAATCCCGACCTGGGAAAGGACGGGTTTCGCGTCGAGTATCAGCCGAAGGGCAGCGATGTCTGGACACCTATTTCCAATTCAAAAACGATCAAGGGCAACGCCCAGTTTCGCCCAGGCAACAACTTCGCGCTGACGATTCGTGTGACGATCCGCGATTTGGCGGGCAATACCTCGTTTGCCTTGGCGGAGATTCCCGGAACCATTGCGACGACCGGATTCAAGGAAACGCCGACACCGGGCGGAAACGGCGCCACGCTGCCAGCCGACCTTTCGTTCGGCGGCAAACCGATAGAGACGCCGAAGGATCCGATTGGGCCGCCGCCAACATTCGAGGGGTTGAAGAAACCGGACCTTGCGCCGCCTCCAGTCACGATCAATCCGCCGGGCATGGACGTGAAACCGCCACCGGGCATCGTCGAACCGCCGACTCCCGTTGTGGTTAAGGAGAATCCGAACGACCGCGTGATTGCCGACTCGCGGACGTTCGTCGATCCGTTGAAGTCGCCGACCGGTGCGTTCGAGCCGCGCACGACGAATGCGTCGCCCAACCGCCGACCGCTGCCGCCGTTGCAGCATCTGAATCAGCATCAGGTGACGCTGGAGTATGAACTGAAGCGAGTTGGCCCGTCGGGTGTCGGCAGCATCGAGCTTTGGCTGACGAAAGACGACGGCGCGACCTGGGAGATTTTTGCCCGCGATGAGGACGTACAGAACACAGCCGTCAATCCACGTCAACAGCGTCGCTTCGAGTTTCGCACCGCCGACGGTACACCCTTTCCCGATGCCATCTACGGCCTGACGTTGGTCGTCAAGAACCGCGCGGGGTTGGGCAAGGAGCCGCGTCCCGGTGATGTACCGGAAATGCGTATCGAGATCGACACGGTCAGGCCGATCGCCCAGATGTTCAAGCCGATCCCGGACCCAGCCCAGCCCGATCATCTGCTGATCCGCTGGAACGCGCGGGACAAAAACCTGGGCGCGACGCCGATCAATCTCGAATACGCTGCCAAGCCGGAAGGCCCATGGGTGCCGATCAAGGTTGACCTCGAGAATACCGGCCGATTTGCAAATGAACGAGTCAGCGGCGATTTTTCGTGGAAGGTGCTCGCGGACACGCCGACACAGGTTTACTTGAGGCTGCGTGTACGCGATCGCTCAGGTAATGAAGGCATTGCCGTCACGTCTGATCCGCAGTTCGTCGATCTCACCGAACCCGAAGGGGCGCTCATTCGTATCCAGACGAACCCGAAAACGCCGTGATATTTGTTTAGCCGTTCGCCTATAGCGAGCCCATTGGCGCTCGCTATAGGCGAACGGCTAAACGGAGAAGGCGTTTTATTTCTTCCGTGGCGTCAACGGAAACTGCGTGATCGTCAGGCCTTCGCTTGTCAAGTAGTGGTCCAGCAGTTCGACTCGGCCTTCCTCGCGCATCTTGGCGTAGATGCGCGTCATGTCGTCGAGCCAAAGCGTATTGAGATAATCCACGTTCCTGCGCGAGAGTTCACGATACGAATCCAGCCGTGTCCGAAAGCTGGTTGCCTCCGCATTGGCGCCGACCAGTTCGGTGCGAGCGTAAGCCTCGGCTTTCACTTTCATGTCATGCATTTTGGACGACGCCGCCTCGCTTTTGGTGTTGATCTCGCGTTTGGCGTTGCTTAGCTTCGTGGGGATGCTCTGCTGGGCGTTGGTCAGTTTGCTGAATGCATCCTTGACCTGGTCCGGCGGGCTGAGATCGGTGATGCTGACGCGTTTGATATCGACGCCGAGGTCGTAATCCGCGAGCCGATCTTGCATCTGCCCGACCAGCCAGCCGGCCAGCTGATGCTTGCCGCGACGGAGCACGTCGTCCACGGTGCGACCGGCAATCCATTCCGCAAGCAGCGACTCGGCGGCACGGGCGACGAACGCATCGATGTTGGCCTGCTGCAAAACGAACTTCTCGACATCGGCCTCACGCACGCGGAAGTAAATCGTCGCCTGCACGTTGACCAGATTGTGATCGCCCGTGACCATCTGCCCGATCGGCACGATGCTGTCGTCATCATCTTTCTTCTCGACATACCCAACTTTGATGTCGCGGACCCGGCCAACCGGCGCGAGATCAACACGATCGATGCCCCACGGCCAGGAGATGTGCAATCCCTGCTCCGGCTTCGTGTCGAGAATTCGGCCAAAGCGGCGAATCACAGCGCGTTCATGCGACTGTACCTGCGTGAGCGAGGTCGCAACGGTCCACACGCCGAAGATGAGGCCGAGCAGATAAAGTGTGTAACGCCACATCAGTTCACCCCGGGTTAACGTAGCCATCACGCTCCGCGTGATGGATTCTTGAAATATTGAAATCGTCGGAATTCGCTCACGCTACTGTCGGTTCATCGTAAATCCATCACGCGGAGCGTGATGGCTACGGTAATCGCTGCTTGGGCCGCGGCGGCGTGAAGAGCGATTCAAAGGCCGGCCGATGGGTCGAGAGCAGCAACATCGTCTTGGAATCGCCGAGGATGTTTTGCAGTTTCTCCATCTTCTTGAGGAATTCGTAGAACTCGCGATCCTGGCTATAAGCGTGATTGCGGATTTTCATCGCCTCGACATCGGCCTCGGCTTTGATCCGCTCCTCTTCGGACTTTGCTTTCGCCAATTGCTCGCGAATGTCGGCATCGGCTTCGTTTTTCTTGTTGGCCGCCTGGCGTTCGCCATCGGCGATGTACTTCGTCGCTTCGGCATTGCGTTCGGCCTTGATGCGGCTGAAGATCGAGCCACGCACATCGCCCGGATGATTGAATCGGCGCAGGCGAATATCGACAAGGTCGATGCCATACTCATCGCGCGCCGGCCCGCGCAAAGCTACGAGAAGACGCTGCCGAAGTTTGTCCAGTGCGACATCGACGCGCGTGCGGCCGTCAACGGGATCGGCGATGGTCGTGCTGATGAAATCGTCCATCGGCATTTCGCCAACGGCGGCGCCGAGCCGACTACTGACGAGCGGTTCAAGAATCGTGCGCGCGCGATCGGCCGTGCCGATACGGCGAACGAAGAGATCGACGCCATCGCGATCGATGATCCGCCAGCAGACGTAGGCTTCGAGCGACAGGAGCTTGTCGATCGCCTTGCCCGCCGGGTCATAGGTGAGCTGGTCTTGCGCGGGCAGATCGAATTGTTGCAGCCGACGATCGAGACGTTGCACCTGCTGGATCGGCCAAGGCCAGCCGAATTTCAGGCCGGCGCCGTTGGCGGAATCGCTGCCGTCGTAGGTCACGCGATGCTCGCCGAGGACGGTGACGTAGGCGTATTCCGCCGCATCGACGGTGTACATTGACCAGCGCGCGAGCGTGATGATCGTGACGATCGCCAGCGGCGTGAGGATGTATTTTTTCATAGTTTGTCCCTGGTCTTCCGCTTGCGGCTTAGCGATCGCATGGCGCCCAGTGAGCGCTAAACGCAAGCGATGACTCGTCACGGCTCCTCGCCCTTGTGCTCCGGTTGACGTATCGGCATCCGATTCTGTGGCATAAAAAGGGGAGGCGGGGCGCGGAATAGCTCAGGGTCGAACAGCATTAGGTTGCGCCTGCCTGCGACCTTATCACTGTCGATCAACAGCAATTCGCGGCCGTTCAGTGCCTTGCCCAGCGTCTCCCAGTAGACGCGAAACTCTACAAGCGAGGCTTGCAGGCCCAGCAGATCACGGCGACGTTTCTTTGCGTTCACGGCAACATCGTCGATGCTGGTGCCCGTGAGCAGATCACTCGCCGCATCGAATGCCAACTCGAGTTCCGCCTCCGCGCTCAACTCCAATCGGGGACGATATTGCGCGAAGAATCGCTCTCGCTCCCGGCGGGCGTCTTCGATCTTTTCCGTCTTCGTGGCCCGAGCCTTCGTTAATATCTTGACAACTTCGGCATCAGCTTCCCGGCGTTTCTTCGTCACTTCCTCCTCGGCTTCGTTGATCTTGCGATCGCGATCTTCCATCGCATTGGCCACGGCGTAGTAGGCGGGCACAACTTCGCCCGGCGGATGCAGATCGATGACCGCCACGCTTTCGATCGCCGCGCCCAGGCCGAGTTTGTCACACCGTACGCGAATGCGAGTCAGCACATCCGCCTGGAATTTGCCGCGGCCTGCCGTCATCAGCTCCGGGAATGAGCGTCCTGCCACCATCGCCCGCAACTCTGACTCGGCGATCGCTTGGATCGCGTTCTCCGGATTCGTGACGGCAAACAGAAAAACACGCGGCTTGGCCACGCTATATCGGACGCTGACGAGCAGGTCGGCGAGACTGTTGTCGCCCGTTATCATCATCGCTTCCTCGCCGATGCGGGCTTCTTTGCGATGAGCGCTCGACCAGGTCAATGCGCCCGTCGCGCTCACTTTTTCGGGTTGCTCCCTGAAACCGATGCTGATGGAGCGAATACGCTGCGACACGCGCGTGGTCGATTCAATCGGCCACGGCAGGCGGTAATACCAGCCGGGCTTCAGATCCGCGCCGACGGGATTGCCGAAACGGCGAACGATGCCAACTTCGTCCGAAGCGACAATAGTAAGCCCAGTCGCGGCATATCCAAGCAGCGCAAACGCGACGGCGGCGAGCACAAGCCGCTGCCAATGATGCTCACACCAGTGGACTGTATGCGTGATATTGAAGTTGCGCCCGATCCAATCGTCTGTGCCTTTCAAACGCTGGACCCACGCCTGCCAGGTCGGGCTATCCTCACTGCGCTCAAACCACAGAATCCGCAGCGAATTGAGCAGCACTAGAAATGAACCGAGCTGATGATAGATCACCGCGGCGACGGGCGATTGCTCGTACCATTCCGCTGGCGCGAACAAAGGCCAAAGCCAGGCGGTGACGACGATCCCGACCGCGTTGACGACATACGCAAACCAGATGATATTCTGATGGATGATCTTGACTGTCTCACGCGACAGCCTGACGAGGAACGGTAAATGCTTGAGCGGATCGCCCATAAGGACGATGTCGCCCGCCTCGGCCGCGATGTCGGTCCCGGTGCCGACGGCGATTCCGACATCCGCGCCGGCGAGGGCCGGCGCGTCGTTGATGCCGTCGCCGACCATCGCAATCGGTGTGCCAGCGGCCTGCAATTTGGCGAGGTACTTCGCTTTTTGATCGGGCAAAAGCTCAGCGTGTATCTCGGTAAACGGAAGATCGAGCGCCATCGCCTTGGCGGCAGCAGTGCGATCACCCGTGAGCAGAACGATCGGGTCGATGCCGATTTCGCGGAGATGATTGAGCAACCCGACCGCTCCAGGCCGCAGCGTATCCCGTGCGCCGATGACGCCGAGCACGACGCCATCGCGCGCCACGAGCAGGGCCGTCTGCCCGGCTGCATCGAGCTTCGTGAGTGCGTCATCGGCGGCGGTCGGGATGGCGACATTTTTCTCGGTGAGCAAGCGCCGCGTGCCAATCAGGATTTCGCCGTGCTCGGTGCGAGCGACGACGCCGGCGCCGGGTTGCGCTTGGAATTCGGTGAGTGGTTCGAGCGTCACGCCGCGTTTCGCCGCCTCGCCGACGATGAGCCGGGCGAGCGGATGTTCGCTGCTTTGCTCGGCACTGGCGGCGGTTCGCAGAACGTCATTCGCGTCAGCGCCATCGATCGGCACGATGTCGCCGATTGCGAGCTTGGCTTCGGTGATCGTGCCGGTTTTATCGAAGGCGAAGGCGCGCACGCTGGCCAAACGCTCCAGGGCGGCGCCGCTCTTGATGAGCACGCCCGTTCCCGCCAATCGCCCGAGCGCCGCGATGACCGCCGCAGGCGTCGCCAGAATTAATGCACACGGGCAAGCCACGACCAGCACGGACAACGTCGGATAGGCGCTGAACGTTAACACCTGGCGCAGGCTGAACCGGTTCGCTCCGGTGGGCCTCAACCAGGTCGTGCCGAAATAGAACGCACACACGAGGAACGTCAGCAGGGCGATGCCGAGCACGGCCGGCAGAAACAATCGTGCGAGCCGATCGGCACTGCGTTCGAGGTCGCTCTTGTCCTTCAACGCCTTCGCCGTCAGTTCGATGACCCGTCCCGCCACGGTCTGTTGGGCGACGCGCTTTGCTTCGATCGTCAGCGCCCCGGTTTGGTTGATCGAGCCGGCCAGCACCTCATCGCCGACCACCTTGTCGATCGGCATGCTCTCTCCAGTCAACGCGCTGGTATCGACGGTCGATCGGCCCTCGAGCACCACGCCATCGACGGGTACCTTCGCACCGGGCTTGACGACGACGCGGTCGCCGAGGATCACGTCCTTGGTGAAGACGCGCGTCTCCTGTCCGTCGCGCAACACCCAGCAGCGGAGCGGGAAAACTTCGACGAGCTTGCGAATCGCGTTCCTGGTGCGGTCGAAAGTGAATGCTTCGAGACACTCGCCGAACATGCCGATGAAGACGACCTCGGCCGCGACGAGCCATTCTTGAATGAGGATTGCCGCGAGGAAGGCGATGGCGATGGCGATGTCCGCGCCGATCTTGCCATCCAAGAGGCCTTGTAAGGCGATGTAGACGACGCGAGCCCCACCGAGGATCGCCGCCGCCATCGCGAAACCGTAGCGATACCCGAACGGTTCGCGAGGCCAAGCCGCGAACAGCGACCAGCCGGCCAAATCGCCAAGCCGAGGCAGCAACTCCAACGCCATCAGCGCAGCCAGTAAGGCCGTCATCAGGTAGAGTAGGCCGTTGCTCTCCTCGGCGAAAGCGTCATCGGTATGCGAAATTTCGCGATGCATGGGATCGGATCGCGTTCGATCCAAAAAGGGTGTGCCGCTGGTTGGGAGTATACACCCATGCTACGAGGGCCGGCGCAGCTGTCAAGCAGCGCCCAACTTTCGTTTAGCACCCGCCGCATGCCACCCGATCGTAAGATTCTTTTTCGCTACCGACTTTGACAGCCCCGATGCCCGCGCGGTACGATGCCGGACAGTACACAGCCCAAGCCTCACCATGATCCCAACGATCGGTTTGGGTGAATCGGCAACATGCCAAAATAATTCTGAAGATGATTTTTCTTATCGGCTGCGTAAGACAGATTTCCGGTTAGCCTCTCATACAATATCCCAGGCCCAGAGGGTGAGCGAAGCGAACCCCTGGGATTATTTTGTCTCTATCCCAAGGGTTCACTTCGTTCACCCTTGGGCTTGTTTGTTTATTGAGGGAGCCACGCATGGCCGAGGTTATCACACCGCGAGCGAAAGATTACTCGCAATGGTATTTGGACATCGTCAAAAACGCGAGCATGGCGGAGAACTCCGACGTGCGTGGCTGCATGGTCATCAAGCCGCACGGTTACGCCATCTGGGAGCGGATGCAGCGAGCGCTCGATCGCATGTTCAAGGACACGGGACATGTGAATGCGTATTTTCCCCTATTCATCCCGAAGTCGTTCCTGGCCAAGGAAGAGCAGATGGCTGAGGGCTTCGCGAAAGAATGCGCGGTCATCACGCACTATCGCTTGAAGGTCGTGCCGGGCGAGGGCCTGGTCGTCGATCCCGATGCCAAGCTCGAAGAGCCGTTGATCGTCAGGCCGACGTCCGAGACGATCATTTGGCACACGTACAAGAACTGGATTCAAAGCTACCGCGATCTGCCTTTGCTCATCAACCAATGGGCGAACGTCGTCCGCTGGGAGATGCGCACGCGGCTCTTTCTGCGCACGACCGAGTTCCTATGGCAAGAAGGCCACACCGCGCATGCGACGAAGCTGGAAGCGGAGGCCGAGGCGCATACGATTCTCGAAGTCTATCGCACTTTCGCTGAAGACTGGATGGCGATGCCAGTGCTGACGGGACCGAAGACGGATGGGCAGAAGTTCCCGGGTGCCGACTACACGCTGTGCATCGAAGCAATGATGCAGGACAAGAAGGCTCTGCAAGCGGGCACGAGCCATTTCCTCGGGCAGAATTTCGCGAAGGCGTTTGACGTGCAGTTTCAGACGCAAGCCGGCCAGCGCGAATATGCGTGGGCGACGAGCTGGGGCGTCTCGACTCGGCTCATCGGCGGATTGATCATGACACATTCCGACGACGCCGGCCTGGTCTGCCCGCCACGGTTGGCGCCGATTCATGTCGTCGTTGTGCCGTTGGGAAAATCGGACGACGACAAGGCGAACTCGCTGAAGGCCGCCGAGCAGCTCAAGGAATCGCTCGTCAAGTTGCCTCGCGATGAGTTCCTTGGCTACGAGCCGATGGTCGTGGAGATCGACAAGCGGTTCAATCTTTCGCCGGGACAACGGTTCATCGACTGGGAGGTCAAGGGCGTGCCGATCCGTATCGAGATGGGGCCACGCGATCTGGCCCAACAGACGTGCGTGTTGGCGAGGCGAGACTTTCCAGGCAAGGAGGGCAAGACCGTCGGCGTGCCGTTGGGCGAGTTGCCGACGCGCGTGGTGGCATTGCTCAAGGAGATTCAGAAGAACCTGTTCGACCGCGCGAAGAAGTATCGCGACGCAGCCAGCTTTGAAGTCAACTCCTACGACGAGTTCAAGAAGAAGCTCGAGGATCCGGGCGGCTTCCTATGGGCCCACTGGGATGGCACCCGTGAGACCGAGGAACGTATCGCCACCGAGACCAAGGCGACGATCCGCTGCATCCCGTTCAACCGCTCGAAGGAGACCGGCAAGTGCATGGTGACTGGTGCGGAGTCGGCAGGGCGCGTGGTGTTTGCGAAGTCGTACTAATAGTCCTTGGTCCTTAGTCCTTAGCAAATACCGCCAGAGGATGCTCGTTTGGGTGACTCAGCACCATTTTTCTCGTTACGCGTGGAACTTGCGGAGTCGGATTCACGTACCTTGCTGGATTAATGCGACAATACCTGCTCGGAGTAGCTGACACAAGAGGAG